>JBIJCA010000329.1:0-4510 GCA_044344935.1 Aquimonas sp. | reverse complement strand
GTCGTGTCCGCCGCGCTCCGAACGTCGCCTATGACAATCCCGGCACCGCGTCGGACGGTCTGCGCACCAATGACATGACCGACATGTTCAACGGCGCGCTCGACCGCTACGACTGGAAGCTGGTGGGCAAGAAGGAAATGTACGTGCCGTACAACTCCTACAAGGCCCACAGCGACCAGATCAAGGTGGCTGACCTGATTCGTCCCAATCACATCAACCCCGACCACCTGCGCTATGAGCTGCACCGCGTGTGGGTGGTGGACGCCACGCTGAAGGAAGGCCAGCGCCATATCAATCCGCGCCGCACGTTCTACGTCGACGAGGACAGCTGGCAGATCCTGGTGCTTGACCACTACGACAGCCAGGGCGAGATCTGGCGCTATTCCGAAGCGCCTTCGGTGAACTACTACGAGGTCCCGGTGTTCTGGACCACGCTGGAAACCCACCACGACCTCAAGTCGGGCCGCTACATCGTCAGTGGTCTCGACAACGAAGACGAAATGGTCGACTTCTCGCACCAGAGCACGCCTGACAGCTACTCGCCGCAGAACCTGCGCGCGCGCGGCGTCCGCTGACGTCGAGCCGTCAGGCTCCGCGGAGCGCAACACCGGCCAGCCGCGATCTCCAAGTCGCGGCTGGCTTTGTTTTGGGCTTCCGGATAGCGTGGGCACAGAGGCACCCGCGCTGCGGGACTGCCATCATCGAAGAAGGCTTGTGCGCCAGGTCTGGAGTGGCCTGGCGACGAATGGGAGGCAACGATGATCTTCAAGCTCGCGGCAGCGTCCGCAGGCATTGCGATGGCGCTCGCCGGCGGAAGGGCAGTGGCCGAGACGGCTGAGCCCGCCGCCCTCACCTCTGAACTCAGGCCGCTTGTTCTGAAACAAGGCCTGTTTCTCGACTTTACCGAAGCCGCCAATCGCGCCATCGCCGTGGGCGAACGCGGCCATATCGCCGTCTCCGAGTCGCGCAGCGACTGGCGGCAGATCGAAGGCGTGCCGACCCGCGCCACCCTGACCGGCGTCGCCGCCGTCGGCGATCGCGCCTGGGCGGTGGGGCATGACGGACTCATTCTCGCCAGCCAGGACGGCGGCTTGACCTGGACTATCCAGCGCGAAGACCGCTGGAAGCCATTGCCCGAGGACGATCTCGAAGCCGAGTTCGATCCCACCCAGGGTGCGCCCCTGCTCGATGTGATCGCGCTGGATGCAAACCAAGTGATCGCCGTCGGCGCCTACAGCCTCATGCTCGTCACCCGCGACGGCGGTCAGACCTGGACCCAGGTCGACCCCAATGCGCAGCCAGCCGCCGCTGTGGAAGCCACCGGCGAAGCCGCGCCTGTCGCAGCGGCGGACTCGGAGTCCGCTGAGGGCGAAGACGGCGACTGGCTGCTCGACGAGGACTCGCTCATGCTCGACGAGGAGGAGGACCCTCACTTGAACGGCATAGCGCGCACGCCCGATGGAGCGCTGATGGTCGTCGCCGAGCGCGGTGCAGCCTTCCGTTCAGTGGATAGCGGAGCCAGCTGGCAGCGTCTCAGCCTGCCCTATGAGGGCTCGATGTTCGGCGTGCTCGCGCTGGGCCAGCGTCACCTCCTGGCCTATGGCCTGCGCGGCAATGTGCAGGAGACCACCGACATGGGCGACACCTGGGCCGAACTCGACACAGGGACCGAACTCAGCCTGCAGGGCGGGGCGGTGCTGGCGGACGGGAGCGTGCTGCTGGTGGGCTCGAACGGCGTGCTGCTGCACCGTGCTGCCGGGGCCAGCGGCTTCACCCAGGACTTCTACATAAACGAGCGCCAGGAAACCCCGGTGCTGTCCGCCGCTCTGCCAATCGGTGCCCGCGATGTTGTTGTCGCCGGCGAGAAAGGCCTCGGCCGCACCCAGCTGAAGTGAATCCCATGGCCCACGGATCCAGTTCCAACAACGATACCTTTTTGCACCGCACGGCCGAGCGCCTCGTCTTCGGCGCACGTCCGGTGGTGCTCGTGCTGTTCGCGCTCGTCACCGTGGTGATGCTGTATTTCGCCAGCCAGCTCAGGGTCGATGCGGGGTTCAAGAAGCAGATCCCGCTCGACCATGAGTACATGCAGACCTTCCTGGAGTACGAGCAGAACTTCGGCGGTGCGAACCGCGTCCTGGTGGCCGTCATGGCCAAGGACGGCGACATGTTCGACCAGGAGTTCTTCCAGCTCATGGAGAAGGTCACGGCGGACGTCGTCGCCATCGACGAAACCGACGATGCGCGCGTGCGCTCGATCTTCACCCCGAACGTCCGCTTTGTCGAAGTGGTCGAGGATGGCTTCGCCGGCGGCAACGTCATCCCGCCGGAGTTCACGCCCAACCTGGAGGGTTGGACGGCAACGCCCAAGGACTTCGCCACGGTCCGCAGCAACATCGTCAAGGCCAGCATCGTCGGCCAGCTGGTGTCGCGTGATTTCTCCGGAGCGATGGTCTGGGCCGACCTGATTCCGGAAGACTCGGGCCAGCGCCTCGACTACCAGGCGGTCGCTGCCCAGTTCGAGGACATCCGCCAGAAGTACGAGAACGAGAACTACACCGTCCACATCATCGGCTTCGCCAAGATGGTGGGCGACATCGCCGACGGCGCGCGCTCGGTCCTCTACTTCTTCTTCCTGACCATCGCGATGACCTGGCTGCTGCTTTTCATCTACTCCAGCTCGGTCAAGCTGGCCACGTTGACCGTGTTCGCGGCGCTGATCTCGGTGGTGTGGATGCTGGGCGCGCTGCGACTGCTCGGGTTCGGCATCGATCCGATGAACATGCTGACGCCGTTCCTGATCTTCGCGATCGCAGTCAGTCACGGAGAACAGATGATCAATCGCTTCCGCGGAGAGATCTTCTTCGGCGGACTTGAGGAGGGCAGCGTCGACGAGCTGCGCGCCCGCGCGAAGTATGCGGTCGAACCGCTGGAGGCCGCCAAGACCTCGTTCCGTATGCTCCTGGTGCCTGGCACGGTGGCGCTGGTGGCCGGCTGCATCGGCTTCGGCGCGATCATGGTGATCCCCATCGACATGGTCCGCGAGCTGGCGATCACGGCGACGATCGGCGTCGCTCTGACGATTCTGACCGACCTCGTCCTGCTGCCGGTGATGCTGAGCTACACCCGCCTGCGCAACCTTGAGAAAAAGCGCGAGTTCCGCCTGCGCCAGTTGACCAAGTTCGACCGCATATGGGCCTTCCTCGCCAAGGGCAGCCGGCCGCTGCCCGCCTTCATCCTCGTCACGGTCGGCGTGGTCGGCTGGTACTTCGCCGAGCGCGAGGGCGACAAGGTGATGATCGGTGACGCCCAGGCCGGCGTCGCCGAGCTGTGGCCGGAGGCGCGCTACAACCAGGACGCGGAGATGATCTCCTCGCGCTTCGCGTTGGGCGTGGACATCCTCAACGTGATCGCCGAGGCCGGTCCGTCCGCCTGCACCACCAGCTATGCGGCGATGGAGCTGCTCGATCGCTTCAGCTGGCACATGCGCAATGTCGAGGGTGTCGAGCAGGTCATGAGCCTGCCGATGGCGGCCAAGATCGTCTACGCCGGCTACAACGAGGGCAATATCCGCTGGCGCACCCTGCCGCGCGATGGCGACTCGCTGCGGCTGTCGACGCAGAGCTTCGAGACCGACACCGGCCTGCTCAACTCCGACTGCAGCGCCATGTCGATCATGATGTTCCTGAGCGACCACAAGGCGACCACCATCGATCGCATCGTCGCTGCGGTGAAGGAGTTCCGCGAGGCCAACAACGCCTACCACCTCGATTTCCGCGCCCGCCACGAAGGGCTGCTGAAGGAGGCCGAGGCACGCGGCGAGACCTACACCACCGACGAGGTCAATCTGCGTCTGGGCACCGGCAACATCGGCGTGATGGCGGCAATAAACGACACCGTGCGCGCGTCCGAGCACACCATTCTCTACCTGCTCTACGCCGCCGTGTTCGTCATGTGCCTGATCAGCTTCCGCAGCCTGGTCGCGGCCCTGTGCATCCTGTTGCCGCTGGTCCTGGTCACCGAACTGGGCCACACCCTGATGGTGGAGCTGGGCATCGGCATGAAGGTGAACACCCTGTGCGTGGTCGCACTCGGCGTCGGCATCGGCGTGGACTACGGCATCTACATCTACGCGCGCATGGCCGAAGCGCTGAAGCAGGGTCACGACCTGACGCACTCCTACTTCATCGCGCTGAAGACCACGGGCATCGCGATCTTCTACACCGCGCTGACGCTGGCTGCAGGCGTGGGCACCTGGGTGTTCTCTGAGCTGAAGTTCCAGGCCGACATGGGGCTGATGCTGACCTTCATGTTCATCATGAACATGATCGGCGCCGTGGTCCTGATCCCGGCCCTGCTGTTCTGGCTGTCCAAGCTCAGCCCGCGCTTCGCGCGCGCCTGAGGCGGGAGTCGAAGGCCCGGGTTCGTCCTGTCAGGACGAGCCCGGGCCTCCCCATTTTTTCGGTTCGACGTTTCTCGTGAGTGATGCGCTCAGCCCCGGCTCGATGCG
>JBIJCA010000328.1:0-4514 GCA_044344935.1 Aquimonas sp. | reverse complement strand
GACTTCGACGTCGGTCTGCGCAACCTCGACCTGATCATGGGCTGCGAACGCCGGGTCGTCTACGATTTCGTCAACGTCATCCACGGCGAGGCTTCGCTGCGTCAGGCGCTGATCAAGGACAAGCGTTTCGAGAATCTCTACGTGCTGGCCGCCTCGCAGACCCGCGACAAGGACGCGCTGACCAAGGAAGGCGTCGAGAAGGTGCTGAAGGAACTGGCCGACGACGGCTTCGACATCATCCTCTGCGACTCGCCCGCCGGCATCGAGAAGGGCGCGTTCCTCGCCATGTACTACGCCGACCAGGCGGTGGTGGTGGTGAATCCGGAAGTCTCCAGCGTGCGCGACTCCGACCGCATCCTCGGCCTGCTCGCCAGCAAGACCCGCCGCGCCGAGCGCGGCGAACGCGTCGCCGAACACCTGCTGCTGACCCGCTACAACCCCAAGCGCGTCGATGCGGGCGAGATGATGAGCATCGCCGACGTCGAGGAAGTGCTGGGCATCAAGGCCATCGGCGTGATTCCTGAAAGCCCGGATGTGCTGTCTTCGTCCAACAAGGGCGAGCCCGTGATTCTCGATGCCGAGTCGCCCGCCGGCCAGGCCTACGGAGATGCCGTCGCCCGCATCCTCGGCGAGAGCCGTCCGATGCGCTTCACCCAGGTCGAGAAGAAGGGTCTTCTGCAGAAATGGTTCGGAGGCTGAGCGCACGATGGGACTCTTCGATTTTCTGAAATCCAAGCCCAAGGCGACTGCCAATATCGCCAAGGAGCGCCTGCGCATCATCGTCGCCCAGGAGCGCAGCAACCGCGGCGGCCCGGATTACCTGCCGCTGCTGCGCCGCGAGCTGCTCGAGGTGATCCGCAAGTACGTCAACGTCGACGTTGACGCGGTCAAGGTCGATCTGCAGAAGGACGGCGAGCACGACGTCCTGGACATTTCGGTGGCCCTGCCCGAAAAAGAGAGCCGCGCTCGATCCGAGTAGGCGCCGATGTCCGCCACCAGCCCCTTGGGCTCTGCCGAGCCGATCGTACTGCGGCTGGCCAACATCGGTTTGGAGGAGCCAACGCGCCTGCTCCAGTCCTACGGACTGACGTTCGTCAGGGTCGCTGACGGCGAGACGATTCCGGGCAGCTATTGGGGTGAAGGCGAGGCCGGCGTGATCGGCTGTTGCGTGTTCGCCCGCGCCGATACGCCCGTGCATTCGCTGCTGCACGAGGCCTGTCATCTGATCGTGTTGCCAGCCGAGCGGCGCGAACGCGTCCACACCGATGCGACCGACTCCATCGAGGAAGAAGACGCCACCTGCTACCTGCAGATCCTGCTGGCGGACGAGCTGCCTGGCGTCGGTCGCGAACGTCTGATGCGCGACATGGACGCCTGGGGCTACAGCTTCCGGCTGGGCTCGACCCGGGCCTGGTTCGAGCAGGACGCAGAGAACGCGCGGCAATGGCTCGAAGCGCGCGGCCTTCTTGCCACGCCGCTCAGCCACTCCACGCCCTGCGCGGCCTGAGGGCTTGCTCGCAAGGGTGATGTTGGGCCGCGCTGCGCTTGGCCCAACCTACCTTGGCCCAAACTGCGCTTGGCGGTTCACTCGACCGCTGCGCTTGGCCCGCTCCACGTCCCCCGCGCCGCTGCTCACGTAGGTTGGGACAAGCCGCAGGCGCGTCCCAACATCGCGAAGTTCCAGGCCGCGGTCGCGGTCGGCGGTCGGGCCGGGTCGCGGTCGGGGGGCGAGTTCCGGGTCGCGGTCGCGATTGGGATGGGACTGGGCACGAGGGTCGGTCGGCGCGCGATGTTGGGCCGCGCTGCGCTTGGCCCAACCTACCTTGGCCCAATCTGCGCTATGCGGTTCACTCGTCCGCTGTGCGTGGCTCCACCGACTGGCCTTCCACATGGCCGATCCACATAGCGCACGAAGCTGGGCCACGCGCCTGAACGCGGAGCGCTCACACTCCCTGCGCTGGCGTATCGAAAGTCGCGGTTGGCCTGCGCCCTCGCGCGGTTGATAATCGGCAGGCTTTGCTGCGGCATCCGGTCGTGGCGCCCACCCCTCCAGGAGATCCCCCATGTCGAATTCCGTCGTGATCGTCGGCGCCAAGCGCACGGCCATCGGTTCGTTCCAGGGCCAGTTCACCGGCGTCCCCACGCCGACGCTGGGTGCCGCTGCGATCTCTGCCGCGCTGGCGCAGTCCGGCCTTGCCGGTGATGCCGTCTCCGAGGTGATCATGGGCTGCGTGCTGCCGGCCAACCTCGGCCAGGCCCCCGCCCGCCAGGCTTCGATCGCTGCCGGCCTGCCGCTCTCGGCCGGTACCACCACCATCAACAAGGTCTGCGGCTCCGGCATGAAGGCGATCATGCTCGGCCACGACCTGATCAAGGCCGGCTCGGCCTCCGTTGTCGTATCCGGCGGTATGGAGTCGATGACCAATGCCCCGCACATGGTCGCGGCCCGCGCCGGCATCCGCTACGGCGACGGCAAGCTGGTCGACCACATGGCCTGGGACGGTTTGACCGACCCCTACAAAGGCCAGGCCATGGGCGTGTTCGGCGAAGCCTGCGCCGACAAGTACACCTTCACCCGGGAGGCCCAGGACGCGTTCGCCATCGAGTCGGTGAATCGCGCCATGGCCGCGCAGGCCGCCGGCAGCTTCAAGGATGAAATCGCCGCCGTGACCGTGGCCGGCCGCAAGGGCGACGTACAGATCGACAGCGACGAAGAGCCCGCGCGCTGCGATGTGGCCAAGATCCCCGGCCTGCGCGCCGCCTTCCGCAAGGACAACGGCACGATCACCGCTGCCAGCGCCTCCAAGATCAGCGACGGCGCCGCCGCGGTGGTTCTGATGGACGAGGCCGCAGCCAAGGCCGCGGGTGCCACCGCGATCGCGCGCATCGTCGGCCACGCCACCCATGCGCAGGCGCCGGAGTGGTTCACCACCGCGCCGGTCGGCGCGATGGATGCGCTGATGAAGAAGCTCGGCTGGACCGTCGCCGACGTCGATCTGTTCGAGATCAACGAGGCCTTCGCCGTGGTCACCATGGCGGCCATGGCCGACCTGTCGATCCCGCACGACAAGGTCAACGTCAACGGCGGCGCCTGTGCGCTGGGCCATCCGATTGGCGCCTCCGGCGCGCGCGTGGTCGTCACCCTGATCCACGCGCTCAAGACACGTGGGCTCAAGCGCGGCATCGCCAGCCTGTGCATCGGCGGCGGCGAGGCCACGGCGCTTGCGATCGAGCTGATCTGAGGCTGACCGGACGCCCGGCTCGAAGCCGGGCGTCCTGCTTTGGCGGCCGCCCGCGCCGCCGCTCCCGCAACGCTTCCGCGACCCTCAAGCGGAACGCTCAGGATCTTCGCCCCCGATGCCTGCCCTGCACTCCCTGATCGACCCGCGTTCGCCCGAGTTCGCGGACAACGCCGCCCACCTGAAAGCGCTGGTCGCCGACCTGCGCGCCCAGCTCGATCGCGTCGCACTTGGCGGCGGCGACAAGGCCCGCGAGAAACACGTCGCCCGCGGCAAGCTGCTGCCGCGTGAGCGCGTCGATGCCCTGCTCGATCCGGGCTCGCCCTTTCTCGAGATCGCCCCGCAGGCCGCGCATGGCATGTACGAGGACCAGGCGCCGGGCGCCGGTCTCGTCGCCGGGATCGGCCGCGTGCACGGTGGCGAAGTCATGGTGCTGGCCAACGACGCCACGGTGAAAGGCGGCACCTACTTCCCGATGACGGTGAAGAAGCATCTGCGTGCACAGGAAGTCGCTCGCGAGAACCGCCTGCCCTGCGTCTACCTGGTTGACTCCGGCGGCGCCTTCCTGCCGCTGCAGGACGAAGTGTTCCCGGACAAGGAGCACTTTGGCCGCATCTTCTACAACCAGGCGCGGCTGAGCGCCGAGAACATCCCGCAGATCGCCGTGGTGATGGGCAGCTGCACGGCCGGTGGCGCCTACGTGCCTGCAATGTGCGACGAATCGATCATCGTCAAGGAGCAGGGCACGATTTTCCTCGGCGGCCCGCCGCTGGTGAAGGCTGCCACTGGCGAGGTCGTCGATGCTGAATCGCTGGGTGGCGCCGAGGTGCACACCAGCGTGTCCGGCGTGGCCGACCATTTCGCCGAGAACGACCGTCACGCGCTGCAGATCGCCCGCGACATTCTCAAGCACTTGAACCGCAGCAAGCAGCCGCCGGTGGCGCTGCAGCCCACACGCGAGCCGCTGTACGCGACCGACGAGCTCTACGGCGTGGTGCCGCGCGACACCCGCCGGCCTTTCGACATCCGCGAAGTGATCGCGCGTCTGGTCGACGGCTCGGAGTTCCAGGAGTTCAAGGCGCGCTACGGAAAGACGCTGGTCTGCGGCTTCGCCCATGTCTTCGGCATGCCGGTCGGCATCGTCGCCAACAACGGCATCCTGTTTTCCGAGTCTGCGCTGAAGGGTGCGCACTTCATTGAACTGTGCAACCAGCGTGGCATCCCGCTGGTGTTCCTGCAGAACATCACCGGCTTCATGGTCGGCAAGAAGTACGA
>JBIJCA010000327.1:0-4531 GCA_044344935.1 Aquimonas sp. | reverse complement strand
CATGCGCAGCGTGCCCTCCAGCGCCAGCACGCCAGCACTGTAGTGCATGCCGGGAATCTCGCCTGACAGCGCACCCACGAACGGCGGCCAGCCCAGCGCCGTCGACAGCGCGCCGAGGTCGAGCGACTGCAGCGAGGCGGACGCAGCGAAGCGGTCGTCGGCATCCGCGGAAGCCGCAGCGTTCCAACGCAAGGTTTCGATCTGCAGCGCACCCCCCAGCAGACCGAGGCGCGCGGGACGCTGCAGGCGCAGCTCACCGCCGGAACTCGACCAGTCGAGCGCACCCGGCTCGAACTCCAGCCCATACAGGCGCAGCCGCTCGAAGCTGATCCGGTTGGAGCTGGCGGCATCGGTGCGGGTGAACCCGACAGCGCCATCAAGCCCCCCAAGCTCGAAGCGCGCCTGGCCATCGATCAGGCTCAGCTGGTCGGGCTCCAGGTGCAGTTTCTGCAGGGTGCCGGCGTCCCATTGCGCCGTGAGTCCGAGGCCGCCGTTGGCCTGCAGTCCGGGCAGGCCAACGGTGCCCAGGATGCTGTCGAGATAGCGCGACACCAACACGTCGGCGCGGCGGGATGCGACCTGCAGGCGGGCGCCGACCAAGGCGTCATCCAGGGCGAAATCCAGTTCGCCGCTGGCTTCGACCCGCAGGGCCTCGGGATCATCCCAGACCATGCGCTCGACGTTCCAGCGCCCCGACTGCTGCTGCGCGTCGAGCTCCAGGCGGACCGGTTGCGCGGGCAAGGCCACATAGACCGCCCCCGCCAGCAGCTCGCCGCCGCTCAGGGCCAGTTCGAGACCGATACGTCCAGCCTCGCCGAGCTCGATGCCCATGCGTCCCTGCAGTTCTAGACCGGCGGCAGCCACCTGCCCGTCCTCGGTGTCCACACCCAGACCTTCTGCACGCAGGTCGCCCTCGATCCGCGGCACGTCCAGCGCGAGGTCGAGATCCAGATCCGCACTGATGAAGCCACCGGTCAGACGCGCCTGCGACCAGAGCGTCGACAGCATCGGCTGCAGCCATTCGGCCGGCACGCGCTCGGCCTGCAGTCCGATCGCCCCCTGCTGCTCAGCCGGCAACACGGCCTGCAGCCGTGCGCGACCGCGCAGCAGGGCCAGTTCGGTCGTGCCGCGATCGAAATCCAGCGCGAGTTCGCCGAGGTTGCCGGCTTCGCTACGCAGCGGCCCAGCGCAACGCCACACGTCGACGTCGCGCGGCCGAAGCTCGCAGCGCCAGTCCAAACGGCTGTGGGCGAAACCGAGCGCGGCCACATCCAGCCGCTGCATTCGCATCTGCAGGCCGAGGCCTGCGCCCGGCTGCTGCGCTGCCTGCAGAGTCAGCTCGACTCCTTCGGCAACGAGCGGGCCCTGCTGAATGCGCTCCGCCTTGGCTACCAGCTCACGGGCTGGCGCCGGTGCGGCACCCAGCAGCAGCGCCATGCAGAGCGCGCGCGCTGCCATCAGGGCGTGGGAGGGCTTGAGCCGGGCAGTCGAGACACGCATGCTCCGCAGGATAACGGATGAGGCCCGCACCGATGTCTGCCAGAACGCCCGGTCAAGGCGCCCGACTGCTGCTGGTGGAAGATGACCCGATCGGTGCCGAATGGCTGCTGCACACGCTGGGTGGCTGGGGCCTTGCGGTCGAGCACACGCTTGACTGCAGCAGCACACTGGCGCGCACCGATCTGCACAGCTTCGCGGGCCTGCTGCTGGATCAGCGGCTGCCCGACGGCGCGGGTGAAGACCTCCTGGCTGCGCTGCGGGCGCGCGGCGTCGAGCACCCTGCCATCGCGCTGAGCGCCGACATCGATCCTCTTCAGCAGGCGCGCCTTGAGCACGCGGGCTTTGTCATGAGTCTGCGCAAGCCGATCGAGGTCGGCGCCCTGCTGGAGGCGCTGCAGGCACTGGCTGTGCCGCCGCCGCCCTGGGATGAGGCGCGTGCGCTGGCCTGCGCGAACGGCCGGATCTCGATCGCGCAGTCGCTGCGCGCCCTGCTGCTGGCCGAACTGCCGGCCCAACGGGTGGCGCTTCGCGCCGCCTGCACGGGCAACGCGATCGACCGCGCCCGCGCCGAGGGGCTGCTGCACCGTATGCTCGGCGCCGCCCGACTCACCGGCGCCTCAGCCCTCGCCGCTCACATCGAAAGCGCGCGAGCCGCGCTGGAAGACAGCTTCAACGAGGCGCCGACTCGGCAGGCCATCGAGCGCCTGGATCGGCACATCGCCGAACTGCTGAACTCTGCGCCGGGAAAGACCTGACGCTGCAGTTCCGGAAGCCGCTCAAGCGCGCGCGGCCGCCGGTGCTGCCCAGGGGCAAAGTCATCGGCGCCCCTGCCAGGGCTGGCCCCAAAGCACGTCCACCCACCCCGGGTCTCTGACGGCTTGTCGGGCATCTGTGCAGCCAGCGTCCGCGCGGGCGACAACGGCCGGCGTGGCAGGGCCCCCACGCCATGGGAATGCGGGCACTGGGCGCCCCGAAAGCACGCCGCTGGAAACACGGCGATACGCGTGCGCGCACGCCGCGGCAGGACCCACCGGGAGAGCTAGCTGGTCGGCTCGAACGCGCTGCGCGACGCCAGCACGAACTCCGCCAGCGCAAGGTCGGCCGGCGTGGTGATCTTCAGGTTGTCTTCGGCGCCTTCGATGAGCAGCGGGCGCGCCCCGATGCGCTCCATCGCCATCGCTTCATCCGTAACCGTGAGGCCCGCAGTGCGTGCGTCCTCAAGCGCTGCCCGCAGAGCGCGCAGCGGAAACAACTGCGGCGTCAAGGCACGCCAGAGACCTGCGCGAGGCTCGGTGCCCAGCGAACACTGTTCAGCCGCGTCGCGTCCGGCATCGACGCGCTTCAGCGTGTCGCGCACAGGCGCCGCGAGCAGCCCCCCCTCGCCTGCCCGCAGGCAGCGCTGGATCAGCCTATCCAGATCAGGCAGGCGCAAGCACGGGCGCGCAGCGTCGTGCACCAGCGCCCACGCGACCGGTTCATCCGTCTGCGCGGCCAGCAGCCGCAGCGCGGCCGCGACGCTGTCAGCGCGCTCGGCGCCGCCTTCGACCCGCAGGACCGGCTTGCCCTGCAGTGCCTCCCAGCCCGGCCAGTACGCATCGTCCGAGCTCAAGGCCACGATCGCGCCAACGACACGCGGGTGCGCCAGCACCCCCCGCAGGCTGTGTTCCAGCACCGAGCGACCGGCAAGCTGCAGATACTGCTTCGGGACCGCACTGCGCATGCGCTGGCCGCTGCCGGCGGCCGGCAGAATTGCCCAGATCGGTGCGTTCATCGCGACCCTTGCGGCTTCATCGCGGCGCCGCCACGCACGCGGTGCTGCATTCGATCGCGGCGGCCTGGACGCGCTCAGGGCTCAGCGCAGCGTGCATCACTGGTCGGCCTCGCGCTCAACGGCGGTGGGCTGTGCCGGATCCACGCCCGGCGCGTGCCGCGGTTCAGGCACGACGTCGGCGTCGACCACCCGATAGAAGACTTCGCCAGGCTTGATCATGCCGAGTTCGGCGCGTGCGCGCTCCTCCACGGCGGACTGACCTTCCTTGAGGTCGACCACCTCAGCCTCGAGTGCGGCGTTGCGGGTCTCAAGCCGCGCATTCTCGGCGCGCTGGCGCTCCACCGCCTTGGCCAGGTCGTCGACCGGCGCACGCCCGCCGGCACCCGTCCACAGCTGCACCTGCAGGTAAACCAGCAGGGCCAGCAGCACGAGGGTGATCAGACGGGACATGCGCGCCCAGACCGGGCCAACAATTCAGCGGAAGTGCTTCAGCTGCGGAAACGCGGCGCGACCGGCGTAGCGCGCACCCGCGCCCAGCGCTTCCTCGATGCGCAGCAGCTGGTTGTACTTGGCCACGCGATCCGAGCGGCACAGCGAGCCGGTCTTGATCTGGGTCGCCGTGGTTGCCACCGCGATATCGGCAATCGTCGTGTCCTCGGTCTCGCCCGAGCGGTGCGAGATCACCTGCGCGTAGGTGGCGGCCTCGGCCATGGCGATGGCCTCCAGGGTCTCGGTGAGCGTACCGATCTGGTTAACCTTGATCAGGATGGCGTTGCCGATGCCCTTGGCGATGCCCTCGCGGAAGATCTTGGGATTGGTCACGAACAGGTCGTCACCGACCAGCTGCACGTTCTCGCGCAGGCGCGCGGTCAGGCCCGCCCAGCCGTCCCAGTCGTCCTCGGCCATGCCGTCCTCGATGGTGATGATCGGGTACTGGCGTGACCAGCCGGCAAGGAAATCGGCGAACTGCTCGGACGACAGGCGCTGGCCTTCGCCGACCAGCTGGTACTTGCCGTTCTCGTAGAACTCGGAGGCCGCGCAGTCGAGGCCGAGGTAGATGTCTTCGCCGGCGCGGTAGCCGGACTTGCCGATCGCCTCCAGAATCACTTCGACGGCTTCTTCGTTCGAGCGGAGGTCCGGCGCGAAGCCGCCCTCGTCGCCCACCGCCGTCGACAGGCCGCGGCCCTTCAGCACCGACTTCAGCGCGTGGAAGATCTCGGTGCCGGCGCGCAGGGCCTCGGCGAAACTCGGCATGCCGAC
>JBIJCA010000326.1:0-4540 GCA_044344935.1 Aquimonas sp. | reverse complement strand
GCTCGCTCTCAGCGCAGGGCCCGCAAGCCAAAGCACTTCCAAGCGCAGAGCTCCTCTCCCCACGGGAGAGGGGTTGGGGTGAGGGGCGAACGAGGCGCAAGCCCGATCACTTGCCGAGCACCGCTCTCTCTCAGCGCAGTGCCCGCGAGCCGAAGCATTTCCAAGCGCAGAGCCCCTTTCCCCGCGGGAGAGGGGTTGGGGAGAGGGTCCGGACAGGGCGCGTGCTCCACCTGTCAAACAACACTCTTCGCCACGTCGACCGTCTCACGCGGGCCCATGCGCCGGCGCCATCCTCCCGCGGGGCCCGGGGCCATCCGCCGCGCCACGCCTCGATTGCTGCGGCAGAGATGAGAACTCGTTCGCCATCTCAATCCATTCTTGAACCTGTCAAGTGCGCTACGTATGATCCGCGTTCTTCACAATTTCTTGAACGAGTCCTTTACGGGCCTGCAATGTTTCTTGATCGCCGCTCAGTCGGCGGTTTGCGCCGTCTCCAAAGCTGTGCGCGCAAACGTCGCAGTCGCGACTGTTCTTCTTGGCGTCGCGCTCTCGCCAGGCTGGGCAGCCGCCACTGAAGGCCACACAGCTCCTGTTCTCAGCGTCAGCGGCTCGCTCACAGCCAAGACCGGCCAAACGCTCGGCATCTTCCGCAGCGGATTCGAGGCGACCGAGAACAGCTGCGCATCCGGCCCCGACACTGACGATGACGGCCTGCTGGATCCCTTCTGCATCCAGCCTTTCACGCCGCCCGACCCCGCCGTCGTCGCGCCGCCCATCAATCAGACCATCGTCACCGACTTCATCGATGCCAATGAATTCATCGGTTCTGGCCCCACACCGATCCAGGTGGGTCTGCAGCCCGGCGTGATCGAACGCTACCGCGCCGCGATCACGCGCGGCCGAGTGCTGGACGAAGCGGGCGAGCCGCTGCCGCAAGTGCTGGTGCGCGTGCTGGACTACCCGGAGTACGGCTACACCTATACCCGAGCAGACGGCCACTACGATCTGCTGGTGAACGGCGGTGGCGACGTTGTGCTCGATTTCCAGAAGCCCGACCGACTGCGCGCCCAGCGCACCATTCGTACACCGTGGCGGGATTGGGCTCTCGTTGATGACGTGCGCATGCTGCGCCCCGACAGTCGGATGACTCCGGTCATCCTTGGCCCGAACGCCCCAGCGCAGTTCGCCGCCGGCAGCGAGGTGACCGACGAAGACGGCAGCCGCCAGGCAAAGGTGTTCTTCCCGGCCGGCACATCGGCAACGATGACCCTGACCAACGGCCAGCAGCAGGCGCTGCCCGTCATGCACTTCCGTGCCACCGAGTACACCGTGGGTGATGGCGGGCCTGAGCGCATGCCCGGGCAACTGCCGCCCAGCTCGGCCTACACCTATGCGGTAGAACTCTCTGCCGACCAGGCCCTGGCCGCAGGCGCCACCCGCGTGGACTTCAACCAGCCGGTCGGACTGTACGTGGACAACTTCATCGGCTTCCCGGTCGGCGAGATCGTGCCGGCTGGCTGGTACGACTTCCGCGGCGGGACATGGGTGGCGTCTGACAACGGCCGCGTCATCAAGCTGCTGGGCGTCGAGCAAGGGCTGGCCCAGATCGACATCGACGGCAGCGGCCAAGCTGCGGATTCCGCCGCGCTGCTCGAACTCGGGATCAGCGCCGAAGAGCGCGCCCACCTCGCGCAGAACTACGCCGCTGGTGCCGAACTCTGGCGCACCCCGCTCGACCACCTGACGCCTTGGGACTGCAACTGGCCCTATGTGCCGCCGGATGACTTCGAGGAACCGCAGGATCCGGACTTTGACGACGACCCGAGCAGTGGCGACGAAGACGATGACCCACGCAACCGGATCGACGATCCGGACAACCCCGATGGCGTCGAGGAAGACGACACGACAGACGATCCCAAGAGTGAAGAATGCGAAGACGGCAGCGTCATCTACTGCCAAACGCAGTCGCTGGGATTGCGCGTTCCCGTCGCGGGCACAAGTCACAGCCTCAGCTACCGCAGTGACCGTACCGAGGCGGGCACCCTCCAGTCTCGCTTCGCGCTTCGGCTGACCAGCCGAAGCCTGCCCGCGAGCGTACTCAGGGCAACGGTGGATCTTGAGATTCTCGGGCGTCGCTACACTCAGAGTGCCGCTACCGCGCCTGGCCCGGACGGCCGCCGCTCTTTCGTGGATTCCCGCGTAGCGTTCGACCTGAATCTCACGGACGCCTATGAGCGTTCCGGCTGGCAGGGAAGCCTCGCCTACCAGTTCCGGATGAACTACCACTACGGCATGCGGTTCGCCCGCGGCGCTGACTTTGTGCAAGCCTTTGCACGCTTTTCAGGCAATCCGTTCTCCCAGCAGGTCAGGGTGCGCCGCAACGCACCCGACGTCATCCTGAGCAAGATCTGGCGACCGGGCTCCTTGCCGCTGTCTCTGAGCTCCCAGTGGAACGCCAAAGGATTGGGCTTCGGAGGCTGGATGCTCAGCGAAGTCCGGGCTTTCGACCCCGCCTCACTTGTTCTCTTCAATGGCGATGGGAGCCAGCGAAGCATCAACCCTTCCAATCCCTCAATCGAAGGCGCCGTCTTGGAACGGGGGCCTGTCGTCCCGAACCTTGAGCGTGCCGCCCGGCAGCCCAATCCGGCAGGCAACCTGATCTTCCTGCACGAAACGGAAGAGGCCGACGCGTTGCTTTGGCAAACCCTCACTGAGCGCACTTCAAGCGGCGAAGAGCGTCTCTTCGCCCGATCCTGCGTTGGCCCGAACACTGACACGCGCCCAGCTGGCAGCGGCCCCCCCGAATGTCCCGCTGGCACTCAGATCTGGACGCGCGCGCGTCAGCACGCTGTGGACCACCGCGGACGGGTCGTGCTGATTGGCGAGCAGGGTCTACATCGCGTTTCCGCAGGCGCGAAAGTCGAGAACCTGGCCAGCCAGGAGGCCCAAGGCGTTCCCTGCGGCGGATGGAGCGTGTCCGCGATGGCCACCCATGGTGACCAGGTCTTCCTCGCTTGCGGTGCCGAGATTCACCTCGTCGATTCGGCGGGCCAGGCCCTCGTGGCCGGTGGTGGCAGCGATACAGGCGAAGACGTACCCGCGCTTCAGGCCAGTCTCGACACCGTCAGCTCCATGACTTTCGAGGACAACGGTGATCTCTTGATCGCGGCCGGCAACCGGCTGCGTCGCATCACCGCCCAAGGGCGTGTCCGCACTGTGGCCGGAAACGGCAACCTCGGCGAAACCTTCGAAGGCGGTCTCGCGACCGAGCAGCCGATCGGTTCGCTGTACGCGATCGCAGTCACAGCAGAGGGGCTGATCCAGTACGTCGACTTCGCCAGCAACCGTGTCCGAGTGCGCGAGATCAGCCGAGAAGGGCGTGTGTTTACGCGCGTCGGCGGCGGCACCGCGGAATGGGCCGCCAGCGACCCAGATCGCGCGTTCGCGCGTGGTCTGCGCTTCGGCACCAATATGGTTCCCCTGCCTCTGCCTGATGGCGGCATACGCCTGATCGACCACGGCTCAAGCCGGATCCTCACCTACGGCACGACCTATGCGGATCGCGCCTCGCAGGCGCTGCATCTGGTGCCCGAGGCCGACGGATCGGCCGTGCTCGAATTCGATGCGCGCGGTCGGCATCTGCGCACCTTGCATCCGCAGACTGGCGCTGCGCTGCGCAGCTATCACTACGGCACGGACGGCCTGCTGAGCGCCATCGAAGACGCGTACGGTAACCGCACCGAGATCACGCGCACAGCAAGCGCTATCCGCATCACCAGTCCGTGGGGGGTGCAATCGGACTACCCGATGGGTGCGGATGGTTACCTCGCCGGTGCCAACCTGCCCGCGGGTCAGACCTGGATGTTTGGTAGTGGTGTGCGCGGTCTGTACGCGTCGGCCCGCACCCCGAACGGACAGTGGAAATCCTATGACTGGAGTCCGTTGCGTCGCGGCCGCCTGCAGGGCAACGTCGATGCGACCGGCCAGACATGGCTGCAGGACGCGCACGCCGTACCCCGCCGGCAGGCAAAAGTGGGCGCGCGCCTTTCGCCCGAGGGCCGACGCAGCCATGCCAGCCGCCAGTACAGCCGCTGGAACGGTGTCAGTGAATACCGCGGTCGCCGCGACGGCACCAGCAGCTACTCGAGTCGCGCCCCTGACGGCAGGTTCACGCGCGCTAGCGGCGCTGGCGACTGGATGACGGGTGACACAGGCTTTGACCCACAACTCCTGTGGTCAAGCTACGCCCCGCGCGTGCAGGGCGCTGGCGCTGTGGTCACCACGCACCGCAGCGCGACGCCCGTGGGCAGCGGTGCCCTCGGCAGCGTTGATCGCACCGAAACAGTCAGCGTTGACGGCCGCACCAGCACGCGCAGCTACGACAGCGCCCAACGCCAGTGGACCGTGCGCTCGCCTGAAGGCCGCGAAACCCGCACCTGGATCAACCCGCAAGGGCAACCGCTGCGGCGCAGCATCGCTGGCCTGGCCGACATCGAATACGCCTACGACAATCTTGGGCGTCTGGAGGCGGTCCATGTCG
>JBIJCA010000261.1:0-6585 GCA_044344935.1 Aquimonas sp. | reverse complement strand
CGATTGCTCACCCGTCGCTACGGTTCCCGCATGTTGTCCGCGTTGCCCGACTTCGAACGCAAGCTCGGTGGCACACCTGAAGCAGTGAAGCACGCATGAGCTTCCGTCCGTGCTCCGTCATCGGCTTTCGAGATCCACGGGCAGAGGCTTGAGTGGGGAGCTGTACCACCCCACGACCCGGCCGCGTTCAAAACGAACGTGGGAAGGCCCGTACTGCCAAAGATCCGGTTCGGTGACCAAGGGCGCACCCATAAGACGTTCCACCTGGGTTTCTGTGCTGCCGACCCGGATTCTAGAGCCGGGCCTAGGGCTCAGAGGTTCCGGTCTTCCGACACCCGGGGGAGACGTTGGCGATGATGAAGTCAGCGCAAACTCCGCTTGCGGTGACGCGCTGGGTTCCGTTCGCAGACTCGCCCACACCAGCAAACCGGTCACCACCAAGGCCAGCCCTGCAAGGAGACGCGAACGAGCCGGACTCGCCCCTGGGGGGTGCCAATGAGCATGCTCGACCTCCGCAGCGTCAGAACGCTGCGGTTCCCCTCCCGCTCCGGCAGCCTCGCCGGCCTTAACCGCGTCACCGGGTTTCATCAGCCCGCCTGGCAGGCGACCGTGCTCGCGCTCGAAACCGCGAAGACGACGATAGGCCCCGGTAATCTGATGCAAGCGCTGGGTCCGCACATCGCTGTCCAGACCGTCCTGCGCACGATCCGGATGAAGGTCGCGCACCGCCAGACGCCAGGTGCGTTCAAGCGTTTCCAGGCTGCAACCGGGTTGCAGCCCGAGCAGCGCATAGTCAGCGAGGTAATCGTCTGTTTGCATCGCGGCGGTCAAGTGTGACGGGCTTCTCATTATGCCCGGAAGCCACTATCATCTCAGCGTCCGTGGTTCTGCGAAAGCCTTCACAGAGCTGCCCCCCATGATCCAACCCCGGGAGCGTCCCTTGATACTCCACACAAGCCCGCTGCTGCGATTTGCCGCCGCCGCGCTCATGTTGCTTGTTTCGACAGCCTCCAAAGCCCAATCCGCCGAAGAGGGCGATGCCCTGTACCGCATCGGTGTTGACGACCAGCTGCAGATCTCGGTGTGGCGCAATCCCGAGCTCAGCGTCAGCGTCCCTGTCCGACCCGATGGCCGCATTTCGGTTCCGTTGATCGGCGATGTCGCCGCCGGTGGCCGCAATCCCGAAGAAGTGGCCCGCGACATCGAAACGCAGTTGGCCGCTTACGTGCGGGACCCCAAGGTCGCCGTCATCCTGACTGAACTGCGCAGCCACGAGTTCATTTCGCGCGTGCGCGTGACTGGCGCTGTACGGACCCCGATTTCGATACCCCACAGGCAGGGGATGACTGTTCTGGATGCCGTCCTCCAGGCCGGGGGCGTCAACGAGTTCGCCGCCGCAAATCGCACCCGCCTGTATCGCCGCAGCGGCGAGGGAACCCAGACCGTTCCCGTTCGCCTCGGTGCGATCCTCGGCAGTGGTGATCTGGAGACCAACATTGAAGTCATGCCGGGTGACGTGATCACTGTGCCGGAGCGCGCGCTGTGAAACCGCAGTCGCTCCCGGGCCCGGCGTCATCGCCGGGTGCAGAGCTGTTCAATCGTCTGCCCATGATGCTGGCCGAACTGCGCCGGCACGGTGCCCTGCTGCTGACTGGTTTCGGTCTGATCGCACTGCTTTTCCTCGCGACCGGCATCCTGCTGCCGCGCAAATACCAGTCAGCCAGCACCATCCTGGTCGCCGAGGCAAACATCATCGCGCCGCTGATGGAAGGACGCGCTGTCCCAACTGGCGTTGCCGATCGCGCGCGGATCGCGCGCGAGGTCATCTTCAGTCGCTCGATCATGACCGAGATCCTTACCGCAGGGGGTTGGAACGAAGCGGAAATCGAGCCACTGCCGCGCGAGCGGCTGGTCGAAGAGATCAAGCAGCGAACCCGTATCGACAGCCCGGGCCTCAACCTGATCCGCATCACCTACACCGACGCCGAACCGGAACGGGCCTTTCGTATCGCAAGTCGCTATGCCGAGCTGTTCATCAGCGAAAGCCTGGCGGCGAAAGAGCGCGAAAGTCGGGAGGCCTTCGAGTTCATCGCCGCTCGGGTGGAGGAGTACCACCGCAAGTTGACCGATGCCGAAGAGCGCCTGAAGCAGTTCCGCGCCGGCAACCTGGACGCGCGCCCGGGCAGCGACATCGACGTGCGCACTCGAGTGGCGGAAATCCGCTCGCAGATCGAAGGCGCACGGACCGACCTGTCGGAAATGCAGATGCGCGAAGGCGCACTGTTGGCGCAGATCAGCGGCGAAGCCGAGGTCTCCGACCTTCGCTCGCGCTCGGCGCAGTTCCGACTGCGGATCGCCGAACTGCAGGCGCAGATGGATACGCTGCTTCTCGACTACACGGATTCCTACCCTGATGTCGTCCGCCTGCGTCACCAGATCGAGGATCTGCAAACCTCGCTTACGCGCGAGGAGCAGGCCGAAGCCTCCGGAGCACGTGGCAACGACGTCGCCGCGGCCAGCAATCCGCTCTACCAGCAGTTGCGATCCGATCTGGCACGTGTGCGCAGTGACATGGCCGCTCTGCGCGCTCGCATCAACGAGAACGATGGCCTGCTCGAGGCCGAACTCGACCGCGGCCGACGCGTCGCCGACAGTGAAGCATCACTGGCCGAGCTGACGCGCGACTACGAAGTGAATCGCGACATCTACCAGGACCTGCTGCGTCGCCGCGAGAACGCGCGCGTGTCCATGAGCCTGGATGCAGAGCAGCGGGGCCTGACCTTCCGGATCCAGGAAACTGCCGCACTCCCCCTGCAACCGACCGGCCTCAGGCTGATGCACTTTGCCGCCGCCGGTCTCGGCCTTGGCCTGGCGGTGCCGATCGGGCTGCTGTTCGCTCTGCTGCAGATCGATCCGCGCGCCCGCAGCGCGCAGGCACTGGCGCAGACGCTGCCCGTACCGGTTCTGGTCAGCATTCCCGAACTGCGCACCAAGGTCGATCGACGCCGCATGTTCCTCAAGCTGGGTGTAGCGGTCCTCGTGGTTGTCGGTGTGCTTCTCCTGTATGCCTGGGCCGCGGTAAGTCGCGGAGTGATCTCACTATGAGCAAACGCCACGAAGTCGAACCCCAGCACGCCGGTCAAGCGCTCGCGCAAAGAGCGGGCACCTTGACGCCATTCAGTGGCAACCAGCTGCAGGCGCGGCGGATCGTCAGCCACGACATGCCTGACTCGCGGCCCGCGGATGCCTTCCGCGACCTGCGCACGCAGCTGCTTGCCCGTGCCGGCGGTGGCAGTCTCAGCCTGCTCGTGGTGCCTGTCGCGCACGGCAGCGGCGGCAGCTTTGTTTCACTCAACCTCGCCTCCGCGATGGCCTTCGACGAGCGCCGCACGGTCATCCTCGTCGACTGCTGCCTGCGTGCGCCCCAGCTGCATCGACGGGTCGATGTGCCTGCGGATGCGTTCGGCCTCGTCGACTTCCTCGAAGGGCGCGTCGATCGGGTTGAACAGATCGTGCATCCGACCGGGGTCCCGCGCGTTCTGCTGGTTCCCGCCGGCCCGCGTCGCGAGGCAAGTGGCGACTTGCTTGGTTCGGCACGCATGCGGTTGCTGCTCGACTCGCTGCGCGGCACGCATGACGCTGTCAGCGTAATTCTCGACGCGCCCGCGGTCGCAGCTTCGCCGGACGCGCGCATTCTCTCGAACATGACCGAGCTGTCGGTGCTGGTCGCCGGCTATGGTCGCGACACCCCCAACGCGGTGCAGGAAGCGATTGCCGTGCTGGACCGCGTGCGCCTCGCAGGTGTGGCTTTCAACCGCGTCCCCAATTGAGGCCGCACTCGCCGCGACTCGGGCGAACACGCGACCTATGCGCGACAGCGAGCCCGACAAGGAGAAACCCGATGCCAATGCTCTCCCTTTCAAGCCGACGTCAGCGCCGGAGCCGACTCGCGCTCCTTCTGGGATTGTGGGCGGCGCTGGCGCCCGCCGCCTTCGCCGTCGCCCAGGAGAGCCCCGGCGAGCGCCCCCTGCGCCTCGACTACCGGCTCGGCTTCGGGATCGAGCACAGCGACAACGTCCGGCGTACTCGTCTGGATCCCGTCAGTGAGACGGTGCTACTTCCCAGTCTCGCTTTCGGTCTGTCGGGCGAGGGCGAACGGTTCAGCCTCCAAGCCGCCGGAGACGCCGAATTCCGTGACTACCGCGACGCGGGTTTCGACAGCGAGCTCCGCACTCGGATGGGGCTGAGCGCAGCTTGGCGCATCCTGCCCGAGCGGCTCGCCTGGACCTTCGAGGACTACCTCGGCCGGCAGCCCATCGACGGGTTCGCCATCGATCGCCCGGACAACCAGCAGCGCACCAATGTGCTGGTGACCGGCCCGACACTCAGTCTTCGTCCTGATCCCCGCACGCGCATTCTTGCGGAAGTGCGCTGGATCGACTCGTGGGCGCAGCGCACCCGCGAGTTCAACAGCGACCGCTGGAACTTCGCGCTTCGCGGCCTGCGCCAGTTCTCGCCGACCAGCTCGGGCTCGGCCCACGTCGAGTTCAGCGACATCCGTTTCGAACGGCTCAGCGATACCGTGCAGTCGTTCGAGCGGCTCGACGGTTTCCTGCGCTGGGATCGGCGCGCGGCGCGGGTCGAGCTTTCCGCCGATGCCGGCGTGAGCCGCATCCGCTTCGAAGACGATGCAGATCGCGATGGCGGCCTGCTGCGTCTGCGCGCCAGCTGGCTGCCTGACGAGTCGCAGCGCCTCGAGCTGCGTGGATCGCGACAATACTCCGATGCGGTGGCCGACCTGATCGGCGCGGCGCCCCGACTGGAAGACTTCGAGCTGCCCGTCGGTGTGCCGAGCTTGCGCAGCACCTTCCTCAACCCCGATGTGTATCGGGAAAGCAGCCTCGGGCTGGGTCACGTGCGCACCAGTCCGCGCCTGTTCTCGCGCGTTGATGCCTACTGGCGCGATCAGGACTATGCGCGCAGCGACCTTCTCGACCAGCGCGTCAGCGGTGCCAGCCTCGCAGTCTCGCGACCGCTTCGCGAAACGCTCACCCTGAACTTCTATGCCAGCACCGATCGCCGCGAATACACGCTGGCCGCACGCGAGGATCGCGACAGTCTGTACGGCATCGCCCTGCGCTGGGCCTGGTTGCGCAATCTGGAGCTCGAAATCGGCGCAAGTCGTGCACAGCGTCGCAGCGACCTTGCCGCCGAATCCTTCGACGAGAACCGCTTCTTCCTCGGCGTGACCTATCGCCGCGACTGATGTCCGACCGCAGCGAACCCACACCTGGCATGGCAGGCTGCCGGGCCGAATCACGGTAGGAGTCCGCTCGCTGTGACTGCTCTGACACTGCTGCGAAGCGACGGCTGCGTGCGCGTGGTCGCCCTGCATCTGGATGCGCTGGAGGCCGACTACGAGATCCTCGACCCCGCCGAGCGGGCGAGAGCCGTTCGCTTCGCTACGCCGCTGCTGCAGCGGCGCTTTGTCGCTGCGCACGTCGCCTTGCGCAGATTGCTGGGCTGGGCGGCGGAGATGGACCCGCAGGCGGTCCGGATCGAGGTCGACGCGCTCGGCAAACCGGTACTGCCCGAGCATGCCGGCCTGCACTTCTCGCTCAGCCACTGCGGCGGTCAGGCCTTGATCGCCCTCGACTGCGCGCCGGTCGGCGTCGACATCGAAGCCATGATCCAGCGCGACACCGATGTGTTGGCAGCGCAGATCCTGGCGCCTGCCGAGCTTTCGCACTGGCGCGGTTTGCCCCAGGCCTACCGCGTCGAAGCCCTGACCGAAGCCTGGACAAGAAAGGAAGCCGCACTGAAGGCCTGCGGTCTCGGCCTGCGAACCGATCCTGCCAGCTTCGCTGCGCCCGAGGGAGAACTGCAACTTGCCGCGGGCGGGCGGTTTCTGCTTCGCGCGCTTCCTGCCGCGCCCGGCCACTGCGCTGCGCTCGCGCAGACGCCGCCGGCGCGACCCATGCGCAGTTTCCGGCTGCTGCCGGAGCAGCAGCTGCGGAGCGTTGATGCAGCTCCCGGAGTCTCCGCATGAAAAAACCCTTGCCGGCGAAGACCTGTCCGGTCTGCCAGCGCCCCTTCAGCTGGCGCAAGCGCTGGGAGCGCTGTTGGGACGCCGTGGTCTATTGCTCAGACGCCTGCCGTCGCGGTACGCCACGAGGGCGAGTCGCTCCAGCGCCGGCTGCTACCATCGGGCCCGACAAGAAAGCACGCTGACACGAGTGCGGTCCCGGCATCGGTTCTCCGATTGCCGGCGCCACCCGATCGGTCGGACGTGCAGGGCCATCACCCGGGGGAGGGGCACGATGATTGCCGGCTGGGTGCTTCTGCTGGTTTCACTGGTCTATATCGCGATCCTGTTCGGTGTCGCCTATTACGGTGATCGCCGACCGCTGTATCCCGAGCGCACCTGGCTGCGGCCAATCGTCTACAGCCTTGCCCTCGCCGTGTACTGCTCGTCATGGACGTTCTACGGTGCGGTCGGCACGGCGGTCTCGAACGGCTGGGCGTTCCTGCCGATCTACCTCGGCCCGATCCTGCTGTTCGTGTTCTTCAGCGACATCCTGCGAC
>JBIJCA010000181.1:0-9499 GCA_044344935.1 Aquimonas sp. | reverse complement strand
CGGCGCTGGTCACCGTGATCGCCGTCATCGCAGCGGTTCCGTACATCGCGCTGCAGTTCAAGGCGGGCGCGATGAGCATCGAGGTGCTCAGTGGCACCAGCGCGGTCCAGGGCGGCAGCCCCGTACTCGCGGACTCGGCCTTCTACCTCGCCGTCCTGCTGGCGGTGTTCGCGATCCTGTTCGGTACCCGTCAGGTCGATGCCACCGAACACCACCACGGCCTCATGCTGGCGGTGGCGCTGGAGTCCCTGGTCAAGCTGCTGGCCTTCGTTGCAGTCGGCCTGTTCGCGCTCCACTACGTACCGGAGGACTGGAACCCGCTGTCTGCGCAGACGCTGGCAGCTCAGGGAATGGACGTCATGCCGGACGGTTTCGTCGCGCAGACCGTGCTCGCCTTTCTCGCCATGTTCTGCCTTCCGCGCCAGTTCCAGGTGGGCGTGGTCGAGTGCGAGAACCCGGGCGACCTGCGCTACGCGCGCTGGCTGTTCCCCCTGTACCTGGTGGTGATCTGCGTGCTGGTGCTCCCGATCGCCGCCGCGGGTAGCGCGCTTTTCGCAGGCAGTGGCGTGCACCCGGACACCTACGTGCTGCGGCTGCCGCTCGCGGCCGGCGAGAACGCGCTGGCGCTGTTCGCCTATCTCGGTGGATTTTCGGCGGCTACCGGGATGGTGATCGTTGCCACCGTGGCGCTCGCGACCATGGTGAGCAACGACCTGGTGGTGCCCGCGCTGCTGCGCTCCGCGCGCTACGCGAACGGTGCGCCGCCGAATCTGTCAGTGCTTGTGCTGCGCATCCGCCGGGTCACGATCATCGTGCTGGCCCTGCTCGCCTACGCCTATCACCGGGCTGCCGAAACGCACAGCAACCTGGCTGAAATCGGCCTGTTGTCCTTTGTCGCGGTCGCACAGTTCGCCCCGGCGATCATCGCCGGGCTGTACTGGCGGGGTGCCAGCCGTATCGGTGCGATCGGCGGCCTGTGCGCGGGCTTCGCCATCTGGACCTACACCTTGCTGCTGCCGACGCTCGCCAACGCGGGATGGATGGATGCCGAGTGGACCCGCACGGGCCCCTTCAACATCGCCTTTCTGAATCCGCAGGCGATGTTCGGGCTGTCGGGCTGGAACGCGATCACCCATGGCACCTTCTGGACCCTTCTGTTCAACAGCGCGGCCTTGATCCTGCTCTCGCTGCGCTATCGGCCCAGCATCGACGAACGCCTGCGCGCGCTGCCGTTTCTGGACCCTTGGTATCGCCGCCCGGTCGGTGCGGTTACCGAGTGGCGCGGGCGGCTTTCGGTGGCGGACCTACGCCTGATCGCCGAGCGAATCCTTGGCGCGCGTGCCACCACACGAGCGTTCGAAGACTACGCTCGCGAAACCGGGCGAACGCTGAGCGATGCCGAAGCGGCCGAGCGCGGTCTGCTGCAATACACCGAGCGCTTGCTGGCCGGCGCCATCGGCGGCGCTTCGGCTCGACGCGTGCTGACCACGGCCCTGCGCGGCACCGGTCTTGATCTCGGCGAAGTCGTGTCGCTGCTCGACGAAGCCTCGCAGGAGCTGCGCTTCAATCGCGAGCTGCTGTCGGCCACGCTGGAGAACATCTCGCAGGGCATCAGCGTGGTCGACTCGGAGATGCGTCTCGTTGCCTGGAATCGCCGCTACCTGGAGATGTTCGACTACCCCGAGGGCATGGTCTATGTCGGTCGGCCGGTCGCCGACCTGATCAGCTACAACGCCGAGCGCGGCGAGTGTGGTCCGGGTGATGTCGAAGAGCATGTACGCAAACGCGTGCGCTACATGCAGCGCGGCAGCCCGCACGTGTTCGAGCGCGTGCGGCCGGACGGCAGCGTCATCGAGATGCGTGGCCGGCCGATGCCCGGCGGCGGCTTCGTCACCACGTTCACCGACGTCACCGCCTACAAGCGCGTCGAGCATGCGCTGATCGATGCCAACGAAACGCTCGAACAGCGCGTGGCACAGCGCACCGGCGAGCTGACCCACGCGCTGGACGCGCAGCGGGTGGCCAAACAGGAAGCCGAGTCCGCCAACCAGTCGAAGACACGCTTCCTGGCGGCCGCCAGTCATGACTTGCTGCAGCCCATGAACGCAGCGCGCCTTTTCACTGCAGCGCTGGCCGCCAAGCCACAGGCCGACGCCGATGCCCGCCTGCTGTCCTCGCGGATCGACAGCGCGCTACGTGCGGCTGAAGACCTGCTCGATGGTCTTCTCGACATCTCGCGACTGGACTCGGGTTCGCTGAAGCCCGAGCAGACCGTCTTTCTGGCCGGCGACCTCTGCAGATCGCTGCAGGAACAGTTCGCGCCGATGGCGGAGCAGCGTGACCTTGAGCTGCGCGTGCATGCGCCGTCGCTGGCCCTGCGAAGCGATCGCGGACTGCTTCGCCGGATCCTGCAGAACTTCGTTGCGAATGCGTTGCGCTACACACAGCACGGCGGCGTGCTGATGGCCGCGCGGGCGCGCGGCGACTGCGTCGAGTTCCAGGTCTGGGACACCGGTCCGGGCATTTCGCCCGAGCACAGTGCCGTGATCTTCCAGGAATTCCATCGTCTGGAGCAGCCTTCGCCCTGGGGCGAAAAGGGCCTCGGTCTCGGTCTCTCGATCTGCGAGCGCATTGCGCGCATGCTCGATCACCCGATCGCACTGCGCTCCCTGCCCGGGCGCGGCAGCGTGTTCAGCGTGCGTGCGCCGCGCGCGCCGATCGAGTCCATCCAGGCGCCGCGCCCGATCGAGAGCAGTCCCGGGCCGGTCGAGGGCTTGCACGTGCTGTGCGTCGACAACGATCCCAGCATCCTCGAGGGCATGCGCGCCCTGCTGGAGCGCTGGGGCCTGCAGGTGGAAACGGTGACGGGTTTGGAGCCGGCGCTGCTGCAGGTGCGCGAGAAGCGGCCGGATATGTTGCTGGTCGACCTGCACCTCGGCGAAAGCCTGGACGGTCTCGCGGTACTCGACATCCTGCGTCGCGAGCTCGGTCCGAACCCGCCCTCTGGCGCGTTGATCACGGCGGAAAGCGGCGACGCTCTGCAGCGGCGCTGCCGCGAGGCGGGCTATCCGCTGCTCAACAAGCCGGTGCGGCCGGCCGCGCTGCGCGCCCTGATTGCCGCGTTGGCGAAGCGGCGCGAGCGCAGCGCTGAGCGCGCACAGCCCTGAGCTGCGCGTCGCCCAAGCGCAAGCCACCGCGGCTGGACGGCGAAGCGACAGGACAGTGTGCGGGGCGCTGCAACCGGCGCCTCCGCTATTGACAGCGACCGTTGCCGCCCGCCGCGCAGCGGCTTCGTGCTGCTGCATCGCGCCGACCGACCAGAACACCCGCGCCCGCGCCTGGCTCAGCTTGCCCTGGAGCGGAGAATCGGGCGGCAGATCCCGTCCGCCGCTCACGGGGCGCCGCGTACCGCGTGCGCCTTGAGGGAGTGGTCTATCGGACCCGCGGTCTGCCGTTCGGCGCCAGGGCACCCTCGTCCAGTGCGGACTGCGAGTTCGCGTCTGTCGAGCGCCCGGCAGTCGCCGCGGTCGGAGTTTTCGGTACCCACCTTGAGAGCCCTGAGGGCGCTGGGCTTCGATCCGCGGCGCAGCGCGACTATCGGCCTACTGCCGGCCCCGCTGATTCCGCGCTGGACGCTGAGCCCGCTGCCGGGGAACCGCCCGCGTCAGCGCCGTGTGCTCCGCAGGCTCTCCAGCGCCGCCTGTGCCTGTCGGAACAGCCGGCTGTCCGTCGCGCTGGGCTCGGTCGCCAGCGTTGGCAGGCTCGACTGCAGGTGGGCGAGGGCGCCCTCCCTGTCACCGCGCTTCGACAGCAGCAGGCCGCGCAGGGCCTCGATGCTGGCGGGCCACTGGCCGGTGCTGCGCCCGTTCTCCAGCGCAGCGGGGTCGAGGCTGTTGATGAGTGCCTCGGCGGCGTCCAGCTCGCCCACTTCGAGTTCGGCGCCGGCCAGCACGAAGGCCAGGTCCTGGGCCTGTGGCGCCTTCACGCCGAGCTTGGTGGCCAGCGTGTCGCGGGTCGCGCGCAGGTGGATCACGGCGTCGGCGTCGCGGCCGGTTTCATAGAGCAGGCGGCCCAGGTTGCCGCGGCTGACCAGGCTCATGTTGTGTTCTGCGCCAAAACGTTCGCGCACGCGACGTTCGACCTGCTCCGCATAGGGCAGGGCCTTGGCCCAGTCGTTCTGTCGGAACGCGACGGCGAACAGCTCGTTGAGAAGTCCGAGATGACGGGTGTGCGCCTCGCCCAGACGCTCGACGATCACCGGCTGCGCCTCCAGCAGCAGGGCCTCGGCGCGCGCGTTGTCACCCAGATAGCTGTGACTGCGGGCCACGGCGAGCTGGGTCAGGGCCACCAGCAGCGCGCTGTCCTCACGGCGTGTACGCGCCTCGGCGATCAGAGCCTCGGCCTCGCGCGGCGCCTGCGCGTGCGCGCCGGACAAGCCCAGCGCGATGATCAGGTCGATCCGCAGGCTGTCGCGAAGCGCCTGATTGTCGGGCTCGATCGCATCCAGCGTCGCGAGTGCGGTCTGCAGCTGCGGCACGGCATCGGCGAAGGCGCCGCGGGTGAAATGAAAGCTGGCGGCGGCCTTGGCATGGGCATGCCGACTGGCGTCGCTACTCGTGCTGCTGGCGGCGGATTCGAGCTGCGCCAGCTCGGTCTTGGCCTCGTCGAAGCGCGACAGCCGGCTGAGCAGATGCACCCGCAGCGCCCGCGCGCGCTGCGCCTCAAGGCTGTCCGCGCCGACCTCCGCGCTGAACAGCTGCCGCGCGCGCGCCGCCTCGGCTTCACCTTCGCTCCACAGATCCAGCGCGGAGAACAGACTCGCGAGGCTGCTGCGCAGGGTGGCCTCAGTCAGCGGCTGATCGGCGAAACGCGCGCCGATGCGCTCACGCGAGGCCAGCAGCACGTCCTTCAGCGGTGCTTCGGCGCCGCGCGCCAGCACCAGCGGGTTGGCTCGGCTGATCAGGTCCTCGTTGAGAAAGCGGTTGATCGCCGTGGCGCGCGCCAGTTCGGTTTCGGCCGCCGCCCGGGCGCGTTGCGCGGATTGCTGCAGGACCACGGCCAGCGAAAGGCCCAGGGCGAGCGCAGCGATCAGGGCCAGAACGAACGGCCGTCGCGCGCGCGCGCGCGCCAGTGCGGCGGCCGCGGCTTCGGCCTGGGCCTGCAGACGGGCGTCTGATTCGACCTGCGCCCGACGCGCGTCCAGCGCCCGCAGACGGGCGGCGAACTCGGAGACGCTGGCCAAGCGGCGGTCCGGGTTGCCGTCGGTGGCGCGGGCCAGATCCTCACGCAGCAAAGGGTCATCGATATCGGCTTCCCAGCCTGGCACCATCGGCTGGTTCATCCGCCCCGAAAGCAGCTGGTACAGCAGGATGCCGAGCGCGAATACATCGCTTCGCACCGTCGGGGTCTGGCCGGCGAACAGCTCCGGCGCGATGTACAGCGGCGTGCCGGAGGACGAGTCGGCGCCGATGCTGTCGTTCACCGTGAGCCCCAGGCGGCTGATGCCGAGCAGCTCCAGCTGATCCGGATCGAGCAGGCGGCCGCTGCCGAAGTCAGTCAGGCGGATCTGCGCGCCGTCGTCGCCTGGCTGGATCAGCACATTGGCGGGTTTGAGATCCTTGTGCAGCACGCCGACCGCGTGTGCGGCGGCGACGGCGTCGGCGATCTGCAGGAACAGCGCCAGCCGCTGCGCCTGCGGCAGCGCGGCCAGGCCGGTGTCGGACCACTCCAGCAGATTCGGGCCGCCGTACTCGCATTCGAGGAAGTAGGGCGCGTTCTCGAAGTTCCAGTCGATCAGGGCGACGAAGTGGTGGCGCTCGGCCAGGCTTTCGCGCAGCACCCTCGAAAGCGTCGCCTCGCGCTTGAGCGCGCGCAGGCGATCGCCGTCGACGCCGAATTTGTACACCCGCTGCTCGCGGGTCTTGGCGTGTTCGGCCAGCCAGACTTCGCTGCCGCGGTGGTTGCCCAGCTGCCGACGCAGCCGGAAATTGTCGCGGCCCGGCACCGTCTGCCCCGCCTCCAGCGCCAGTGCGCTGCCCAGCTGGCGGCCGACCGCGCTGCGGGTGACCTGGCCGTCGAGCCGATAGCCGACCCGCGCCTGGGTCGAGATGTGCTCGGCGTTGCGCTCACCCAGTGCCCTGCGCAGCTTGTTGATGGCATTGGCCAGCACCTTGTCGACGGTGATGCGGCCGGCCCAGACCTCTCGCAGCAGCTCGTCCTTGGTGACCACTTCGCCGGCGTGCCGCAGCAGATAGGCCAGCACCTCCAGCGCGCGGCGTTCGACCTCGACCGGCAGACCGGAGACCCGCAGCTCGAAACGGGCTTCATCGAATTCGGCGCTGCCGAATCGGTAGCTGTAGGCGGTTCGTTCCATCGAAGCCAGTCCTCGTGATGCGCCAAAGCGCTCCTGCGCAGTGAAGTTACCCAAGCGTTACCGCCGCGAGGCCGCAGCGTGCCCACGCGAACAGCCGGCAAACCTAACATCCGCCCCGGCGCTGCACCACAGTCCGCTGCAAGGCTTGGACGACACGGGTCGCGCGACCGCAAGGCCATTCCGGCCGATCCATCCCCCGCCAAGCGCTGGAGCGTTTATATGTCTTCCTTCCGATTTCCTCTTGCCATCCTGACTCTGGCCCTGGCCGCCGGCAGCGTCCACGCGCAGTCGCCAAGCTGGCGGGTGGTCGCCGCCGAAAGCGGCAGCGTGCTGAGCTCCGAGCTGCCGGCCGGTGTCTCGCGCGGTCTCACCGACAGCTGGATCGGCGATGTCGGTGCCCAGCAGTTCGGCTTTCGCGTCAGCAGCCCGAGCGGGCAAGCGGGGTACTGGGCGCAGCGCGGCACCCTGCTGCGGCGCTACGCCCAGCTGAACGCCAGCGACGCCACCGGGCCCGGTCGCAGCGGCGGCGAGAGTGCCCATGTATTCCTGAGCCTCAGCACCGGTGAAGGCGGCGCGGGCCCTGACGGCCAGCGCAGCTTTGCGGGGCGCGCGGCCGACCCGGCCGCACCGACCTTTTCCAGCCACGGGCTGTGGCGCTGGGATACCCAGCGCAACATCGAGGTGGCACGTTCGGGCACCGACGGCGTGCTTGGCCCGGGCCTCGGCCCGGATTGGCGGTTCCCGAACTCGGCCTTCGCCGACTCGCGGATGCTGGCCGGCGGCGCACTGGTGCTCTCCGCCGATGTGCAGAACCTCGGCGGCCAGTCCCACCAGTTCATCGGCAAGCATGTGCCGGGCCAGGGCAACCAACCCTGCCTGCGCACCAGTGCGGTCGAGCCAGCGCTTGCGCCCGGCTTGAGTGCTGGCGATTTCTTTCCGGCCACCTCGGCAGGCCTCAGCCGGCTGTCGGTCACTCGGGACGGCCGCGTGTACCAGGCGCGCGCCGCCAGCGGCAGCCGCAGCGGCATCTGGGAGCTCTGCAGCGGCGCCCCGCGCGCGCTGGCGGCGAATGCAGAGACCTTCGCGCAGAGTGCGCGTGGCCCCGACATCACACCGAGCACGGCGGTTTTCCGCGGCTTCGAGCAGCCGCTGCCGGCCGGCGGCGCGCGCCTCAGCTACTTCGCCGACTGGTCGGAAACGGCCATCAGCGCGCCCCGCACGGGACTGTTCCACTTCGACGGCAGCCGCCATCGCGGCCTGGCCTACAACGAACCCAGCGGTTTCCATGGGCCCAACTGGGCCGGGGCGAGCTGGCAGTCCTTCAGCACCAGCAGCCTCAGTGTGGCCGGTGACTACGCCGCTTTCAGCGCGGGCGTGAGCGTCCCCAGCGGAGGCACGCCAGACGGACTGTGGCGCGTGCGCGTCGGCGAGCGACCCGAACTCCTCGCCCTGGTGGATCTCGCAGTGCCGCCGTTCGAGCCCGAGCCCGGCCGCACGTGGCGCAGCTTCCGCGCCGTCGCGGTGCTGAGCAATGGCGACGTCGTGGTCGATGCGATCACCCGCCCCGGCGATACCGAGGCGATCTGGCTGCTGTCGCCCGGCCAGGCGCCACGCAAGATCCTGCAGCCGGGTCAGACGGTCAGCCTCACCACCAGCGCCGGTGTGGTGCAGGCCACGGTATCGAGCTTCACCAACCCGCCCGGCGGGGGCGCCCGCTACAGCGGCGGCCTGGACAGCTGGATCGGTGCGGACGGCACCCTGCTGCTCACCGTCAACCTCACGACCTACGGCCGCGCCCTCGTCACCACCCGGCTTGACGTGCCGAGCCCGGACTTCATCCACGCGGACAGCTTCGAGTAAGGAGCGAGCCCGCCTCGGCGGACGCCACAGAGCGTGCGGTTGCAGCCTGCCCGGTCGGCATCACACGGGCAGTGCACAATCGGGCGCCCCCTGCCGACGCCGACCGCCATGCTTGACCTCCACTACTGGCCCACCCCGAACGGCCACAAGATCACCCTGATGCTCGAAGAGTGCGGCCTCGACTACCGCATCGTGCCGGTCGACATCGGCAGCGGCGCGCAGTTCGAGCCGGCCTTCCTGCAGATCGCGCCCAACAACCGCATGCCGGCCCTGGTCGACCACGCACCCATCGGCGGCGGCGCGCCGCTCAGCCTGTTCGAGTCGGGTGCGATCCTGATCTACCTGGCCGAGAAGACCGGCCGCTTCCTGCCGGCCGATCTGCGCGGCCGCCACGAAGTGCTGCAGTGGCTGTTCTGGCAGATGGCGGGCCTGGGCCCGATGCTCGGGCAGAACCACCACTTCAACGTCTACGCGCCGGAGAAGATCCCCTACGCCATCGACCGCTACGTGCGCGAGACCGCGCGCCTGTACGGCGTGCTCGATCGACGACTGGCCGAGCGCGCGTTCATCGCCGGCGACTACAGCATCGCCGACATGGCCTGCTACCCCTGGATCGTGCCCCACGAGCGCCAGGGCATGCGGCTCGCCGACTACCCCAACCTGCAGCGCTGGTTCGAGGCGATCGCAGCGCGCCCGGCCACGGTAGCCGCCTATGCCAAGGGCAAACCCTGGGAGCGCAGCGGCCCGATGAGCGAGGAACAGAAGCGCATCCTGTTCGGCGCCCGGCCGGCCTGACCGCCGCGCGCGGGCGCGGCCTGCGTCCGGCGCTGGCCCGTCACTGCTTCTGGCACAGGGTCTGCACGGGGCAGCCCATGCTTGAGACCACGCCCGGACTGCTTGCCCGCTTCATCGAAATGATCGGTGATGCCGTCTGCGTGGTCGATCGCGAGGGCCGCTTCCAGTACATCAGCCCCGGCGGCCGCGACGTCTTCGGGCGCGAGCCCGGGTCGATGCTGGGAACGCGCATGCTCGACTACCTGCACCCCGAGGACTACGGCCGCACGCTGGCGGCCGCCGCCGGCGTGATGTGCGGCGAGCCGCTGCGCAACTTCCACAACCGCTATCTGCGCGCCGACGGTCGCGTCGTCGATCTGCTGTGGTCAGCGCGCTGGTTCGAGGACGAGCAGCTGCGTATCGCGGTTGCCCGTGATGTCACCGAGCTCAAGCGCGCCGAAGCGCGTCTCGTCGAAATGGCCCGCACCGACC
>JBIJCA010000338.1:0-4379 GCA_044344935.1 Aquimonas sp. | reverse complement strand
CGGCCGCCGCGCCGCCGAGTTGTACAGCCAGCCCGAGAGCGGCATCACCAGCATCGCGGCGTAGATCAGCGCATGCGCGCCGCTCGACGCCAGGCGCTGCCACGCGGGCATGCCGGCCGGATAGGGCGGCCGGCGGTCGACGAGGCGCCACAGCATGCGCATCTGCACCAGGCCGAGCACGCTCATGCCCAGCGATTTGTGCAGGCCGTAGTACCAGAGCGCATCGACGTCCTCCATGGTGAGCCCGACGAAGGCGGTGGCGAGGATCACCAGCGCGGTCGCCCAGTGGAAGAACTGGCTGCCCCAGCCCCAGGTGGCTTCAGTGCTTCGCAGTGGCATCGCGGGTGTCCTTGTCATCGGAGGGTGTGCTTGAACGGTCGTGGTTGCTCGGCTGCGCCGACTCGCGGGTTTCCTCTGTGTCATCCGCCGGTGCGATCCCGCGCGTGCTCGTATCGGGCGACCCGCCGCGTCGCTGTCGCCGCGCCTCGACCTCGATCCAGACCTCGACCGCGTCGCCAACCACGCTTGCATGCCGGTCCATGCCGAAGTCGCGGCGGTCGAGCAGTGCGGTGGCCGACGCGCCTAGGCTGTGCCGTGGAATGAAGGGCAGGTCGCGCCCGAGCCGGTTGACGCGCGCGCGCAGCTCCACCGGGGCGCGAGTACCGCGCAGTTCGAGCTCGCCGGCGATGCGGAGTTCCCCGTCTGCGCCGGCTTGCACCGAAGTCGAGACGAAGCGTGCGATCGGATGTTGTTCGCTGTCGAAGTAGTCGCGCCGCGCCATGCGGCGGTTCCAGTCGGCGTCGCCGAAGTCGAGTCGATCCAGCGGCAGTTCGACTTCGACCCGCGCCTGCTCGGGAAGATCAGGGTCGTAGTCGATGTGGCCGCGCGGTGCCGACAGCGTCGCCATGGCCTGGGCGAAACCGGCGTGGGAGACCCGGATCAGCACCCGGCTGTGCACCGGATCGATGACGTAGCGCTCGGCCTGTGCGAGATCGATCAGCAGCAGGGCGGCCAGCGCGAAGCCGGACTGGAAGAGGGTTTTCATCGGCGTGTTTCCGTTTCGCCCCGGAGGGCTTCGAAGCCGAGGCGGGCCAGTCGTGTCAGGGCTTCCGCGCGCGGCGCTTTGAGCTGGGCCTCGAAGGCATCAAGTGTGGCGCTTCGATCCAGCGCACTGCCCTCGGTCAGCGCCTGGGCTGCGGCGCGGCCCAGCGCGTCGAACAGCAGGCCGTAGGCGACGGCGTGGACCAGCCCGCCGCCGAGCGTGCCCAGACCCGGGAAGGCCTTCAGCCCGTTGCCGGCGATCGCCAGCAGGACGGCGCTGTGGCTGCGCACGCGGCCACCGGCGGCCTTGAGGAAGGCATCGACATCGAGCTCGCGCAGGCTACGCCCGTGCAGGCGCGAGAGCTCGTGGAGCATCGCTGCGGCGAGCCCGCCCTGGATGATCAGATCGGTGCCGGGCGCCACCGTGGCGAGTGCGGCCACCAGTGCGCGGCGGGTGTAGCGACGCACGATGGCCTCGGCTTCGCGCGCGCGCGCATCCTGCTCGGCCTGCGCCATGCGGGCATCGAGCGCGGCCAGGGTGGCGGCTTCGCGGGCGGGTTCGAGGGCGCCGAGTTCGAGCCCCGCCAGCGCACGCAGTGCCTTGGGCAGGGCGCCGAGTTCGGCCGCCAGCGCGCGCTCGACGCGTTGCTCGCTGCCGTCCGCGTCGATCCGCGTCAGGGTTTCGCGATGACCGGCACTGACCGGCAGCACCTGTACGCCCAGCGCGGCATAGCGCGTGTTCAGGTGATCGAGCAGGGCGCCGCGCTCGCGCGGGTCGTAGCGGTCCGATTTGTTCAGCAGCAGCAGGACCGGGCGGCCGAACCGGGCCAGAGCCTGCAGATCGGCGTCCTGGCCTCGGGTGAGGTCGCCATCGCAGACATAGAGCAGGCCGTGCGCACGCGCCGCCTCCTCGCGGGCGCGCTCTGACAGGGCTTCGCCGTCGGCGCCGTGGGTGCCGGGAACATCGGCGATCTCGATGTGCAGACCGTTGAACTCGGCGGCATGCCGACTGACCTCGGTGGTCGAGCCGCCGCGGACGTCGATGCGGACATCGGCTCCGGGTACCAGCGCGCGCAGCAGGCTGCTTTTGCCAGCCGAGATGTCGCCGAACAGCGCGAGCTGCAGCACGCCGCGCTCGCGCCGGGCGTCCAGTTCGGCCAGCTCGGCGCGTGCGAAGCCGGCCTCGGCGCCGAGCGCATCGAGTGCCTCCAGTCGCGCTTCGATGCGCGCGCGATCGATCGGTTCGGCGCGCGGTGCCCGCCCCGGGCCGCCGCGCAGCAAGCGCACGGCCAGCCAGCTGCCGGCCAGCGCGAAGCCGGCGCCGACGCCCAGCAGCGGATAGCGCAGCCAGGCCGGCAGCGTCTGCAGTTCAGCCCAGACTCCGAGCCCGCGTTCCAGCAGGGCCAGCCCGAAGTAGAGCAGGGCCGCCAGCGCGGCCAGGCTGAGCAGGGCCAGCAGCAGACGCAGGGGATCACCGGGTCGAAGCAAGGGCGCGGGTCCTGCAGGGGTGGGGCGGGCCCTGATTCTACGGAGCCCGGGCGTGCGGTGCCCGTCGATCAGCGTTGCCTCGGGCGCAACAGCGCGTTGCGAGGCGCCTGTGGCAGCATGCGTCCGTTGCCTATCGATCAGGCGGTGAACCGATGCGTCTGCTGCGTCTGACCCTCTGGATGCTGTTCGCGGTTCCGATCACGGCGGCCGCCGTGGCCCCGGCGGCGCTGCCCGAGACTCCGCTGTTCAACACCTTTGGTACCGCCGAGGGGCTGCCGTCCAGCAAGGTCTACACGTTGGCGCAGGACCGCGACGGCTATCTGTGGGTCGGCGGCATCGAGGGGCTGGCCCGCTACGACGGCGTCGGCTTCGAGGTGTTCCGGCACGCTTCCGATGATCCGCATTCGCTGCCGGCCAACAATGCCCAGGCCCTGCATGTGGATACCCGCGGCCGGCTGTGGGTGGCCACCGAAGGCGCCGGCATCAGCCGGCTGGAGTCACTGCGGCCGACCCGCTTCCGCCACTTCAACCGGCAGACCGATGCCCGCATCGAGGCCGACGACGTGTTCGCGATCGCCAGCAGCCCCGACGGCGATCTGTGGTTCGGCGGCTTTGGCACCGGTCTGTACCGGATGGACCCGGACAGCGGCGAGGTCGAGGTGTTCCGCCATGCCCCGGAGCGCGTCGACAGCCTGGCCAGCGACACCGTGCTGTCCTTGCTGAAGACTGCCGATGGAACGCTGTGGATCGGCACCACCGGCGGCCTCTGCCGTCGCCGCGATGGGCGGTTCGACTGTCATCGTCCGCCGTCGGAGGCGCCCCGCGGGCACTGGGTCTGGCAGCTTGCCGAGCGCGCCGATGGCGGCCTGCATGTCGGCACTTCGGAAGGGCTGTGGCGTTTCCATGACGCACCCCGGGAGCCGCGCTTCGAACGCTGGTCGGGTCTGCCTTCGGCGAATGTGCTTTCGATCCTCGATGAAGGCGATGGTCATCTGTGGGTCGGGTTGTCCTCCGGCCTGCGCAGTCTGCGCGGCGCCGACTGGATCGAGGCGGAGATCCAGCCCGGTCTGCGCTGGGCGTTTCCGGGCCGCATGGTGATGTCGATCCTGCGCGATCACGAGGACGGCCTGTGGTTCGCCACCGACGGCGGCGGTCTGGCGCGGTTGCCGCCGGCCTGGCGCGACTTCAGTGTGTTCCGGCGCGAGCCCGAGCGCATGGGCTCGCTGCCGCTCAGTCTGGGCGAGGCGCGCGACGGCGGGCTGCTGGTGGTCGGCCATGCCTCCGAGCTGGAGCGGCTCGACCTGCGCACGGGCGAGACCCGCACCCTGCGCGCGGGCGAGGATCTCGGCCCCAACCGTCCGCGCGCGGTGTTGGAGCGCGCCGACGGCAGTCTCTGGCTGGGCCTGATGGACGGCCTGCTGATCCGCCTTGCCGACGGCAGCGAGCGCCGCTTCGGCACCAGCGGCGATGACGCCGTGCCTGCGGGTGAGATCGATCATCTGCTGGAAACGCCCGAAGGCATCTGGCTCGGCGTGATCGGCGGCGGACTGCAGCTGCGTGATCCGCAGGGCGGGGTGCTCGGACTGTTCGGCGCGCCGGCCAGCGACGGCACATCGCTTCACGAGACCGAGCATCTGGCGCGCGCGCCGGACGGTGCGCTGTGGTGGTCGGGGCCGGGCGGGCTGTATCGGCGACCGGCGGAAGGCGGTGAGTTCGCGGCGGTGCCCGGCGCGCCGCGCACGCGCGTATTCGGTTTCGCCTTCAGCGGTCCCGACGAACTCTGGCTGCACCATCTCACTGGCCTGGAGCGGCACCGCTGGGACGGCCGCGCGCTGCAGCGGATCGAAGGC
>JBIJCA010000137.1:0-11380 GCA_044344935.1 Aquimonas sp. | reverse complement strand
AGGCCGGCCTGCCCGAAGTCGAATCGGGCGGGCTGGTGGTGCTGCCCGAAGGCGAGGTCTGGCTGACCACCGGACGCGGCCTGTTCCGCTATCGACCGCCGCTGAACGGTGAGCTGGCCGAGCTGCGCCAGTTCACCGAGCGCAATGGCCTGCCGAGCAGCGAGTTCCGCAACCGTCAGGCGCCGCTGCGGACGCGCGAGGGCTACATCGCCGCGCTGACGCTCGGCGGCGTGGTGGTGTTCGATCCGGCGCGTCTGCGCAGGCAGGAAAAGCCCTCGCCGCTGCATTGGCATACCGCATCCGTGCTGCGTCGCGGGCAGCGCGTCGAGCTGCCGCCCGGACCGCTGGCGCTGCGCCACGGCGACCGCGATCTGCGTCTCGGGCTGCGCCTGCTCTCATTCGCCGACCCTGCGACGCACGCCTATCGTTTCCAGCTGGAGGGCATCGACCCCGGCTGGATCGACACCGGCAACGTGCCCGAGCGCGCCTACGCCCAAGTGCCGCCCGGCGAGTACCGCCTGCAGGTCAGCGCGGCCGGAGCAGACGGGCGCTGGGTGCCAAACCTGAGCCGTAGCGTGGTGGTGGCGCCACCGTGGTGGTGGAATTCCACCGCCTGGGCGGCCTATGCGCTGCTGGGCTTGCTGCTCCTGGCGGCGCTGGTGAGCCTGTACCGACGGCGGGTGGCGGCCCGCTACCGCCTGCGCATGGCTGAGCAGGCGCGGCGGCTCGCGCAGGAAGCCTCCGAGTCGAAGGGACGCTTCCTCGCCACGCTCGGCCACGAGGTGCGCACGCCGATGACCGGCCTGCTCGGAATGAACGCCCTGCTGCTGGCGTCCGAGCTCAGCCCCGAGCAGCGGCGCCAGGCCGAAGCGGTGCGCCGTTCGGCCCAGATGATGCTGCGCCTGGTCAACGAGGCGCTGGACGTGGCGCGGGTCGAGGCGGGGCGGCTGGAGCTGCTGCCGCAGCCGGTCGATCTGGGCCAGCTGCTTGCCGAGGTCATTGAACTGCAGCAGCCGGTCGCGCAGTCGAAGGGCCTGCAGCTTTCGCTGCGGCTTCCGTCCGAAGCCGCGCAGCGCGTGCGGGTGGACGCACTGCGACTGCAGCAGATCCTGCTCAACCTGCTCGGCAACGCCATCAAGTTCACCCGTGCCGGCAGCGTCGAACTGCGCGTCGAGGTCGCGTCTGGCCAAGGCCCGGCCTGCTGCGCTTTCACCTTCGAGGTCGCGGATACCGGCCCCGGGCTCAGCGAGCCGCAGCTGGCCGCGCTGTTCCAGCCCTTCGCCCAGGCCGATGGCGAGCTGACAGCACGCCAGCACGGCGGCAGCGGTCTCGGCCTGTACATCAGTCGCCAGCTGGCCGAGGCCATGGGCGGCAGCGTGTCCGCGCAGAGCACGTCCGGCGTGGGGAGCTGCTTCCGGCTCCAGCTCGATCTTGAGGTGCTGGGCGTTTCCGCTGCGGACGCCGGCGAACCTGTCGTGGAAGCGGTGGTGCGCGCACCCTTGGGTCTCAGCGTTCTGCTGGTCGAGGATCACCCGGATGTCGCTGCAGCGCTGTCGGGTTTGCTTGCGACCTGGGGCTGCCGAGTGCGTCATGCCGCGCATGCGCTGGAGGCCTTGGCTCAAGTCGAGCATCAGCGCTTCGATGTGGCTGTGCTGGATATCGACCTGCCCGGCCTGGATGGCTTCGAGCTGGCGGGCCTTCTGCGCGGCCGGGTGCCGCGCCTGCTGGCCTTGAGCGCGCGCAGCGATGCCGAAAGCGAAGCCCGCGCGCTCGCCGCGGGCTTCGAGCGCTTCCTGCGCAAGCCGGCCGAACCGGACACGCTGCGCGCCGCGCTCAGGGCGCAGGCACACCTCTGAGCGCGACCGGCGCAGTCGCGGCGCCTGTCAGTTCGACTTGGCGGGGCAGGTGTTGATGCCGAGCAGCGGATAGACCGGGCAGAAGCCGACCGTCGCGGTCAGCAGCGGCACCAGACCCAACCAGCCCCAGGCGGTCTGCGGCCCGATGAATACCAGCGAGAGCGCGGCCAGTCCGACCACGATGCGCAGGGTGCGATCGATTCCACCGACATTGGTTTTCATGGCGTTCGACTCCGTCGTCGGGCCCAAGCGGCCCGAGTGCATCCTGCGCCTTGCAACACGGCGCTGTCGGTGACTTTTCTCACCCAGGGTCCGCGCTTGGCGATGTCACGTCGAAGCCGCTTCAGGGGCCGGCGGCGCCGCTGACGAGCGCGCGCAGCGCAGCGGCATCCAGGATCTCGATATGGCCGCGCGCAAGCCGCACCCAGCCGGCCTGCGCGAACGCACCGAGCGTACGCGAGACGATTTCGCGCACGCTGCCGAGTTCGTCGGCCAGCGCCTGGTGCGTGCACTGCAGGCGCTGGCCACGCGCCAGCAGGCAGGCCGCGAGACGCTGGTCGAAGCGCTGGAAGGCGAGTGCGTCGATGCGCTCCATCAGCGCCGCCATGCGCTGACCGTACTGACCCAGCACGAAGCTGCGGAAGCCGGCATCGTCCTGCAGCAGGCGCTCAAAGCGCTCGCGCGGCAGCAGCCGCAGCCGGCACGCGGTCTCGGCCTCCCCGTAGGCGTTGTACAGGCGGCCGGCGAGCAGACAGCTGGTGCTGATCACGCAGGATTCGCCGGGCTCGACCCGGTACAGCAGCAGGCTGCGGCCCTCGGCGCCGCTCTTCATGACCCGGATGCAGCCGCGTTCCAGTACCGGAAAGCCGAGGCAGGGGTCATGCTCGGCGAAGACCTGTTGGCCGGCCGCGATGTCCAGCGCCGGCAGTGCGTCGGTGCTGACGCCGGGCGGCATCTGCGGCGGCACGGCGGGCGGGGGCATCGACGAAACCATGGGTGTGATCGCCTTCAGGGGGACATTCCGTGCGCGCTCGGGAGCGCCGTGATGGCCCCGCGCGCGCCAGCGTGTTCGCCCTGGCGCGCGCTACAGGCCCTCAGCCGCGGCGCGCGCTCAACGTATGCACCGCTTCGACCAGAGCGGCGACGTGTTCGGGCTTCATGTCCGGAGAGACCCCGTGGCCGAGGTTGAAGACGTGACCGGGGCCGTCGCCGTAGGACGCCAGCGTCGCCGCCACTTCGGCGCGGATCACTTCGGGCTCGGCGTACAGCACGCAAGGGTCGAGGTTGCCCTGCAGGGCCACGCGGCCGCCCGTGCGCGTGCGCGCTTCCGACAGATCGGTCAGCCAGTCGACGCCGAGCGCTTCGGCGCCGGTGTCGGCGAGCTCGCCAAGGTAGGCTCCGTTGCCGCGGCCGAACAGGATCAGCGGGGTGCGCTCGCTGCCTTCGCCACGCTCCAGCGATTCGGCGATGCGCTTGAGGTAGCGCAGCGAGAACTCGCGATACATCCTCGGGTTCAGCACACCGCCCCAGGTGTCGAACACCTGCAGGGCCTGCGCACCTGCAGCACGTTGCGCGGCGAGGTAGGCGATCACCGCCTGCGTGGTGACTTCCAGCAGGCGGTGCAGGGCGGCCGGCGCGTTCAGCGCCATCGCCTTGATCTTCGAGAAATTGTCCGAGCCGCCGCCTTCCACCATGTAGCAGGCCAGCGTCCACGGGCTGCCGGAGAAACCGATCAGCGGTACGCGACCGTGCAGCTCGCGGCGGATCAGGCTGACCGCGTCCATCACGTAACCCAGATCGCGTGCCATGTCGGGCACCGCGAGTTTCGCGATGTCGGCCTCGCTGCGCACCGGTCGTTCGAACTTCGGGCCTTCGCCCTCGGCGAAGTACAGACCCAGCCCCATCGCATCGGGCACGGTGAGAATGTCCGAGAACAGGATGGCCGCATCCAGCGGAAAGCGCTCCAGCGGCTGCAGGGTGACTTCGCAGGCGAAGTCGGGGTTCTTGGCCATCGCCAGGAAGCTGCCGGCGCGCGCGCGGCTGGCGCGGTACTCCGGCAGGTAGCGGCCGGCCTGGCGCATGATCCAGATCGGCGTGTGGTCGACCGGCTCGCGGCGCAGGGCGCGCAGGAAGCGGTCGTTCTTCAGGGGTTCGAAAGTCATCGGCGCGGCGCCTCCGCGCCTTCGGAAAAGGTGATGCGGAAGCCGCGTTTCAGCTGCGCGTCGCGCGCGGCCTCGAACGCCGCAAGCGCTTCGGCCTGGCTGGCATGGACTTCACGCTTGGTGCTGGCGCGTCCGCCGACCTGTCCGCTCTCGCGGAGCAGCCACCAGCTGCCGAGCAGGTCCTGTTCAAGCGTGAACTTGTGGTAGCGGGTGGGTTCGCCGGCGGCGGGCGGCTGCTGCAGGAAAATTCGCATGGCGCGGAGTTTAGCCCGAGCGCCTGCGCAGCGAGCGCAGGCCTCGCAGCAGCACTTTTTCAAGCTCCAGCGCGAGCAGCAGTGCCACGCCCGTGCCAACCACGGCGAAGCCCCAGCCCAGCGGCACCGCGCGGGTATCGAACAAGGCCTGCAGCGGCGGCGCACAGGTCAGCATGAACTGTGCTGCAGCGGCGACGGTGATGCCGGTCAGTACCGCCGGCGTGCCGATCAGCCCGCGCAGGGTCAGCGAACTGCCCTCATGGAAGCGCACGGCGAACAGATAGAAGATTCCGAGCACCACGATCGTGTTCACCACCAGGGTGCGCGACAGCGCCAGTTCGTGGCCCGCCGCCTGACTCGCCTCGAACATGCCGAAGCACGCTGTCAGGAACAGCAGCGACACCAGCAGCACCCGCCACAGCAGGAACGCATCCAGCAGCACCGCGCCGCGCCCGCGCGGCGGCCGCTGCATCACGCCGGGCTCGGCCGGCTCGAAGGCCAGGGTCATGCCCAGCGCGACCGCGCAGATCATGTTGATCCACAGGATCTGTGCGGGCGTCACCGGCAAGTCCAGGCCCAGCAGCAGGGCGGCCGCGATCGCCATCATCTGGCCGCCGTTGGTGGGCAAGGTCCAGGCGATGACCTTGCGCAGGTTGTCGAAGATCACCCGGCCCTCGCGGACGGCGGCGACGATGGTGGCGAAGTTGTCATCGGCCAGCACCATGTCGGCGGCTTGCTTGGCGGTTTCGGTGCCCTTCAGACCCATCGCCACGCCGACGTCGGCGCGCTTGAGCGCCGGGGCATCGTTGACCCCGTCGCCGGTCATCGCCACCACCTCGCCCTGTGCCTGCAGGGCTTCGACGAGGCGCAGCTTGTGCTCCGGCGTCACCCGCGCGAACACCTGGATGTCCTGCGCGGCTTCAGCGAACGCGGCCGGGTCCAGTGCGTCCAGCGCCGGGCCGGTGAGCACCCGCGGGCTCGGGTGCAGACCGAGTTCGCGAGCGATGGCGAGCGCGGTGGCGGCGTGGTCGCCGGTGATCATCTTGACCCGCATGCCGGCGCTGCGGCATTCCGCGACTGCTTGGATGGCCTCTTCGCGCGGTGGGTCGATCAATCCGACCAGTCCCAGCAGTCGGCAGCGACCCGGCAGGGCGGAATGCGCCAAGCCCACGCCCTCATCGAGCGCCGCCTCGGCCAAGGCCAGCACGCGCAGGCCGTCGGCCGCCAGAGCCTCGATGTGGCAACGCCAGCGCTCGCCGTCCAGCGGCGCGGAGCCGGTTTCCGTAAGGACGGTCCCGCAGAGCGCGAGCACGCGCTCCGGCGCGCCCTTCACCAGAGCCATCCGCGTGTCGCCGATGCGGTGCTCGGTGGCCATGTACAGGTGCGCGCTGTCGAAGGGCAGCTCATTGAGCCGTGGATGGGCGTCCTGCTCGGCGGTTTCGTCCAGTCCGAGGCGCTGGGCGAAGGCGCGCAGCGCGCCCTCCATCGGATCGCCGAGCACGCCCCAGTCGCCGGACTCCTGGGTCAGCAGGCGGGCGTCGTTGCAGAGCAGGGCCACGCGTGCGGCGCGGGCAGCGATGTCGGCCGGCGGATCGGCGCCCTGCCAGTGCACCTCGCCGTGTGGCGCATAGCCGAGGCCCTCGATGCGGGCTTCGCCTTCGGCCGCGAGCAGGCGTTCCACACTCATTTTGTTGCGGGTCAGCGTGCCGGTCTTGTCCGAGCAGATCACCGTCACCGAGCCCAGCGTCTCCACCGCCGGCAGCTGGCGGACGATGGCGCGGCGCGCGGCCATGCGCTGCACGCCGATGGCCAGGGTGATGGTCATGACCGCGGGCAGACCTTCGGGAATGGCTGCCACCGCGAGGCCGACTACGGCGAGGAAGGCCTCGGTCCAGTCGGTGCCGTGCAGCCACACGGCCAGCAGCAGCACCAGCACCGAGACCGCGAGGATGAACACCGTGAGCTGGCGGGCGAAGCGGTCCATGCGTTCGATCAACGGAGTGCGCAGGGTCTGCACTTCGCCGAGCAGGGTGCTGATGCGGCCGAGCTCGGTGGCCGCAGCCGTGGACACCACCAGTCCGCGCGCGCTGCCAGTGGCGACCAGAGAACCGCTGTAGGCGAGACAGCGGCGATCGCCGAGCGCGCTGTCGCTGGCGACCGCGTCGATCGACTTCTCGCCCGCGATGGACTCACCGGTCAGCAGGGCTTCGTCGATGCGCAGGCTGTGGGCCTGCAGCAGGCGCAGGTCGGCTGGCACGCGGTCACCGGCTTCGAGCAGCACCACGTCGCCGACCACCAGCGATTCCGCGGGCAGCGAGACCCGCAGACCGCCGCGTAGCACACGGCAGCGCGGGTCGATGAGGCTGCGGATCGCGGCCATCGCGTGTTCGGCGCGACCTTCCTGGAGAACGCCGATCACCGCATTCAGCACGACCACGCCGAAGATCACTGCGGAATCGAGGCGGTGGCCGAGCACCAGGGTCAATACGCCGGCGCCGATCAGCACGTGGATCAGCACATTGTTGAACTGGGCAACAAGGCGGCGCAGCAGACCCCGGCGCGGCGGTTCGGGCAGGCGGTTGGGGCCGCGATCGCGCAGCCGCCGCCCGGCCTCGTCGACGCTCAGGCCCAGCGGATCGCTGGCGACTGCCGTCAGCGCTTCGTCCGCCGACAGCGCGTGCCAGAGTCGGGGTTCCTTGTGCCGATAGGGCTCGGGTCTTGCTGGGCTAGGCTGCATGGCGACCTCGCGCTCTGCGGAGCCGCGATTCAAGCACGGCCGCATGAGCCGGGTGCTGCCTCGCTCAAATGTTCAGGCAGGCATCAAAGTCCAGCTGCCCGGGGGCGCGGCGGGGCTGTGGTGTTGCCGTGCGGCCGCAATCAGGCGGACGCGGCCGCCAGCGCAGCCAGGATCTCGTCCTCATCGACGCCGGCGACGATCTCGGCGGCGCCGGCGTGGCGCCAGAGAATCAGACGCAGGCGGCCAGAGAGTGTCTTCTTGTCGAGCCGCATCAGCTGCAGAAGATGCGCGGGCTCGAAGCCTCTGGGAATCGTCGCCGGCAGGCCGAAGCGCGACAGCAGCGCAGCCAGCCGCGCAGCGTCCGTTGCTGGCGCACGTCCGAGCCGCGTCGACAGTTGCGCCGCGATCACCATGCCCAGCGACACGGCCTCGCCATGGCGGAAGCGCTCGTAGCCGCCGGCGGTCTCCAGCGCATGGCCGAAGGTGTGGCCGAAATTGAGCAGCGCGCGCTCGCCCTGCTCGGTCTCGTCGCGCGCCACCACGTCGGCCTTGTAGCGACAGCTGCGCAGGATCGCCTCGGCCAATGCGTCGGCATCGCGTGCCAGCAGCGCGTCGGCATGCGCGTCCAGCCAGTCGAGGAAGCCGGCGTCGAAGATCGCGCCGTACTTGACCACTTCCGCGAGGCCTGCTCGCAGCTCGCGTTCGGGCAGGGTGGCGAGCGTGTCGATGTCGGCGATCACGGCCCGCGGCTGGTGGAAGGCGCCAACCAGGTTCTTGCCCTGCGGCAGGTCGACCGCGGTTTTGCCGCCGACCGAGGAATCGACCATGGCCAGCAGGGTAGTCGGCATCTGTACGAAGGCGATGCCGCGCATCCAGCAGGCGGCAGCGAAGCCGGCCAGATCGCCGATCACGCCTCCGCCGAGCGCGATCACGCAGGCGTCCCGGTTGGCGCGCAGTCGGGCCAGCGCATCGATGGCTTCGGTAAAGCGGGTCAGCGTCTTCTCCTCCTCGCCGGGCGGCAGCACCAGACTGGCGTAGTCCAGCCCATCGAGACCGGCGCGTACGCGCTGAAGGTAATGACGGGCGACGTGGTCGTCGCTGATCACCAGCACCTGCCGGCCCGACAGCAGTGGACGCCAGAGCGAGGGCTGGGCCAGCAGGCCCGCGCCGATGTGGATGGGATAGCTGCGCTCGGCGAGCTGGACGTCAAGACTGCGCACGGGAATCGGTTTCCGGGCCGGGTGAGGAAGAGGGGATTCGCTGCCAGCGCCGTTCGAGCACGCGCGCCAGACGTTCCGCGGCAGAGCCGACATGGGGTTGGTTGGATTCAAAGATCAGGTCACAGGCATCGCGGTAGAGCGGGTCGCGCAGCTCGGCCATGGCCAGCAGCCGCTGCTCGCGATCGGGTGCTGCCAGCAGCGGTCGGCTGCCGTCGTCGCGCAGGCGCTTGAGCTGCTCTTCGACGCGGGTCCGCAGCCAGACCACGAAGCCGCCGGCGCGCAGCAGTTCGCGGTTGTCCGGCCGCAGAACCGCGCCGCCCCCGGTAGCCAGCAGCAGGCTGTCGGCGCCGCCGAGCACGGTCGCCAGGGCGGCATGTTCGCGCTCGCGAAAGCCGGCTTCGCCTTCGTGTTCGAAGATCAGCGGGATGCGGGCGCCACTGCGCTGTTCGATCTCGCGGTCGAGATCGACGAAACGCAGGCCCAGACGTTTGGCGAGACGCCGACCGATCGTGCTCTTGCCGGCGCCCATCGGTCCGACCAGGATCAGGTTCGACGCGGGGTTCATTCGCGGATGCTAGCATCGCCGGCTGGTTCTTCCCGGTCACGCACGATGCTTCGCTTTTTCCTCATTTTCATGGGCCTGCTGATCACGCTGTTCGCAGCGCGCATCAGCACTTACGGCACCAAGTACGTCACCGAGCCCTTCACCGGAGTGCTCGCCGATATCAGTGCACACCTGATCATGATGTTCGACCCCAACGTGCACGCCGAGGGGGTGATCATCCAGAGCACCACCAACGGTTTCGCGGTCGCGATCGCGCCCGGCTGCGATGGCATCGAGGCGGTCATCATCCTGATCGCGGCCCTGGTCGCGTTTCCCTCGCCGTGGAAACACAAGCTGGTCGGCGCGATCATCGGGTTCTTCTGCATCCAGGCGCTCAACCTGGTGCGGATCATCAGCCTCTTTTATATGGGCCAGTGGAGCCAGACCGCGTTCGACTGGTTTCATCTGTATCTCTGGCAGGCTTTGATCGTGCTGGATGCGCTGGCCGTCTGGCTGATCTGGCTGCGCTACCTGCCCAAGGCCCCTCGCCGAGGGCCACCCCCCGGCGAAGGCCCGGGGGAACCGGCCGTTGCCTGAGGCAGCGGCCGACTGGCTGGCGGCGACGGATCCCGCTTCAGCGCAGCCGCAGCGTGTTCTGCTCGCGGGCTGTGGGGACCTCGGTTCGCGGCTTGCGCCGCTGCTGCTGGCGCGCGGCCACGAGGTGTTTGGTCTGCGTCGCAGCGCTGCTCCGCTGCCGGCGGGCGTCGTGCCCGTGCGGGCGGATCTGCTCGCGCCGGACAGTCTTGGCGGTTTGCCCGACGCGCTCGATGCCGTGGTCTGCACGCTGACCCCGTCAAGTCGCGACGAAGCGGGTTATCGCGCCGTCTATATCGAGGCGCCACTGAACCTCCTGAGGGCACTCGGTTCGAGCAGTCCCCGCTGGCTGTTCGCCTCCAGTACCGCCGTCTATGGGGGCGATGACGGGCGCCTGATTGACGACGACACCCCCGCTGAGCCGGACGCCTTCAACGGCCGCATTCTGCTGCAGGCGGAGCTCAGCCTCGCCGATCGGGTGCCGGATGCGCTGGCCCTGCGCTTCAGCGGCATTTATGGGCCCGGGCGCCGCATGCTGCTGCGGCGCGCGCAGACGGAGACGGTCTCGCGTCCGCACTGGAGCAATCGCATCCACGCCGATGACGCCGCCGCGGCGCTCGCCTTCTGCCTGCACAGGCCCGACCTGAAGGGCGCATTGATCGTCAGCGACGGCTGCCCCACACGGGAAGACGCATTGATGGCCTGGCTGTCGCAGCGCCTGGGTCGGCCGGCCCCTACCTGTGTTGGTGGCCCCGAAAGCGGCCGCAGGATCTTCCCCAAGCGCCTCCATGAGGCCGGTTTCAGCCCGCGATTTCCCGATTTCCGTCTGGGCTATTCGTCACTGCTGCAGGAGACGGAGTGAGCGGCTATAGTGCCGTCACATTTTTTTAGCTTGGCTGCCCACGTGACGCCGCGACCGCTGGTCCGCCTTTTGCAGGCGCCTGTCGCGAAACGAGTCGGGCAGGCATACATGCAGGAGCGGCTACATGGCTGAGGCGGCAGGCTTGATCGGGCTGGTCGAGGACGATCCCGATCAGGCGGCACTCTACGGTTTCTGGCTGGAACAGGCCGGGTTCACCGTGCGCCACTACGAGGACGCCGGTGACTTCCGGCGGCGTCTCGGCGTGGAGTCGGTCGATCTGCTGCTGCTCGACTGGAATCTCCCCGACGAGAGCGGTCTGGACATCTTGACCTGGCTGCGTCGCGACGGTCACACCCGGCTGCCGGTGATCTTCCTGACCGCGCGCAACGACGAGGCCGATGTGGTCGCTGGCCTGCGCGCCGGGGCCGACGACTACCTGTCCAAGCCGCCGCGCCAGGGTGAGCTGCTCGCCCGCGTCGACGCCATGCTGCGCCGAGTGGGGCTCGGCCAGGATGCTGCCAGCGTCGAGGAACTGCCGCCCTACGTCATCGACTACAGCCGCCGCCGCATCAGCATGGAAGGCCGTGATGTCAGTCTGACCGAGCGCGAGTTCGACCTTGCCGCGTTCCTCTTCCGCCGTCGTGGCCGCGTTGTCAGCCGAGAGGCTCTGCTCGAAGGCGTCTGGAATATCCGCAGTGACGTCGCCACGCGCACGGTTGATACCCACATCAGCCGCCTGCGCAAGAAGCTCGAGTTGTCCGGCGAGCACGGCTGGCGTCTCAATGCGGTCTACCAGCACGGCTATCGTCTCGAAGCGGGCTGAGAGCAGCGGAAAGAATCTTGGGTCTGGTTAGGCCGTTGCTTGACGGCCTTGGCAGCAGCGCGCTGCGTGGCTTCGCGGTCACCGGGTCCACTGAACACCTTCGTGTTCGCCTTCCACGCTTCGCCGCGATCGGCCCTCCGGCGACCGCGCAGCGGCGTCCGGGCTTTTTGCGCCCGCCATGAGTCCCGTCGTCACGTTCGGCGAGTGGGTCTGTGCCCAGGTTTCCGGGGGGCGAGTTTCGCGCCCGCGCCGTGACTTCTTCTTGGCCGCCCGTTTTCGCGCGTTTCCTGCGCTGAAGGGCTTGCCTTCGACCGTGTCATCCACTGGA
>JBIJCA010000456.1:0-2539 GCA_044344935.1 Aquimonas sp. | reverse complement strand
GCCCGCCATGGCACTTCTCCTCTGCTTATTGTTGAATGAACGGGGGAAGTGTAGCTAAGTCAATGTAGACGACAAACTGACGTCAAACTCTGTCGCATAACTTGGGCGCCGACCCGCCCCGACTCAGAAAGACACAAGCAACTTCAGGCTGCCGGGTCTTGTGGTCGGGATAATCTGCCACCCAATCTGGTCAGACGTCTGTACCACTCCCGAATCGCTTTCGCGACCTTACTCCACGCCGCCACCGCACTCAAGCGCACATCGCATCTGAGCGCAACGCTCCTTCACCACATCCGTATGCGGCTCGAATGCCGCGATGAAACCAACCCCGCCGACCAGTCCAAACCCAGCCGGCGGGGCCAACCCAGCCTTACTCCCCCAACCCCCCCTGCTCCTCAAACCAGCGCTTCACCTGCTGGTACCAGAACACCGAGTTCTGCGGCTTCAAGATCCAGTGGTTCTCGTTCGGGTAGTACACATAGCGCGTCGGCACGCCCTTCATCAACAGCGTCTGGTACAGCTCGACGCCGTGGTTCACCGGCACCCGCAGATCATTCTGCCCGTGCACCACCAGCGTCGGCGTCTTGAAGTTGGCCGCGTGGTAGTGCGGCGAGATCTTCTCGATCATGGCGCGGTTGTCGGGCTCCCAGAACCCGCCGAAGCGCGGCATCTCAACCGCGAAGTCGGCGGCGTACTGGGTGTAGAGGTTGTAGACCGCGGCATGCGCGACCAGGGCGCGGAAGGGGTGTTCGCGGCCCAGGATCAGGCTGGTGAGGTAGCCGCCGTAGCTGCCGCCGCCCGCGACCATGCGCTCGGCGTCGATCCACGGCTGCTGGGCGAACCATTCGGCGGCCTTGATCACGTCCTCGTAGGGCTGGTCGGCCCAGTTGGGGTTGATCGAGTCGGTAAAGGCCTGGCCGAAGCCCGAGCTGCCGTGGAAGTTCGGCCAGGCGGTGACATAGCCCCAGCTGCCGAACACCTGGGCGTTCCAGCGGAAGGCCATGCCGTTGGTGATGGCGTTGTGCGGGCCGCCGTGGATCAGCATGAAGAAGGGGTACTTCTTCGTCTTGTCGAAGCCCGGCGGGTAGTTCACCCACATCTGGATCTCGGCGCCGTTCGCACCGGTGTAGGTGATCGACTCGTAGGTGCCGAAGTCGGTGGCGGCCAGCAGGGCGTCGTTGATCGTCGACAGCTTGCTGGTGCTGCCGCGGCGCGTGTCGATGGACACCAGCGTCGGCGGCTCGATGAAGGTCTGGCGCAGGCCGACCAGGCGGCCCGATTTCGCCAGGGCCAGCGAGCCGACGGATTCGACGCCGGTCAGTGCGCGCGGTGCGCCATCGATCGGCAGCTCGTAGACGCGCTCGGTGCCGGCGTCGTCGATCGAGGCGTAGAGGCGCTTGCTGTTGTCGGCCCACAGCGCACCGCTGATGCTGCGGTCGAAGTCCGGGTACAGCTCGCGGGTGTCGCCGCTGCGGCGCTCGCGCAGCATCAGACGCATGCGGTCGGCGTAGAAGCCCTTGATGCGCTGCTGGCTGTAGCTGAGATAGCGGCCGTCCGGGCTGTAGGCCGGGCTGCCGTCGTTGGCCGGGTTGTCGGCGGTGAGGTTGGTGGCGGCCTCGCTGCCCAGGGCCACGGTGAACACATCGTTGTTGCTGCGGTTCGGCGCGGGGTCGGAGTCGGCCACGAAGGCCAGCTCGGTGCCGTCCGGCGACAGCGCGAACAGGGCGTCGGTGCCCTGCACGGACGCGCGCGGCAGGCTGAAGCCGGTGGGCTGGGTCAGGGCCTGCACTTCACCGCCGGCGGCAGGCACGGCGAAGACGTGGAACTCGCGCTCGTCGAGGTACTGGTCCCAAGCGGTGACCGAGCCGTCGAACACGCGCGCGGTCATCTTGCTGGTGCTGCGCTCCTCCAGGCGTTTGCCCTGGTCGGCCAGCGGCAGATCGGTGAACACGCGCGAGACGAAGGCGAGCTTGCCGCCGTCGCCGATCCACTTCGGGCTCTGCACGCCGGTGGCCAGCGTGGTCAGGCGTGTGGCCTCACCGCCGTCGATCGGCATCACGTAGAGCTGCGGGGCCTTGTCGTCTTCGCGTTGGGCGACGAAGGCGATGTGCTTGCCGTCGGGGCTGAACACCGGCGCGTTCTCGCCGCTGGTGTGGGTGGTGAAGCGGCGCTCACCGCTGCCGTCGGCGTTCCAGATCCACAGGTCGGTGTAGCCGCGGTCCTCGGCCATCACGAAGCGCGTCACCGGCGCGACGATGCGGCTGCCGTCGGGCGAAATCGTCGGCGTGCCGAGGCGCTGGATCTCCCAGCTGCGCTCGATGGTGAAAGGCTGCTTGGTCGGCGTGTCTGCGAACGCGGGCACGGCGGCGGCCAGCAGGCCAAGGCAAGTCAGGTGTCGAAGCATCACGGGCGCTCCAGCGGGTGGAAAGCGTCGATGCTGGTCGGCCCTGCCGCGGCGATCAAGTGCCGTCAGCCGTTATGGCTGGCGGGTTTCGTCGAGGGGCGGCGGGTCGAGGCACGGCGCCATCCGCATGCGGCC
>JBIJCA010000324.1:0-4578 GCA_044344935.1 Aquimonas sp. | reverse complement strand
CCAGCCGTAGGCGAAATCACCCTCGACGCGGAAGGTGGCGGACTTGATGCCGGCGACGTCGCCGCCGCTGACTTCCATCAGCTCGGTCTTCCAGCCGCGCGACTCGGCCCAGCGCAGGTACATGCGCAGCAGCATCTCGGCCCAGTCCTGCGCTTCAGTTCCGCCGGCGCCGGCCTGGATGTCGACGAAGGCATGGGTGGAGTCCATCTTGCCGGAGAACATGCGCTGGAACTCCAGCTTCTCGACGGCCGCGGTGTGCTTCGCAACATCGGCCACGACGGAGTTGAAGGTGTCTTCGTCGCTTTCCATCTCGGCGAGATCGAGGAACTCGCCGGCATCGATCAGCGCCTGCTGCAGATCGCGGATACCAATGACGACCTTCTCCAGCGAGGCCCGCTCACGTCCGAGCTGCTGCGCGTTTTCCGGCTTGTTCCAGATGTCCGGGCTTTCCAATTCACGGCCGACTTCTTCGAGACGCTCGACCTTGCGGTCGTAGTCAAAGAAACCCCCGGAGCAGGGACAGCCGCTGCGAGAGATCGGCGATCTGGTGACGCACGGGATTGACTTCAAACATGAGGGACACCTGCGGCGACAGCGCGGAAAAAGACCGCGAAGTGTAGCAGAGCACCTCGGCCCGCCCTAGGCGTCAGGGGCGCTTACCGACACCGCCGGAGCCCTGCGCAGGCGTCGCCATTCCCTGCCGACGCCCGGCGGAGCTCTCGACCTGCGCATCCACGACGCACCCTCAACGTCGTCCTCGCGAAAGCGCGGATCCAGAACCAACCGCCTGGGTCGCAAGCAGCCGGGTTCCCCGCTTTCGCGGGAACGACAGAGCCCTGGGCTAGCGAGAAACGGAGAACGGAAGGCAGCCAGCCGGAAGCCTTTCGACCACCGCGGATGACACGTCCTACAGTTCGAAGCCCGAGCGGAACACGAGACCACCAAGCATGGGCTGGATGCTGATGCCGATGCCGTTGTTCTGCGGGTTGGGATCGGGCGTGGACGAAGTTGCGGTCACCTCGACGGTGTCACCGTCCGGCGTGCCGGGGAACTCGGCCCAACAGTCGATGAAGCCGCTCGCGGCGAGATTCGTCTGCACACCTGTCGGCGAGCAGCCCTGACTCGCCCCCGCGGGCAAGCGAGTGAAGCTGCAGGTAGCGTTCTGAGCGCCGTTGGGACCGTCGTTGCGACAGCGTGCCAGCACACGGCGGTTGAGCGGGGTGCTGGGTGTGGTGGTGTTCAAGGAAGCAACCCGCATGTCTGCCGAACCGCTGCCGCCCCCCGCCGGGTGCACCAGAAGAGGCAGCTGGGGATAAGCCCAGCTGCTGAGCCCGTCGCCCTGCATCGAGTAGGTCGGCGCACGGAAAAGAGCCGACTGACTGAAGCCGTCCAGCACACCGGCACTCACCACCGGCACGAGGAACTCATAGGCCGCGTAGCTGCCCATCGGCCAGGCTTCGTTGCTGCTCTGCGGGTCACGCCGAGTGATCAGAACCCCCGTACCGCTGGCGCCATTGAACAGGCTGCGCAGCGGCAGCGGCGCGCTTGAGGGCTGCGGGCAGCCGGCTATGCGCAGATTGGCGCCGAAGCTGGTGTCGTTGAGTGCCTGGTTGGTGAACTCGAAGAACTGAGTGCCGCCGCTCATCGGCCGATACAAGCAGCGCAGCGGAGTCGCTGGATCGGCGACGATGCTGACGCCCGCAGGCAGCTGCAGGTGGGGATACATGAACCGCCCGACCGGCGGCGAAGCGATCGCCGAGAGATACACGCTGAGATAGAAGCGCTGGCCCGCAGTCGGCTGGGGCGGGCTCGCGATGATGGCCTGGGAGACGAAGTAGCCGGTGCCGTTGGCCTGGTAGTTGCCGAGCTGGTCAATCAGCGGCGTATAGACGATGGGACCGGAACGCCATGGGTTGTTCTGAGCCAAGACGGGGCTGAACGGCGCCAGCAGAGAGAAGAAAAGGAGCAGAGCTACCCGGAGTTCGAAGCGGAAGCCGGCGCCACGAGGACGGTTTGTGTTCATGGAGCATCACCCTGACCGGCACACCCGGCCTTGCAGCGGATGACGTCAAGCGGCGTTCGCACGTATCACGCGCTGCGCGACGGAGGCAGCGCCCGTGTTCAGCCCGGCTGCAGGTGCCGCAGATAGAGGCGCAGCTCCGCCGCACCGCGATAGTCGTCGCAGCCGAGCTGATACGCCGCACGCACCTGCCGCGGCGGCGGGCTTCCGTTCCAGCCCCCGAAGAAGACTGCCGACAGCGGAAGGCGGCTGTCGGGATGGCGCAACGAGAAACGGAGATGGCGCTCGCCCATCAGCCGCCAGTCGAGCACCTCGAACGTGTTGTCAAACAGCGGCTCGGGGAAGGCCTGTCCGAAGGGGCCGGCCTCACGCAGGGTCTCGGCGAGTCCCAGCTCGAAATCCTCGGCCGCCAGTTCGCCGTCGCTCATCACCACCGGCGACAGCAGGGCAGGATCGATGCGCCGCTCGACGGCTTCGGCGAACACCCGGCAGAAGCGCTCGACCTTGTCGTCTTCAAGCGACAGCCCCGCCGCCATCGCGTGGCCACCGAAGCGCAGCAGCAGGCCCGGATGGAGCGCATCGATCTCCGCCAGACAGTCGCGAAGGTGAAAGCCGGGTATGGAGCGCCCGGAACCCTTCCACTCCCGCCCGTGCTCATCGCCGGGTGCAAGCGCGAATACCGGTCGATGCAGACGGTCCTTCAGCTTCGATGCGACCAAACCGACCACACCGGCGTGCCAGCCGTCGTCAGCGAGCGCAACACCGGCAGCCACGTGCGACTGCGCCGACAGGTCCGCACGCAGCACCGCTGCCTCCGCTTGCTCAACCATCTGCTGCTGCAGGTCCCGGCGCTCGGCGTTCAGTGCCTGAAGGCGCTGCGCGAGAGTCTGCGCCGTGCCGTCGTCGTCGGCGAGCAGGCACTCGATTCCAATCGCCATGTCTTCAAGGCGGCCGGCTGCATTGAGGCGCGGGCCAAGCACGAATCCGAAATCGGTCGCGGACGCGCGGGTCGGATCGCGCCCGGCAACGCGATACAGGGCCCGCACGCCGGCACAGGCGCGGCCGGCACGGATGCGGTTCAGTCCTGCCTGCACCAGCAGCCGGTTGTTGCGGTCCAGTGGTACCAGATCGGCGACCGTACCCAACGCCACCAAGTCCAGCAGCTGGCCGAGATCCGGGTCGGCCCCCGCGAATGCACCGGCGCTGCGCAGGCGCGCGCGCAGCGCCAGCAGCAGATAAAACACCACCCCGACGCCAGCCAAGGCCTTGCTGGGAAACGGGCAGTCCGGCACGTTCGGATTCACCAGTGCGTCCGCATCCGGCACGCGGTCGCCGGGCAGATGGTGATCGGTGACCAGCACGCGTGTGCCGCGTGCGTGCGCGGCAGCAATGCCGGCATGCGCGGCGACGCCATTGTCGACAGTGAGGATCAGATCCGGCACGGGATCCAGCTCATCCACCAGCGCAGGCGAAAGCCCGTAGCCGTGAAGGAAGCGGTTCGGGACGCGGTAGCCCACATGGCCGAAGCCGAGCAATCGCAGGCCGCGCAGAGCGACCGCGGTGCCGGTGGCCCCGTCCGCATCGAAGTCGCCGACGACGAGAATCGACTGACGTTCGCTTCGCGCCCTCACCAGCAGGTCGATTGCGCGGTCGATGCCGCCGAGTTCCGGCCGAAGGAGCCCTGAGAGGCCGAGCTTCAGTTCAGAGGAGTCGCGGACGCCCCGGGCCGCATAGACGCGTCGCAGCACGGGATGCAGTTGGGCTTCCTGCAGCAGCGGCACTGCAGGCACGCTGCGGCGTTCGATGCGCACGTGCGCTACTCGAAACTCGTTGCCGGACGCTTCCAGAGACGGAGGCCGTGACTGCGCCGGTAGTTCCAGCCGCGGCCGTCACCGAAGTCGACGGTAAGGCTGGACAGCTTGCCCTTGCCCACGCGCTCGATCAGCGGCGCGAACACCGCCGCTTCCAGCGCTTCCAGGCTGCGCGCGACGCGGAGATCGATCGCACAGTCTTCGAGGACGGCCGGCAGTTCGTCGCTCTCGATGCGCTCAAGACTGATGCCGGACAGCTGCGCAAGCGCGCAGGCCAGTGGCTCGGAGGAGTAAAGGCTGCCCACGCCCGACACGACCTGCTCGGGCAACCCACCCCCGCCCCAGACCCAAAGCGCATTGGCGGGCGTGCGGCCTGCGGCCACCCTCGCCTGGTTGACCGGATGGTTGTGCAGGACTACCTGTGCTTCATTCAAGAGTCCACGCCAGCGGCGCCCTTCGTCGCCGTAGGGCAAATGGGCTCCGTAGTCGTCACCCAGCGCGGTGTCGGGCGACGAAAACGCGGGCAGCTTGAGCCCGGGCTCGACGCGCAAGTACCAGCGCGAGCCGGTGGGTGCCGTGAGCGGCATACCCGCATCGCCGAACAGCGGCTGCAGCGCCCTGGACAGCGCGTCGGTCTCGTCTGGACGCAAGCCCAGCTCGCCAACCGCCACTAGGCGCACGCCGTTCATTTCCGGCTGAAGGCAAGCGGGATCCGCCCGCAGCCACTGACTGCCCACCGCATCGCCA
>JBIJCA010000322.1:0-4595 GCA_044344935.1 Aquimonas sp. | reverse complement strand
CGCATTGCCGGGCGTCTGCTCGGCTGGAAACCCGGCGAGGCGCAGCTGATCGGTTGGCTGCTGCAAACCAAAGCCCTCATCGAGATCATTTTCGCGACCATCCTGCTCGACAAGGGCGTGATCTCGGCCGATGCCTTCACCGCGCTGCTGCTGATGGCTGTCACCAGTACGGTGCTGACTATCCCGATGGTGCGAAGGCGCGCGCCGGCCTTGGCGGAGGCGGCGCGTGGCGACTGATCCCTGGTTTAGCTATCGACGCTCGGGGCTGGGCCGCGGGCCCGGCGCGTCGCCGGCAGGCTGAACGCTCTCCGCAAGGCCGCGTCGGCGCTTGCAGCAGCCCTTGCTAGACTCCGCGGCATTCAGCGACTTCGGAGCCCACCCATGTCTCGTTTCGTTCGCGTTGCACTCGTCACCAGCCTTGTCGCCCTGCTGCCGGCCTGTACCTGGGTCAAGATCGAAGCCGGGGCCAAAGAGATTCGCGTGGTCGACATCAATGCCGACATGAGCCGCTGCGGCAGCATGCTGAGCGAGATCTCGGTGAGCGTGCGCGACCGGGTGGGCTTCGTCGACCGCAATGCGATCAAGGTGCGCGACGAGCTGGAGACGCTGGCGCGCAACCAGGCGGCCGGTGGTCAGGGCGATACGTTGAAGCCGCTGGCCGAACCGCTCAACGGCGAGCAGAACTTCGGCACCTGGCGCTGCGGTGGCGGCACCCCGGCGGCGGCGCAGGCCAATCGTCCCCAGGCAGAGACGCGTCCGTCCGACTTCGAGGAAGTGGAAGTCATTCCGCTGGAAGACTGAGCCCTCGCACGTCGACCTGCACGTCGGGCGCCTTCGGGCGCCCGCGTTGTTTCCGGTCTTCGGTGGTTCAGCGTCGCTTGCCCGGAGTCCGCCCGGCGGCGCGCTCGCGCTGCGGGCGGCGCGCGGGCTTCAGTTCTGCATCCAGCCCTGGATGCGCGCTTCCGATTCGATCGCCTCGATGTCGATCTGCAGCTGGCGCTGACGCCGCTGCAGGGCACCGGCGGCGTCGCCGGTCGTGTCGCGGAACTGTTCGGCCAGCTCGTTGAACTCGCTGCGCAGCCCCGCGAGCTCAGTGCCGAGCAGGTGGGCTTCCTTGGCTGCGTCCTCGCTGCAGCTGGGGTCGGGCAGGCGGCGTTCGAGGCCGGCGCGCCACTGCGCCTGCGCGCTGCAGTCGCTGGCCGGGGCCGGCGCGTCGGCGCAGGCAGACAGAAGCACGGCGATCGCACAGGCGAGCATCACGGAGGTCTTGAATCGCATGCGGGTTCTCGTCGGCTGAGCGGCCTGCGATTATGCCCGTCGATTCCGCTCACCTGAGGACTTCGCATGCACGCAACGCGCTGGCGTCTGGACGGCCAGGTGGCCTTGATCACCGGTGCCAGCTGGGGCATCGGCCTCGCCTGTGCGCGTGAGCTCGGCGCGCTCGGCGCACGCCTGCTGCTGGTGGCGCGCGAGGGCGAGCGGCTGGCTCAGGTGCAGGCCGAACTGGAAGAGGACATCGCAGGGCTGCAGTGCTCGACCTTCGCCGCCGATCTCGCCGGGGCCGAAGAGCGCATCGCGCTGTTCGACTGGATCGAGGACCGCGGCGAGCCGCTGTCGATCGTGGTCAACAACGCCGGCACCAATGACAGCCGCGCGGCCGTGGACTACGAGGACGCACAGTGGCGGGCCATCGTCGAGCTCAACCTGGCGGCGCCGTTCGAATTGTGTCGTCTGGCCTATCCGCTGCTGCGGCAACACGCGCAGTCGAGCATCGTCAACATCGGCTCGGTGTCGGGCCTGGCCCATGTGCGCACGGGCGCGCCCTACGGCATGAGCAAGGCCGGCCTGCATCAGCTTTCGCGCAATCTCGCCTGCGAGTGGGCCGCCGACGGCATCCGCGTCAACACGGTCGCACCCTGGTACATCCGCACCCGGCGCACTTCACCGAAGCTGGCGGACTCCGACTATCTGGATGAAGTCATCGAGCGCACGCCGATGCGGCGTGTCGGCGAACCCGAAGAGGTCGCCGCTGCCGTGGCTTTCCTCTGCCTGCCGGCGGCGAGCTACATCACCGGGCAGTGCATCGCGGTCGACGGCGGCTTCAGCGAATACGGGTTCTGAGCCCCGCCTGCGCGCGCAGCGGCCAAGCGACCGCTGCGCGCCGGCAAGGCATCGACCTCAGCGCTTCGGCACCACGTACTCGGCGGTGAACTCGATGCCGTCGGCGGTGAACAGCATCTGGCCGTCGGCGCGCTCGATCATGTCCTCATAGATCTTGAACATCGCGCTCATGTCGGGCGCGTTGGGATCGGCCTTGGCGGCTTCCTCCATCACGCTGCGCATCAGGCCGCCGTAGAACTTGCCCTGGTAGCTGAACTGGAACAGCGGCTGCGGGCCGGCGGCGTCGACGCTGAGCGAGGCGCGCAGGCTGTCGCGCTGCGCTTCGCCGATGGCGATTCCGAGTGCCTGGCTGCTGGCAGCGCCGAACAGCAGCAGATCCGCCGGGGCTTCCGGCAGCGTCGGCAGGGCTACGGGCTCGGCGTCGGCTTCCAGGCGGAATTCCGCCAGCTGCGGCACGAAGTTGCGCGCCATCGCCACCAGGCCCTGCGGATTCGGCGAACCGATCAGCAGCTTGCCTTCGAAGATCGGCGTCTCGCCCGAGGACAGGCCGCCAGCGGGCAGCTCGAACTTGCTGAGCAGCACATGGATGGCATTGGCGCTGGGGCCGACCGCGTACACGGCCGGGTTCTGCAGGGCTTCGCCCAGCTCGGCGAAGCTCTCGTTGAGTGGCTGCAGGGCCTCGCAGGTCCAGGGCGCACTGCGCACTGCGCTCGCCCACTTGCTGGCGAGCGGCGGCAGGGCGTCGGCCTTCAGCGCGAAGGAAAAGCTCATCAGGGCATTTGCGGCTTCGGCGAGCCCCGGCGTGGGCGCCAGCACCGTGCGGAGATCGTCCATCACCGGCTTGGGCGCTTCGATCAGGGCGCGCATCCGATACCCACCGGCGTCAAAGCGCGTGTAGCCCAGGGCGGTGCGCGGCCACTGCGCGGTCAGCGCGCGGCCCTCGCTCAGGCAGACCTCGGACGTCGCGTCGGGCGGGGTGATCTTCAGCGCTTTCAGGAAGGCGCCCTGGCTTCCGGTCATCGGCTTCGCGAACAGCTCGAACAGCCGGGTGTGATCGAGATAGCCCGAGCCGTAGGCGACAAAGCCGAGGCGATTGTTGAGGTTGGCGAGGGTGCCGGCTTCGAGCAGGTTGTCCTCGGGCAGTTCAAGACCGAGCAGGCGGCGCAGCAGATCGTCGTCGGCCGTGGCCGGCGTGAGCGTGGCGACCAGCTGATTGTCCTGGGTCGCGAACACCAGACGCAGCGGTGCCTCGTCCGGCTGGAAACTCCAGTACGACAGTTCATCGACCGTGCCGCGGGTGAGCGTGACGCCCGCGGCGGTTTCCATGCGCGCGACGCCCTCGGCGAAGCGCGTGGCGTCGGCCAGTTCGATGCGCATCACCGGCACCAGATCAATGCCGTAGAGCGCGCTCAGCGGGGTAAGCGAAAAGCCCCAGGCGTCGGCCAGCTGGGCGAGGTCGGTCTTGCCTTCGAGCTCGGCCTTGAGGCCGCGCAGGAGCGGCAGGCCAGGCGTTTCCTCGGCCGGCTTGCCCTCAAGATCGGCAATGGCCTGGTCTAGCAGATCCCGATACATCGGCAGCAGGGCGTTGCTCAGGCTCAGCCACTCATCGGCGACTGCCTGCGGAATCGGCTCGATCGCGCCCATCACGTAGGGCGTGTCGGCGGGTACGTAGGCCAGCGGCGGCAGCGGGCCGTCGTCCTTGCCGCAGGCGGCGAGCAGCAGGGCAAGCGAGGCGGGGAGGACGGCGGTGCGCAGTTTCATGGCGGAGTTCCCGGGGTGAGCAAGGCGTGGATGGTAGCAAAGGCTTGCAATTCGCCCGGCGCCAAAGCGAGTCTGCAGGGCCGGTGCGCAACGGACAGGCGGAGCCCCCATGCGTGACATCGAAGCCGCGGTCGCCGCGCCACCTCAAGGCCTGATCGAGGCCTTTCGCGCCGCCCGGCGGCCCCTGCTGTTGACCGGCGCGGGGATGTCCGCCGAGAGCGGTATCGCGACCTTTCGCGGCGGCGACGACAGCCTGTGGTCGCGCTTCGATCCCATGCAGTTGGCCACAGCCGAGGCTTTCGATGCCGATCCGCCCCTGGTCTGGGCCTGGTACCGCTGGCGCATGGCGAAGGTCGTGATCGCGCAGCCACATCCGGGTCATCGGGCGATCGCCGACCTGCGCGGGATGAAGCCGGATCTCGAATTGGTGACACAGAACGTCGACGACCTGCACGAGCGCGCGGGGAGTGGAGACGTTCTGCATCTGCACGGCCAGATCGCGGCGACCCGCTGCCGGCGCTGCGATGTCGCGCAGGCCATCGAGATCGATCCTGCGTGGGCTGACGCGCCACAGCTGCGCGCCGAGCCGCCCGCGTGCCATCGCTGCGGCGGGCCGCTGCGGCCGGGCGTGGTCTGGTTCGGCGAAGCGCTGCCGGAGCAGGCTTTCGGGCGGGCAGTGCGAGCGGCCCAGGCGGCGGATCTGGTGCTGGTGA
>JBIJCA010000092.1:0-15105 GCA_044344935.1 Aquimonas sp. | reverse complement strand
GGGGCGGGGGGGCTGGGCTCACCCGTCGCGCTGTATCTCGCTGCGGCCGGCATCGGCTATCTGCGTCTGATCGACAACGACCGCGTGGAACGCAGCAACCTTCAGCGTCAGGTGCTGCACACCGATGGCTCCGTGGGCGAATTCAAGGTCGATTCTGCACGCGAGCGCCTGCTGGCCTTGAATCCGCGGCTGGATCTGGACGCGCGCGCTCAGCGACTCGATGGGTCCAACGTCGAGCGTCTGTTCGATGGGGTCGAGCTGGTGATCGACGGAAGTGACAACTTCCCGACCCGCTACCTGGTGTCGGACGCCTGCGTGAAGCTAGGCCTCCCGTTGATTTACGGCGCAGTGGAGCGATTCTCCGGCCAGGTCGGGGTGTTCGCGGCCGGCGTTCGCCGCGGTCGGTCGCCCTGCTACCGCTGCCTGTTCCCCGAACCTCCGCTTGAGGCGCCCAACTGTGCGGAAGCCGGCGTGCTGGGCGTGCTGCCAGGCTTGATCGGAGTGCTGCAGGCGACCGAGGCATTGAAGTACCTGCTCGGTATCGGGCGCGTGCTTGAGGGGCGTGTGCTCAGCGTCGATGCCCTGCAGATGCGCTTCCATGAGATGGGTGTGCCGCCCGATCCCGACTGCGCGGTGTGCGCGCCGGGGAGAGCGTTTACGGGCTATCCGGACTATCGCGTGTTCTGCGGCGGATCCACTTAGCGGGCGCCTCGGAGCGGCGATGGACAGCACCCGCCCCCGGGCACTGCCCGAGCGCCGGGCCAGGTCTCAATGGTGGAGCACCCGGCCTATGCCAGAATGGCGGGCTTTAACGTCAGGTCCCAGTCATGACCGCACGCCTGCTGGATGGCAAGCGCATTGCCGATGAACTGCTTTCCGATCTCGCGCGACGCGTCCGCGATCGGGTAGCTGCCGGGCGACGCCCGCCTGGCCTCGCGGTGGTGCTGGTGGGAGCTGATCCGGCATCCTCGGTGTACGTGCGCAACAAGCGCCGCGCCTGCGAGCGCGTTGGCTATGCCAGTTTCGATTTCGACCTGCCCGCCGCAACCCGGCAGCCTGAGCTCGCGGCCCTGATCGATCGACTCAACGCTGACCCCGCGGTCGACGGCATTCTCGTGCAGCTGCCGCTGCCGTCGCACATCGATGCGCAGGCCCTCCTGAATCGCATCGATCCGCGCAAGGATGTGGACGGCTTCCATCCCGAGAACGTCGGGCGTCTCGCCCTGCGCCAGCTGGGCCTGCGTCCCTGCACGCCGAAGGGCATCGTCCATCTGCTCGGCCACACCGATCGTCCGGTGCGTGGTCAACAGGCGGTCATCGTTGGCGTGTCGAATCATGTCGGTCGGCCGATGGCCCTGGAACTCCTGATCGCCGGCTGCACCACCGTCTGCTGCCACCGGTTCACGCCGCGCGACACCCTGCGACAGCACGTGGCCGCCGCCGATCTGGTTGTGGTTGCGGTGGGCAAGCCCGGGCTGGTGCCGGGCGAGTGGATCAAGCCCGGGGCGGTGGTCATCGATGTCGGAATCAATCGACTGCCCGATGGGTCGCTGACCGGCGATGTCGGCTTCGAGGCGGCACTCGAGCGCGCAAGTTGGATCACGCCGGTGCCGGGCGGTGTCGGCCCGATGACGGTGGCCACCTTGATGCAGAACACCTGGGAAGCGAGCCTGCTGTGCGAGCTTGCGCGCGATTGATGGGGGGCAGGTGTCACCCAATCGTCTCCTGTTCCGTAGACACTGGCTGTTGGCAGGGAGCCTCGCCGTGATTGAAACCAAGCTCAAGTCCGTTTTCCGTGCGGCGACTGTGGGAGCCCTGATGCTCGCCACGGCGGGCTGCGCCTCGCTGGTCAACCGCGCGAGCGAGCGCTTCGCCGACAACCTGGGCCGCGGCATCCTCAACCAGGACGATCCGGCGACAGTAGCGGAGGGGCTGCCGGCCTATCTGCTTCTGCTCGACGGGCTGCTCGAAGGCGATCCGGACAACGCAGGCACCCTGCGCGCGGCAGCCCGCCTCTACGGCGCCTACGCCGGCAACTTCGTGAGCGATCCCGAGCGCGCGGCGCGCCTGTCCAAGCGCGCCTTCGACTACGCGCAGCGGGCCGCCTGCATCGATCAGGTCGCGCTTTGCGCGGAGTTCAAGTCGCCCTTCGATGCATGGGAGCGGGTCGTCACCGAACAGTCTGACCCGGCCGACGGCGCGCGCCTGTTTGCTTTGGGCAGCGCCTGGGCCGGCTACATCCAGACCCACAGCAATGACTACTCCGCGATCGCCGCGATCCCACGGGTCAGCCTTCTGCTGGAGCGAGCGGTGTCGCTCGATCCCTCCCTCGAACAGGGGATGCCCTACGTGTATCTGGGTGTGCTGAACTCCCTGCGTCCGGTCGCTGTCGGTGGCCAGCCGGAGCGGGGCAGAGAAGCCTTCGAGCGGGCGATCGAACTCTCCGGCGGACGCAATCTGATGGCTCGTACCTTGCTTGCCCGCCATTACGCCCGCCTGGTGTTCGACCAGGAGCTGCACGATGCGCAGCTTCAGGCCGTGCTCGCTGCAGACCCGCGCGCACCGGGGCTCACCTTGATGAACACGCTGGCGCAGGTGCAGGCGCGTGCGCTGCTGGATGATTCGAAGAACTACTTCTGAGCTGGAGCCGTCGATGCGATTTCTGCTGATTGCCATGCTGTTGCTGGTCTCCCCCTTCGTTGAAGCGCAGAGCTTCAAGATCGCGACCCTGGCTCCAGAGGGCTCGAGCTGGTTGCGCGAAATGCGTGCGGCGGCGGACGAGGTCAAGCAGCGCACCGAAGGCCGAGTCGAGTTCCGCTACTACCCCGGTGGGGTCATGGGCGACGATGCCACGGTCATGCGCAAGATCCGGCTTGGCCAGCTGCAGGGCGGTGCCTTGACCGCCAGCGAGCTGTCCCTGGTCTACCCGGATGCCGTGGTCTATGGGCTGCCTTTCCTGTTCGAAGGCCCCACCCAGCTCGGCCCGGTTCGCGAAGCGGTGGATCCTCTCCTCAAGTCAGGCATCCGCGACAAGGGCTTCGAGGTGCTCAGCATCTCGGGCGTGGGCTTCGCCTACATGATGAGCAGCAAGCCGCTGCAGAACATCGAGCATCTTCGCAGCGGCAAGGTGTGGATTCCCAACAACGACCTGATCAGCGAGCGCACGTTCACCGCTGGCGGCGTGAGCCCGGTTCCGCTGCCCTTGGCTGACGTATTCACCAGCCTGCAGACCGGCATGATCGACATTGTCGGCAATACGCCGGCAGGTGCGATTGCGCTGCAGTGGCATACCCGAATCAAGCACGTGTTCGACGCGCCGCTGGCCTACGTGGTGGGCTATGTGGTGCTCGAGAATCGCGCCTTCGCCCGGTTGAGCGAGGCCGACAGGGCGGTCGTGCTGGAGGCGTTCGCAAAGGCCTCGGAGCGGATCGACGCGGAGAACCTGCGCGCTGATGCCAGCGCGATGGACGCGCTCAAGGGCGAAGGTATCGAAGTGTTCACCCCCGATGCTGAGGAGCTCGCCCGTTGGCGTGCGGTAGGACTGTCGGTGCGCGAGACCATGGTGCAGCGCAAGGAGCTCAGCGCAGAGATGGTGGATGCGGTCATCAGCCGCGTTTCTGCGGCAACGCACTGAGCCTGCGAGCGTGAATCGCCTGCTGCGCGGCCTGCATCGCCTCGAGGACGGCCTGCTCGCCGGCCTTCTTCTCGTGCTGCTCGGGCTTGCCGTTGCCCAGATCGGTCTGCGCTGGTTTGCCGACGGCGGTTGGCTGCAGGGCGAGGCCGTACAGCGCACCCTGGTGCTGTGGATCGCCCTGCTGGGTGCCCTCGGCGCCGCCCGAGAGCGCCGGCATCTGTCGCTCGATCTGCTGCCGCGGCTTTTGCCTCCGTTCGGACAACGGATCGTGTGGGTGCTGGCGCAGTTCGTCGCGGCCGGTGTCTGCGCTGCCATGGGCTGGTATGGGTGGAGCCTCGTCGAACTTGAGCGTGAGGCGCCCGGCCTGCTGTTCGCGGGTGTGCCCACGTGGGTCGGCATGCTCATCATTCCCTTCGGATTCGCGGTGCTGAGCCTGCGCTTCGTGATTGCCATGATGCTCGGTCCGCCCGTGGATGCAGCGACCGGGCAGGCGAGCGCTGCATGAGTGCGGCCTGGCTGCTCCTGGTGCTGGCCGCCGTGCTCGGCGCGCCGCTGTTCGTGCTCATCCTGGGGGCCGCGTTCATCGGCTTCCATCAAGCCGGCTACGATCTGACGGTGGTTGCCGTCGAGTTCCATCGTCTCGCCGGCATGCCGGGGCTGACCGCCATTCCCCTGTTCACCTTGGCCGGTTACCTGCTGGCCGAGAGCCGCGCTCCGCAGCGACTGCTGAAGCTCTCCGATGCCCTCTTGGGTTGGTTGCCCGGCGGCATCGCCATCGTTGGCCTCGTCGCTTGCGCCCTGTTCACGGCATTCACCGGTGCCTCCGGCGTGACCATCGTGGCCATGGGTGCGCTGCTCTACCCGGCGCTCAAGGCTGCTGGCTTCGACGAGCGCTTCAACCTCGGTCTGGTCACGAGCGCGGGCAGCCTCGGCCTGTTGTTCGCGCCTTCGCTTCCGTTGATCCTTTACGGCTTCGTGGCGGGTCAACTGGGCACGACGCCCTCGGTCAGCATCGAAGACCTGTTCATCGCCGGCATTCTTCCTGGTCTGCTGATGATCCTGCTGCTCGGCACCTACGCCGCCTGGCAGGGCCGCGATCTGCCGGCACGCGCCCAGGTCTTCTCATGGTCGCGCGTCACCGAGGCGGCGCGCGAGGCTGCGTGGGAGATTCCCCTGCCGATCCTGGTGCTCGGCGCGATCTACTCCGGTGCGCTGGCGGCTTCCGAAGCGGCGGCCATCACGGCGGTTTACGTGCTGGCGGTGACGGTGTTGGTCCGTCGAGAAATCCCCTTCGCCCGGCTCCCTGGTCTGCTGGCGGAGTCGATGCGCATGGTCGGCGCCATCCTCATCATTTTGGGCGCCGCGCTCGCCTTGTCGAACTGGCTGGTGGACGCCGAAGTGCCGACGCGCCTCTTCGAGTGGATCCAGGGCGTGATCTCCAGTCCTATCACCTTCCTGCTGGCGTTGAACCTGTTTCTGCTCGCCGTGGGCATGCTGCTCGACGTCTTCGCCGCGATCGTGATCCTCGTGCCCTTGCTGGTGCCGATCGCATTGGGCTACGGCATCCACCCGGTGCACCTCGGTGTCCTGATGCTGGCCAACCTTCAGCTGGGCTACTTCACGCCGCCGGTGGGCATGAACCTGTTCATCGCCAGCTACCGGTTCAAGGTGCCGATCGGCTCTTTGGTCCGCGCCTGCGTGCCCTTCTTCCTGATCCTTCTGCTGGCGCTGATGCTCATTACCTACGTCCCTTGGCTGTCGCTGGCACTGCTTTGAGAGCCGGGATCGTGGATTCGGGATTCGGGATCCACAGGCGGCGAGGTCGAGGCAGGGGGTGATCCCCGGCCCCGGGGCGGCTGCGTGGGACGCAAATCCGCGCTAACGCCGACCGCGCGCCGCGGCCTATAATGTCGCGCTTCTTCCCTCCGGAGTTCGCGCATGCGCATCCAGGTTGAAGCATTGACCTTCGACGACGTCTCCCTGATTCCCGCCCACTCGGCGGTGCTCCCCAAAGACGTCAGCCTGGCAACGCGGCTAACGCGCGGACTCAAACTCAACCTTCCGATCGTGTCCGCAGCGATGGACACCGTCACCGAGGCGCGCCTGGCCATCGCCATGGCCCAGCTCGGTGGCATCGGCATCCTGCACAAGAACATGGGCGTGGCCGAACAGGCCCTGCACGTGCAGCAGGTGAAGAACTTCGAAGCCGGTGTGATCCGCGAGCCCTTCACGGTGGGCCCGAACACCACCATCGGCGAAGTCATCAAGCTCACCCGTAAGCGCAACATCTCCGGCGTGCCGGTGGTCGACGGTAACCAGCTGGTCGGCATCGTCACCAGTCGCGACATGCGCTTCGAGAAGCGCCTGGATGCACCCGTCAGCGCGATCATGACCGCCAAGGACAAGCTGGTGACGGTGGGCGAGGGTGCCAGCGACGACGAAGTGCTCAGCCTCATGCATCAGCACCGCATCGAGAAGGTTCTGGTGGTGGACGATCAGTTCGCACTCCGCGGCCTGATCACCGTCAAGGACATCCAGAAGGCCCGCGACAATCCCAATGCCGCCAAGGACAGCGACGAGCAGCTGCTGGTTGGCGCCGCCGTCGGCGTTGGCGGTGACACCGAAGCACGCGTCAGCGCGCTGGTGCAGGCCGGTGTCGACGTCATCGTGGTCGATACCGCGCACGGCCACTCGCAGGGCGTGCTGGATCGCGTGCGCTGGGTCAAGAAGAGCTTCCCTAACGTGCAGGTCATCGGCGGCAACATCGTCACCGGCGAGGCCGCGCTGGCCCTGATGGATCACGGCGCCGATGCGGTCAAGGTCGGTGTGGGCCCAGGCTCGATCTGCACGACCCGCATCGTCGCCGGCGTTGGCGTGCCGCAGATCACCGCGATCGATCTCGTCGCCACGGCCCTGAAGGACCAGATCCCGCTGATCGCCGACGGCGGCATCCGCTACTCCGGCGACATCGCCAAGGCCATTGCCGCCGGCGCCTCCACTGTGATGATCGGCGGACTGTTCGCCGGCACCGAGGAGAGCCCCGGCGAAACCGAACTCTTCCAGGGCCGCAGCTACAAGAGCTACCGCGGCATGGGTTCACTCGGTGCGATGGAGCAGGGCAGCAAGGACCGCTACTTCCAGGATGCATCGGATGCCGACAAGCTGGTGCCCGAAGGCATCGAGGGCCGCGTGCCCTACCGCGGCTCGGTGCGCAACATCGTCCACCAGCTGGCCGGCGGTCTGCGCGCCTCGATGGGCTATGTCGGCTGCGCCAGCATTGAAGACATGCGCAGCAAGCCGAGCTTCGTCCGCGTCACCAATGCGGGTGTGCGCGAGAGTCACGTCCACGACGTGCAGATCACCAAGGAGCCGCCGAATTACCGCGCAAGCTGACGCTTGCGCGGCGGGATTGGGGATTGGGGATTGGGGATTGCGTCTGCTGAAGTCGCTCAGGCTGTCGGTGCCGCGTCACTGCTCTGGTTTGCCGTTCCGCTCCGCCCGATGGGCTAGCCGAGGGCCTGATGCCCCGTAGGCCTGCTCTCCAATCCCCAATCCCGAATCCCCAATCCCATGCTCCAAGATATCCACAGCGACAAGATCCTGATCCTCGACTTCGGCGCGCAGTACACCCAGCTGATCGCCCGTCGCATCCGCGAGATCGGGGTGTACTGCGAGATCTGGGCCTGGGACCACGATCCCGCCGAGGTCGCCGCCTGGGGTGCCAAAGGCATCATCCTTTCGGGCGGGCCTGAGTCGACTGTCGAAGCGGGCTCACCGCGCGCGCCGCAGGAAGTGTTCGATGCCGGCGTGCCGATTCTCGGCATCTGCTACGGCATGCAGACCATGGCGATGCAGCTTGGCGGCAGCGTCGAAGCCGGGCACGAACGCGAGTTCGGCTATGCCGAAGTCGAAGTCAGCGCACCCTGCGGCCTGCTGGATGGCATGAAGGACCACGCCGGTTCGCCGCCGCGGCTGGACGTGTGGATGAGCCACGGCGATCGCGTCACCGCCGTGCCGCCCAACTTCCTCATCACTGCGCGCACCGAAAGCGTGGCCATCGTGGCGATGGCCGATGAAGCGCGACGCTGGTACGGCGTGCAGTTCCATCCCGAGGTGACCCACACGCGCTCGGGCACCGACATGCTTCGGCGTTTCGTGGTGGAGCTGTGCGGCTGCGCAACCCTGTGGACCGCCGCCCACATCATCGATGACCAGATCGCACGTGTCCGCGCCCAGGTGGGCGAGGGCGATGTGCTGCTGGGCCTGTCGGGCGGCGTGGACTCCAGCGTGGTTGCAGCCCTGCTGCACCGTGCGCTGGGCGAGCGCCTGACCTGCGTGTTCGTCGACACGGGCCTGCTGCGCTGGCAGGAGGGCGACCAGGTCATGCAGATGTTCGCCGCCAACGCCGAGGCCGGCGGCATGGGCGTCAAGGTCATCCGCGTCAATGCCGCCGAGCGCTACTACGCCGCACTGGCCGGCGTGGAGGATCCCGAAGCCAAGCGCAAGATCATCGGTCGCCTGTTCGTCGAAATCTTCGACGAGGAAGCCGCCAGGCTCAGCAACATCCAGTGGCTGGCGCAGGGCACGATCTACCCCGACGTGATCGAGTCCGCCGGCAGCAAGACCGGCAAGGCCCACGTCATCAAGAGCCACCACAACGTCGGCGGCCTGCCCGAGAAGATGAAGCTCGGCCTGGTCGAGCCGCTGCGCGAGCTGTTCAAGGACGAAGTCCGTCGACTCGGCGTGGCCCTGGGCCTGCCGCGCCACATGGTCTACCGCCATCCGTTCCCCGGCCCGGGCCTCGGCGTGCGCATCCTCGGCGAGGTCAAGCCCGAGTACGCCGAACTGCTCGCGAAGGCCGACCACATCTTCATCGACGAGCTGCGCCGCGCCGACCTCTACGACCGCGTCAGCCAGGCTTTCGCCGTGTTCCTGCCCGTGAAGTCGGTCGGCGTGGTCGGCGACGCCCGCGCGTACGAGTGGGTGATCGCGCTACGCGCCGTCGAGACCATCGACTTCATGACCGCCCACTGGGCGCACCTGCCCTACGACTTCCTCGACCGCGTCGCGCGCCGCATCGTCAACGAGCTGCGCGGCGTCAGCCGCGTGGTCTACGACATCAGCGGCAAGCCGCCGGCGACGATTGAGTGGGAGTGAGTGGAACAGGCAACGCCCTGGTATCGGCACTGCGTTCCTCCCCGACGAGGTCCGCGCTTGCTGGCCTGTCGCGCGCTCCGATAGCCTCGGAGCCGATCCGCCGAGTTGTCGTTCGGTGTTCGCTGTTTCAGTAGGAGACACTTTCCACGTCGCTGCGTCGATTTGAATTGATGGGAGCCGCTCATGAGTCGTGAAGACATTCTGACCGTTGGTCTGCGTCTGTTTGCCCTGTGGCTCGCACTGTTCGCTGTCCAGCAGCTGGTCCAGGCGGTGGGCATCACCTCCGCCAACGAAGGCTGGGCCGGTGAACGCACCTGGATGGTGTCAGTCGCGCTGCTGCCGCTCGCCTTTGCGGTGTTTCTGTGGTTCTTCCCGCTCACCGTGGTGACGCGCCTGCTGCCACGCTTGAAGTCCAGTCACACGCCGCTTTCGGTCGAGGCGGACGTCTTGCTCGACACCGGCATCATTCTGATCGGGCTGTGGTGGCTGCTGAGCAGCCTGGCCTGGACTCTGAGCGCCGCGACGTGGTGGGTGCTTACGCCGACAGAAACCGCGCAGGCCCACATCGCCGACCTCGTTTCCTCGCTGCTCATGGTCTCGGCATCGCTGCTGGTGCTGCTGCGTGGGCCGGGCATCGTCGGGGCGATTCGACGCTTTCGCGAAACGGGCTACGCCCCCTCGGCGTCCCGAGGGTCTGAGCGGGCCTCCGATCCGGACGCCTAGGGTGGCCGCGGCTCTGGAATCTGTTGCATGACGGCGTCGTCGAGCGCATCGACGGCTCGGTTCCCGGCGATATCAGCCTCTTCATCAGCGTGCATTACCTGCGCGAGATGTTCGAGGGTAAAGGAGAGGGATTCATCCTTCACCTTTCTGACTGCAGCATCTTTGAGTTCACGCTCTGGGATTCCGCTCCCACGACCGATCTCCGCCAGATCGAGGGAGCAGGCATCGAAGTTCTGAGCGTGGAAGACGGAGATCCAGTCAAGGTCTGCTGCGCAGAAGGCATGCTGCAAGTGTGCTACCGATCCGCCGACCTGCGTCTGGACTCGGGGGCGGCAGTGTCGCTCGATGAACTCGAGGCGGCCGCAACTCGCTAGTGGGATCGGTTCGAAGCGCGACGGCGCGGGGCACCCGGCGCGGGCTGAAGTCTGGTGCCAGACTGCAGAGATCGACTCTGCGCAGTCGAAGCGTTGCGACGCCGGTAAGCCCTCCCGATGCCTTGCCAGGCTGCTAGTCTCCGTTCACCGAAAGATCAACCGGGGGCGGTGATGTTCAAGCGTGCGTGCTGTGGTTTCTCCCTGCTGGCTTTGATGACAGGGGCGACTGCGCTCGCGCAGGCCCCCGCCATCGAACCGCTGGCCGACGCGGTCGCGGATGAAGTGCTGGCCTGGCGCCGCGACATCCACCAGTTCCCGGAGCTCGGCAACCGCGAGTTCGAGACCTCGCGCAAGGTTGCCGAGCACTTGCGCGCACTCGGCATCGAGACGCGCACCGGCATTGCCCACACCGGCGTGGTCGGTCTGCTCAAGGGGGGCAAGCCCGGGCCGCGGATCGCGCTGCGGGCGGACATGGATGCGCTGCCGGTCACCGAGCGCAACGACCTGCCGTTCGCCTCCAAGGTCACCACCGAGTACAACGGCAGCACGGTCGGCGTGATGCATGCCTGCGGGCACGACACCCATGTGGCGATCCTGATGGGCGTGGCGCAGGCGCTGGCCGGCATGCGCGAGTCGCTGCCGGGCGAGGTCATGTTCATTTTCCAGCCCGCCGAGGAAGGCCCGCCGGAAGGTGAGGAGGGCGGCGCCGAGCTGATGCTGAAGGAGGGGCTGTTCAGCGACTTCCGGCCCGATGCCGTGTTCGGCCTGCATGTGATAGCCGGTCTGCCGGTGGGCAAGATCGGCTATCGCGGCGGCCCGACCATGGCTGCGGCCGACAGCTTCCGCATTGTGGTGAAGGGCCGGCAGACCCATGGCTCGCAGCCCTGGGGCGGCATCGACCCGATTGTCGCCGCCGCCGACATCGTCAGCACCGCGCAGACCCTGGTGAGCCGCCGTACCGATATCAGCGCGCTGCCGGCTGTGCTGAGCTTCGGTGCCATCAACGGCGGCGTGCGCAGCAACATCATTCCGGACGAAGTCGAGTTGATCGGCACGATCCGCACCTTTGATCCCAAGGTCCGCACGCGCATCCAAGAACAGCTGCGCGATCTCGCCACGCATGTGGCGGCGGCGCATGGGGCGACGGTGGAAGCGCAGATTCCCAGCGAGGCAGGCTATCCGGTCACCCGCAACGACGAAGCCCTGACCGCGCGCATGCGGCCCAGCCTGGAGCGCGCCGCGGGCGCGGGCAATGTGCTCGCGATGCCGCTGATCCTCGGCTCGGAGGATTTCTCCTTCTTTGCCAACGAAGTGCCGGGCCTGTTCTTCTTCGTCGGTGCGACCTCGGCCGACCAGGATCCGCGTAAGGCCCCGACCAATCACTCGCCGGAGTTCTTGGTCGACGAGGCCGCATTGCCCGTGGGCACGCGGGCGATGCTGGCGGTGGCGCTGGATTTCCTGCACGCGCAGCCGTGAGCGTGTGAGGGCGTCGATGAGCTCCTCTATCGACGTCCCGAGATCCTGATGAGAGCGTCCGCTGTCATGAGTCCCAGAGCCTTCTTCGTCGTTCTCGTCTTCAGTATGCCGCTTGGACTGCTGGCCCAGGTCTCGTGGGCCGGCGATGCCCTACCGCTGAAACAGCGCCTGTTGGACATGTTGGAGCGCGATCAACGCCATCGGAACGAGGCTTCTGTCCTCGAGGATCAGCTGGGGCCTGAATCGCCTGAGGTCCAAGCTCTCTGGGAGAAGCAGGTTGCCCTTGATCGTCAGAATCTCAGCGAGCTCCTTGCCATCATCGAGTCGTCGGGGTGGCCACGCCGCAGCGAGGTGGGTTCGAACGCAGCCATGGCCGCTTTTCTGGTGGTTCAGCACGGCGACCTGGAGACTCAGAAGCGCTTTCTGCCTGAACTGAGACTGCGTGTGGAGGAAGGTGAAGCGCAGGCCTCGCACTGGGCCCTGATGCTGGATCGAGTACGGATGCGCGAAGGGCTTGCCGCAGGTCCATGGCAGCCAGGTGGTGTAGAGCGAAGCTGATTCCCGCCTACAGTTGCACCCGGTCGAAGACCCGACGCGAGTCGATGCTCGTCGCGCGGAAGTCGGCTTACCACCTCTCGCGGAGTACCTCAGGCAGTTCGGGATCGAAGATGTGGCACCACCCGGGGACGAGGGGACGCCCTGAGTCTGCGGGACCTCACGCCGGATCGTAATCCAGCACCGGCGCCAGCCAGCACTCGGCCTGTGCAGGGGCAGGCCGCGGCGGTGGACTTGGGTCAATCTGCGGCTTCCGGCGTGCTCTTTCGTGCGGGGCTGTAGTTCACAGTGCATGCGAGCTGCGACGGCTCAGTCAGTCTCACTCCGACGCAATGTGCCCTTGCGTTCGGCAACCCGCTGCATGCTCGCGTGTTCGCTGTCGCTGTGGGCGCTTGCGTCGGCGTGATGTCGGTCAACCGCTTTGTGCTCCGCCTCGGGGGGCTTGCGCCTCGCATTTTTGGAAACGGCCCCAGGCCGGGAGCGGGAACCCCTGTCAGGCGCGCCGTAACCGTCCGCCCCACCCCATCTACCAACGCTATGCGGTGCCAGTTGAACTATCGCAGGCGGTGGCAGGCGGATTCCAGCGATGCGGAAGCAGGGTGTTGAGATGCTTGTCGAGGGTGGTGGGCAGGCGGCGGAGGACGTCTTCGAGATAGGCGCGGAGATTGTGGCCTTGCGCCTTGGCGCTTTCGATCAGGGTGTAGAAAACGCTGGCGGCATGGCCGCCGGCTTCGCTGCCGCCGAACAGCCAGTTCTTGCGGCCGAGCGCGACCACGCGCAGCGCGCGTTCTGCGGCCTTGTTGTCGATCACGCACTGGCCATCGTCGAGATAGCGCGTGAGTGCCTGCCAGTGATTCTGCACATAGCCGATCGCCGCCATGGTCGGCGTTTTGGGCAGCAGTTGCTGTTGCTCGTCTTCCAGGAAGCGGCGCAGTTGATCGAGCTTCGGCCGGGCATGTTCGGTGCGCCAGCGTTGGCGCTGGTCGTGATCCAGATTCGCTTCACAGGCGCGACGTTCGCGGTCGAACAGGGCGTTGATGCGCTCGAGCGCACCGCTGGCGGTGGGGGTGTTGCCGTGCTTGGCGACCTCAGAGAACTCGCGCCGGGCATGCGCCCAGCAGCCGACCTCGCGGATACACGGGGAACGGACGAACAGTTCATCGTGGTTGCTGGCCGCATCAGACTGCAGGTAGACCGGGCGCTCAGCCGCGCCGTAGCCGGCCAGCCTGTCACGCACGTGCTGGCCCTTCTTGGTGAGGGTGAAGTCATAGCAGATGAGCTTGACCTCGGTGCCGACGTAAGCCCCGGCGCGGGCTTCGATCGTCTTGCCTGCGGACTGCAGGGGCAATACGGTTTCGTCCACATGCAGCACCCGATCCGTCTTCAACTCGGCCAGTACGGCGGCCTGCAACGGGGCCAGCCAGTTGGCACAGGCGAGCACCGCATCACTCAGGGTCTGCTTGGCCAGGTCGACGCCGCCGTCGCGGAAGTAGATTTCTCCAATCCGATGCAGCGGCAGGTGGTCGTCGTACTTGCGGATGGCGATGTCTGCCAGCACGCTTTCATCGAGCAGGCCGCCGTCGATGATGCGCGCCGGCATCGGCGCGCAGGCGACTCCACACTCGGGCAGGCGCGGTTCGGTCGCTTCGCGACAACGCTCGCGTTGCTCGCTACGCCTTCACTTCGTCGCTACGCGACTCGTTCGGTCGGCGTGCTTCGGGCGCACGGTACGGCGAATGAAGAAGCGCCCCGGCGTCATCGCTAGGCGATCGGAGGTTTCCTCGCCGATGCGCACCAGCGGCTGGCCCGACGCGGAGCGTTTGTTGGCCTCGGGCAGGTCGATCTCGATGACTTCCACCGGCAAACCCGGCGGCAGGGTCACCCGTGCAGCGGGCTTGGGCTCGCGGCTGGCTTTGCGCGACGGCGGGGGTGTCAGGGCCTCTGCTTTCTGCTCAAGCGCGGTGGGCTGGCCGAACAGATCGCCCATCACCGCCGACAATGCTTCGGAGGATTGACCAAACCGCAGGCGGGTGAGCAATGCCAGTTGAAAGGTCAGCTTCTCGACCGGCGCAGTGAGATCCGCAATCTGCGCCTTCTGCTGCGCATTCTCGACCCTGAGCAGGTCGACTTCGGTCGCGGAAACTGGCAGGGCTGACATGCTTGAAAGCATCCTAAAAAGCAGCACTGTTATAAAGCGAATCAATGCACTCAATCACACTTTGATTCGCTCACGCCAACCGCTTCGCCACCACCGGCTGCAGCCGCCGCACCGACACATCGATGCCCTCCAGCAGCAAGCCCAGCTCCACCCCGTCGAGGATCGTCGTGCCCGGCAACACGAATCGCCCTCGCGCCGGCCGCTGGTAGCACAACCAGAACCCATGCCGGTCGTAGCGCAGGATCTTGACCTTCTCCAAGCCGCGGTTGAAGAACACGAACACGTCGGTAAACACCGCAGCCCCCGCGACCGCCCGCGCGCGCAGGCTCAGTCCATCCACGCCGGGCCGAAAATCCACAGGCGTCAAGCTCACCCGCACTCGCGCCGTACCCGCCATCCTCGGCATCATGCCGCCGCTCCGAATCGGGGCAGCGTTCCAAGCAGATCACGCACCCACCGCGCTCGCCACGCCCGCGTCGTCGCATAGCTCCAGCCGGTGTGCCGGCAGCACGCCGCCAACGACGTTCCGCTGCCACGCCACGCATGCAACCACACCGCCCACACCACTGAACACACCCACTGCCGCTTCATCGTACCCTCCTATCAATTCATACCCAGTGCGCTCATCTGACTGCAATCGGAGAAGGGCGAATAGATGGGGTGCGGCGGACGGTTACGGCGCGCCCATTGACCACTCGGGCGTCCTGATATGTGCGCCACCCCCGTTTGGGCGATGCGCGTCGGGTCAGGTGCTGCGCGGCGCGCGTTCGCGGAAGATCGTCGCTGCCACTCATCTTCCTTGCTGACTTCTGATGGCGGCTGCTGGGGCGCAGCGCGTTCAGCGGCTTGCGCTCTTGGCTTCGAAGCCGGAGCGGAAAACCAGTCCGTCGATCTCGCAGGCCGTGCGCAGGTCCGGACAGTTGCGCCCGTCGAAGGCCGCAGCCGAGCGGAAGCGGGTGCTCAGCACCTGCTCGACGGCCACGCCGTCGACGCTGCGCGCCAGCAGCCGCGCGCCGGCACCGGTGTCG
>JBIJCA010000123.1:0-12570 GCA_044344935.1 Aquimonas sp. | reverse complement strand
AGGGTTTTCATCGGTCGGGGAACCCAGGGAAAAACGCAGGGAGCGTAAGCGAAACGGCCATCTGCAGCCGCGCAGCGCTTCACAGGCCAGCACTCCCGCTGGAGCGCCGCCCCGCTCGTTCACTCCTGACAGCCGCAGTCGCGCGCCCACTGCCCGGGATCGCGCCGGCGCCGCGCAGACCCGTTGAGCATTCACGCGATCGAACGCTGGCTCGGCGACATAACGCGAAAGCGGTCACGGGGGCCGCGAGCTTCGGCCGACTACACTTGCCACACTTTTTTGCAATGTGACCCGGCCGATGTCCCGCATCCACCTGTCAATGCCCCTGCTGCTGGCCGGCCTGATGCTCGCGGCCGCCCTGCCCGCGCGGGCAGCCCGATCGCCGGCGCCTGGCTTTGCGGACGAATCGCTGCGGGTCCACGCCCATGCGACCGCGCGGATTGAGCCCAGCGGCGAAGCAGGCGAACGCCTGCTGCTCCACACCGAGGGCGAGACGCTGACCCTCGATGTGCGCGACAACGCCCTGCTGCTGGCGGCCCTGCCCGCCTCGACGCGGCATGGACTGAGCGCACAAAGCCGCTTTCTCGAAGGCAGCATCGTCGGCATCAAGGACAGCTGGCTGCGGCTTTCCTTCGTCGATGGCGCCTACAGCGGCGCCTACTTCGACGGACACGAGCTGATGCTGCTGGACCGCGCCGGCGCGCTTGGCGACAGCCTTCTGCAGCGCTCGACCGAATCGGCGCAGCAGCTGGTGGTGTATCGCCTGCGCGACGTCGAACTGCCGGGCCTGCTGGATGAAATCGTGACCGTGCCGGGCTACGCCCTGAAGCAGGCGCCGCAGCGGATCGGCTTTGCCGAGTTCGCCGGGCATCTGGGTGCAGTCGGCGCCGCCAAGCTCGGCGATGGCCCGGTGCGCCAACTGCGCCTGACCGTGGTCACCGATACCGAATTCGGCAGCGTCCACGGGGGCAATCGCGATGACGTGGTGGCCTCGCGGGTGAACATCGTCGACGGCATCTACAGCAGCCAATTCCAGACCCGGATCGTGGTCGGTGAACTGCGCCACCTCGCTGACAACGGCACTCTGAACACGACCGTGGTCAGCGGCAGCGACACTCTGCTCTCACGCTTCCGTACCTACATGGTGAGCGGCGCCGGCAGCAGCATCCCCAAGGGCGGACTGAACCACCTGTTCAGCGGCAAGGACTTCGATGGCTTCACCGTGGGGGTGGCCTACGTGTCGACGTTGTGCAGCACCAGCTTCGGCTATGGCATCAACCAGATACGCGCAGCCAACAGCACCACGGCACTCACCATCGCCCACGAGATGGGACACAACTTCGGTGCGAGTCATGACGGTCAGACCGGAAGCGAGTGCGTAGCGCAGACCGGCAGCTGGCTGATGAGTCCGAGCTTGAATGGATCCAGCACCTTCTCGCCCTGCTCGCGCGATTCAATCCAGCCGCGCATCAACAGCGCGACCTGCTTCCAGCCGATCACAGCCGCCGGCCTCATCTTCCGCGGCGGATTCGAGGCGCAGTGAGACAAGGCTTCACACGGCGTCAGCGCAACAGCAGGACCAGCAGGATCGTAAGCAACAGCACCCCAGTCCCCGCCAGCGCGTAGCGCAACCAGAGGCGGGAACGTGCCTGTCGCGGCGCGCTCAGCAAACGCGAGGTGCTGCGCGGGGCGATGTCGGCGGCAGCGGGCTCGGCGAGCACCAGCGTTTCGATCACGTCCAGCACGGCGCGCGCGGAATCGAGACGCTCATCGACGCGCTTCGCCATCAGGGCATCGATGAGGGGCTGCAGCCAGTCGACCGCACGCGGCAACTCAGGCACTGGCGCACGCTCGTGCAGCTCGGCCAGAGCCAGCGGATCCGCGCCTGCATAGGGCAGCCGTCCGCTGAGCATTTCAAAGGCCGTGACGCCCAGGCTGTACAGATCGGCGCGCGCGTCGACGCGCTCACCGCGCGCCTGTTCGGGGGCCATATATGCGGGCGTACCGGCGATCTGACCCGCGCGCGAGGACCCGGTGCCCAGTGCGGGAGCCAGCACCGTATCAGAAGGCCCCGGCTCGCTGGCAGCGCGCATCGGCTGCAGCAGGCCGAAGTCGACCAGCACTGCGCGCCCCTCGGCGTCGAACAGCACGTTGCCGGGCTTGACGTCGCGATGCACCAGCCCGCGCGCATGCAGCGCCGAAAGCCCGGCCAGCACCTGCCGCAGCAGGTTCAGCACCCGCGCCGCGGGCAGTGCGCCCTCGGCTTCGATCCGCTGGTGCAGGCTGCCGCCGGGCAGGTACTCGCTGACAATCTGCACGCTGTCGGCACTGCGCTGCACCTCGATCAGGCGTTCGAGATTCGGATGCGTCACGCCGCGGGCGCGCTGCACCGCGACCAGCAGTTCCTCCAGGCTGTCGACGTCCGCCTGCAGGTCCGCCAGCACCAGCTTGACTGCGACCGGGCGGTGGCGAAGCGGGTGTTCTGCGAGATAGACCCGCGTGCTGCTGCCGCCCCCCAGAAGACGCTGGATGCGGAATCCAGCGACCTCGCGCGGGCTGTCTGCGGGTAGCGCGGATGGCGCTCGCTTCACGCCTCGGCCGCCTCCGGCCAGAGGCTGCGTCCGCCGCTGGCGCCTTTCAGCCTGTCGATCCAGGCGCGGTGGGCCTCGAGGTCTTCATCGGTGGCGGAGATCGTGCGCAGCAGGGCGGGATCGAAGTGCACCCGGCGTGCGCTGGCCGCGGCCGCGGTTTCCACCGCGAGGGCGAGGCCGAGATCGCTCTGGCCCGAGGTCATCGCCAGGTACACATCGGCAAGCAGTTCGGCGTCCAGCAGGGCGCCGTGCAGATTGCGGTGACCGTTGTCCACGCCGAGCCGCTTGCACAGAGCGTCCAGGCTGTTGCGCTGGCCGGGGTAGCGCTCGCGCGCCATCGCAAGGGTGTCGGTGACGATCGCCAGATCGCGCACGCCGGGGGCGTTCGGCACGCGCGCGAGCTCGGCGTTGAGGAAGCCGACGTCGAACGCCGCGTTGTGGGCAATCAGCTCGGCGCCGCGCAGGAACTCGATCAGGGCGTCAGCGATGGCAGCGAAGCGCGGCTTGCCTTCGAGCGACTCCAGACTGATGCCATGCACCGCCTGCGCGCCTTCGTCGATCTCGCGCTCGGGGTGTATGTAGTGATGAAAGGTGCGCCCCGTCAGGCGACGGTTGATCAGCTCGACCGCGCCGATCTCGATGATCCGGTGGCCGCGCTCGACCGGCATGCCGGTGGTTTCGGTGTCGAGGACGATCTGCCTCATGCGGCTTTCTCCTTGATGCGCAGCGCGGCGTCGCGGGCCAGCTGGTCGACGCGCTCGTTCTCGACGTGACCGGAATGCCCGCGCACCCAGCGCCAGTCCACCGTGTGCGGCTTCTGCGCAGCCAGCAGTTCACGCCAAAGGTCATCGTTCTTGACCGGCTTGCCGTCGGCGGTTTTCCAGCCGCGCCGCTGCCAGCCGCCGATCCACTCGCTGATGCCCTTCTGCACGTACTGCGAGTCGGTGTGCAGGACCACACGGCAGGGCTCGCGCAGGGCCTCCAGCGCGCGGATCGCCGCCAGCAGCTCCATCCGGTTGTTGGTGGTTTCAGGCTCGCCGCCGGCGAGCTCCTTCTCGAACGCGCCGTGCCGCAGCAGCGCGCCCCAGCCGCCGGGGCCGGGATTGCCGAGGCAGGCGCCGTCGGTATAGATCTCAACGTCCTTCATGGGGCTCCAACGCGTGCGGCCGCCAGCGCACGACGCGCCGGCAGCGGGGTCATTCCGGGTCTGCGCCGTTTCAACTGCATCAGCAGGCTGGCACAGAGCGTGGTCGACTGCAGCACCGCCGGTGCGGGCTCGCCGCTGCCCAAGGCCCAGGGCCAGCGCGGGCCCAGCCCACGCAGGGCGCGGACCTCAAAGCCGGCCGCTTGTGCACGCTGGCGGATCCGGCCCGGGGCGAGCGGCTGCAGACCATAGCGCTGCCAGTGCAGCCGCCAGGCCGAGAGCCCGTTCAAGCCCACCAGGATCAACTCGCCCTCGGGCTGCAGCAGTTCGGCGGCCTCGGCGAAATCGAAACGCTCGAAGCCGGCGTGCGAGGGCAGATGCCAGGCGAGGATCAAGCCGAAGCTCTCGCGACAGAAGGGCAGCCCTTCCACGCCTGCGCGCAGCGGTCCTGACAGCAACTGGCCGCGGGCGTCGAAGCCGAGTCGCACGGGCGCGCGCGGCCCCGAGAGCTCCGCTTCGAAACCCGGAGCGCGGCTGCCGCAAAGCAGCAGCGCTCGGCTGCCGATGCAGCGCGCGCCATGGTCCTGCAGGCCAGGCGCCTCACTCGCCAGCAAGCGCGCACCCGCAGCGCTGGCGAACCAGTCAAGCGCAGGCGCGGCAGTGGCGGCAGGCAGGGCGGGCATGAGCGGCATTGTCGGCGATTCCGGTGCGCTTGGGCGACGTCGGCTGGCGCCCGGCGAGGTGATCGCGCTCAGGGCGTGCGCCGCACGTCGCTGACGCCTGGCACCGCCGCCATCTTGCCGAGCAGTTCACCCAGCTGCTGGAAGTCATTGACGCGAAGCGAGAATCGCAGCTCGGCCTTGGAGGTATCAGGGTCGACGCGACTGTTGACGCCGAGCACGTAGGCGTTGGCGACGCCGATCACATTGGTGATGTCCTTGAGCAGCCATTTGCGATCGATGCCGCGCACGAGCACGTCGACCTGGTAGCTCTGCCCGCCGCGACGCCCCCATTCCACGGGCAGTACGCGCTCGGGATGTCGCGCAGCCAGATGCTGCATTGAGGGGCAGTCTTCGCGGTGGATGCTGACTCCTCGGCCGCGGGTGAGAAACCCGGCAATCGGGTCGCCAGCGACCGGCTGGCAGCAGCGTGCAAGCTGGGTCAGCAGGTTGCCCACGCCTTCGATGGTCAGGCCGCGGTCCGGCTTGGGCGGCTTGGCGGCCGACAGCAGCGGCTTGTGCGGTTCGGCTTCCGCCTTGGGGCTGGTGACTTCGTGCAGGGCACGCGCAACCTGGCTGGGACTGATGTCGCCCAGCGCCACCGCGAAGTACAGATCCTCCACGCGCGGCAGCCGGAACCTGGTCAGCACGAGGCCAAGATCCAGCTGATGCAGGGCCAGACGCTTGAGCTCGCGATCCAGCACCTCGCGCCCTTCCTGCAGGTTGCGCGCCTGGTCGAGCTTGTGGAACCAGGCCCGCACCTTGTCGCGCGCGCGGCCGGACTTGAGGTAGCCCGAGCCCTGAAGCAGCCAGTCGCGGCGCGGCTCGGACACCTTTGCGGTGAGAATCTCCACGCGGTCGCCCGAACGCGGCGCGTGGGTCAAGGGCACGATGCGGCCGTTGACCTTGGCGCCACGACAGCGGTGACCGACCTCGGTATGCACGTGGTAGGCGAAGTCCAGCACCGTGCCCCCGCGCGGCAGATCGATCACCTGCCCCTGCGGGGTCAGCACATAGACCCGGTCTTCGATCAGCTCGGTCGACAGGCCCGCCAGCAGGGCGGTGTCCTCCTCGCCCTCCTTGCCCTCCAGCAGCTGGCGCATCCAGGCGATCTTGCGCTCGAACTCGGCGTCGCCGCCGCCGCCCTCCTTGTAGCGCCAGTGCGCAGCCACACCCAGTTCGGCGTGCTGGTGCATCTCATGCGTACGGATCTGGATTTCCAGGGTCTTGCCCTCGGGGCCCAGGACCGCGGTATGCAGGCTGCGGTAGTTGTTGCCCTTCGGGTTGGCGATGTAGTCATCGAACTCGGCCGGCACCGGCGACCACAGGCTGTGCGCGACGCCGAGCGCGGCATAGCAGCCCGTGAGATCATCGACCAGCACGCGGACAGCGCGGATGTCGTACAGATCCGAGAACGGCACATCCTTGCGCTGCATCTTCTTCCAGATGCTGTAGATGTGCTTCGGCCGCCCGGCCACATCGGCGCGGATGCCGGCCTCGGCCAGCGCGGCACGCAGCCGCGACTTGGCGTCCTCGATGAAGCGCTCGCGGTCGCCGCGCTTCTCGTCCAGCAGCTTGGCGATGCGCCGATAGGTGTCGGGTTGCAGGTAGCGGAACGCGAGGTCTTCCAGCTCCCACTTCACCTGCCAGATGCCGAGGCGATTGGCCAAGGGCGCGTGGATGTCGGCGGTGAGCTGGGCGAGGCGGCGACGCGCATCGTCGGCAAGCTCCGTCGCTGCGCGCATCTTGGCGAGCTGGCGCGCCAGCAGGATCAGCACGCCGCGGAGGTCGCGGATGATCGACAGCAGCAGTCGGCGCAGCCCTTCCGCGCTGCTGTGCGCGCCACGCTCGCCCCACAGCACCCAGACTTTCTCGGCCTCGATTTGGCCTTCGAGCAAAGCCCTGACTGCCGGCGACACCGGCCAGAGTGCAGCTGCCGCGTCGGTCGCCGATTGCGCGCCCTGCATGCCGGGACTCGACGTCTGACTTGCTGCGGCGTTCGGCGCCGCGGCGTACAGAAGTGCCGCATGCAGGGTTTCTGCGTCTGCTCCCAGGCGATCGAGCAGCGCGAGGGTTTCCGCGAGCTCGGCCGCCGCCGGTACGGAAGCACCGCAATCACGAATCCACGCGGACACGTCCTCGCCCAGCCGCGCCGCCTGCGGCGCACGCAGCGACAGCCAGTCGGCGGGGGTGGAAGGTGCGGGCTTGCTCATGCGGGAGAGTGGACTTCAAAAGCAAACGCCGGAGCAAGCTCCGGCGTTTGCGTATGCCAGGCGTGTCTGTCGCTCAGTTGTTGTAGACGATCCTCACCGTGCTCTGCGCGCTGAGCGGTGGCGACCCCGTATCTGCAACCGTAATGGTGCAAAGCACCTCCACAGCCGGGTTCGGGGCTGGGTCGAAGTTGGACTTGCGGTAGGTGAAAGCCAGCGCGAACGGTTGCGCCACCGCTTGCGGCGTAGCGGGCGTGATGCTGGGTGCGGCCTCGAACGGATTCAACCCAATAGAGTGAGGGGCGCAACTCACGCTCGCCTGTAGCTGCTGACCGGGCGACTCCGGCAGAACGCCGACCGATCGATCACGAATGAAATCCGGGAAGGTCAAGGTGCACACGTCCTGAGTCGAGCAATTGGACGCGCGGACGACATTCGGACTGTCGATCGGCTGTCCGTCCGAACCGCGCGGTAAACCACCGGTCGGCGAAACCCGCAGTTCCGAAGTCAAGAGGGAGAAACTCGGCGGCGAATTGACATCGTTCACGTTGACCGTGACCGTCAGGTCACGCGCTCCGCCGCGATCATCCGTGGCGCGCAGAGTGACCACCGTGGTTCCGAGCACATTGGTGAGGGGCGCGAAGCGCAGCGTCCAGGTGGCTGGCGCCGCCGCCGGCGTGAGCATTCCCGCCGAGGGGATCACGGCCGGGTTGCTGTTGTTCTGCACGGTGAAGCCGGTGATGACGTCTTCTTCCGGGTCCGTCAAAGCGCACTCGAATTCCACCGGCGGCGCATTCTCATTGAGGTTGACGGGATTGGGCAGGCCGGCGCAGGCGATGACAGGGCCCTGGTTCGGCACCAGGTTCAGCACCAGCGGCGCGCTGTTGTCGGTGAGCAGTCGGTCACCGGCGCCGACCGCGTCTTCCGGGTCGAAGAATACGGCCGCGCCGAGAAGGGTCTTCGCCGGCGGTGCCCCGCTGGTGACCGTGCGGGTCAGCGTGTAGACACGACTCTGCCCTGGTCCGATCGAAATTCCTGACTGGTTGAGCACGCCGGTGCCTGAGGCGGTTCCGCTGCACGGCGCGACCGCCTGGGTACATGACCAGGCGCCGGGAGTGACCACGGGCGAAAGCAGAGGCGTCGTAGCCGGCGTGGGCACGAACTCGCGGATTCGAACACCGCTGGCCGCCACCGCGCCGGTATTGGTTACCCGGATCTGGTACTCGAAGGGCTGGTCACGGGCGACATCAAGCTGACGGATCGCCAGCGCACCGTCGCCATTGAGCAACTCAACCGTGAGACTGACGCTGTCGTCGAAACCCGAACCGAAAATGCGATTGGGGTCGACCGGCGGCGGCGCGGGCACCGTCGGCGGATTGGCGATCAGGCTGGCGAAGGGAAAGGCATAGCACTGCACGGCCGGTCCGAAGGTGCCAGCCACCGACTCCGGCAGGAAGCGCGAGCTGCTCGGGGTGTAATCGACCCTGTTGAAGCCACGGAGCAGCTGCACGGCGCCGTTGGTGTCCGTGATCTGCAAGGCCAGCTTGGTGTTGGCGACCGAGTAGCTCTCGCACAGCACGGGCTCAGCGAGGCTGAAATCGACGCGGCGCGGAGTCTGGTTGAGTCGATAGTTGACCGGTCCCGCCAGCAGGAGCGCGCCTTGCCCAGCGAACTGGAGGTTCAGCCCGGCACCGGTGGCAAGCAGCGAACAGGTCTGCCCCGCCTTGACGGGGCCCAGCGTGAGGCCGCGACCGGTGTCGTACCAGCCAAGCCCGTCCGCCGCGGCTTTGGACTGGCCCGGCGCACACAGCAGCTGCCCCGTGACACCGGCAGCAGCCTTGCTGTCCGCCACCGCTCCACCAGAACCCGACGTCTTCGTTGAGCCGTCTGCCGCGATTGACGCGACGCAGAGGAGGCTGGAGGACAAGGCGAGCACGAAAGTGGAACGACAGGCAGGAAAGAAGGTCATGGAAGGCTCCGAAAGCTAAGTCCGCATAGGGTAAGGGGTTGCCGCGACGTGTGCCATGGGCGGCAATGGGGCGTCGGCAGCTCCCGGAGTGTAGCCCCAACCGGGTGGACCGCCTGAATCCCCTGTAAACACAGGGGTTTGCGATTGGCCGGAGGGGTGCTTGCGCAAGTCATGGCTGAACAACACCATGCGCAGGATGTCTGTCCTCACCCGACTTTTGCGACTTGTGCCCTCCTTGCCCCGGGCTGCGGCCCGTCATCGACTCGGCATGGCTGGACTGGAACTCGTGCCCGCTCGACTGGCGAAAGGACGCGGGCTGAACGTACGGCGCGCGCTGGCCCAAGGCACCTGGCTGCTCCGCGATTCGGGCAGCGGGGAGTATTTCGCCGTGCTGGATCGGGACTCGCGCCTGCGCCCGCTGCAGCGGCTGCAGGCCCCGCATCCGGTGCGCATGCGCGGGGGCTGCACCCGCCCTCACACGCTCGCCCGCGCGCTCGGAATCACGCGCTCGGCTGCAAGCCGCGGTGGCCAGCAGGCGTGGCCTGAGGCGAAAACTCTGGTACTGGCCGGTCTTGACCGCTATGACCGCCCGCTCTGGCTGGCGCCGGAGGCCAGCGAAGCGTGGCGGCGCTTGAAGAAGGCAGCGTGCCGCGCCGGCGTGATCCTGCAGGCGATCTCGGGCTTCCGCAGCGTCGATTACCAAGCCGCGATTGTTCGACGCAAGCTCAGGCGCGGTCTTGACCTCGATGCGATCCTCACGGTCAACGCAGCGCCGGGCTACTCCGAGCATCACACAGGACGGGCACTGGACATCGGCTGTCCGGGGGCCCCCCCGGCGGAGGAGTCCTTCGAGCGCACGACGGCGTTCGCCTGGCTGCAGGAGCATGCGGCACGCTTCGGGTTCCAGCTCAGTTACCCTCGCGGCAACCGCTTCGGCATCGTCTACGAACCCTGGCACTGGTGCTGGCATCCGCCCTCACGGGGAAGCGTGGGCCTTCCGCCCGCCTGAGCCTTGAGCGTTTCGCGGCACATCCGGAGCCCCGATCGAAGGGTGGCGAGATTGAGCGGCCTGCTGGTCACGCCGAGGCGCGGCGCAAACGAGAGCTTCGCGAGTGCAGGCTGCTGGAAGCCCTCAGCCGCATCGGCCGCTGCGCCCATTCGCGGCGGGATCGCCTGAAGGCGCCGGCCGATCGGAGGCGAGGCGCAAGGGGATTGGACCCGCTTGGCCCGGTCGATGTCGGGCGGAAAGGCCATCCGCATGCTTCCAATCAGGACTCGGGCGGGTCCCGGGCTTCCTCTGCGGCCAAAGCTGGCTCGGCGGCGGCGCGCCTTCGGGCGCGCTCACGCAATCTGCGACGCCATGCCAGCCGCGCGTTCAAGCGCCAGACCAGATTCGCCGCGCCGTGCGCGAGCAGGCCGCCGGCGACCGACATCACCGCCAGCCCTACCAGCAGAGGCTTGCCCATGGCTTCGAGTCGAGCCCAGGTAGCTGCGAAGAATCCCAGCTCGCGGGCGCTGGCGACGTGCTGCTCGATCAACAGCGGATCGGGCCAGGCGCCATGATCTTCAAACCCGGGCGGAGGCGGTCTCGATTCATCGACACCCACAAGCAGGACGCCCAGTTTGTACCCCACGTAGTAGATGACCGGGAACGTGACGGGATTGCTGATGAACGTGCTGGCCATCGCGACAGGCACATTGGCGCGCAGCAGGACGGCCGTGCCACCGGCGAGGGGTATCTGGCCAACAGGGATGAGCAGCCCGTAGAAGATGCCAATCGAGAAGCCCAGCGCGATGCCTTTCCGGCTGAAATGCCAGAGTCGCGGGTGGTGAAGGGACGGTCCCAGCCAGCGGGCCCAGCGCGCTTCGCGGATCTTCTCGGGGGTGGGCAACCAGCGCCGCAGTCGGTGCTTCATCGGCAAGCGTTTCCGGCTGGGGCCGAGCAACCCCGTGTGCTGCGGCTCGGCCATGGGCGGTGGGCACTCATGCGCGCTTCCGGTCGTGGCTAGTACCGCCCCTGCGGCGCGCGTCAGCGGGAGGGGAAGACGCGTTGTCCGTCGACCCAGGTGGACTCCACCCTGAGATCCAGTATGGAGGCAGGTGCAAGATCCTCAAGGCCGCGTGAAAGCACAACGAAGTCGGCGCGCTTGCCGGGCTCCAGGCTGCCCACCTGGGACTCCGCGAATCCGGCACGGGCGGCGTCCAGGGTGAAACCTCGAAGGGCTTCCGGAAGACTCAGCTTCTGTGCTGCGAGCCAGCCGCCTTCCGGCCAGCCACGGGCGTCCTGACGGGTAGCGGCTGCGTGCAGACCAAGCACCGGGTCGACCGCCTCGACGGGAAAGTCCGAGCCGAGCGCGAGCAGTGCGCCAGACTCCTGCATGCGACGCCAGGCATAGGCACCGGCCAGTCGGTCCTCACCAAGACGCGCCTGCGCCCAGCGCATGTCGCTGGTGGCATGCGTCGGCTGCATCGATGCGACCACGCCGAGCTCGGCGAAACGTGGAATGTCGGACAAGGCAACCACCTGCGCATGCTCGATGCGCCAGCGGTGATCCGCACCGCGATCATCCCCGAGTACACGCTGCATTGCGTCCAGCACCACCCGGTTTCCGCGGTCGCCGATGGCATGCGCGGCGACCTGAACACCGCACTCATGCGCCTTGGCGAGGAGTTTCTCGAACGCTGGCGGCTCGGCGAACAGCAGGCCTCGATTGCCGGGCTCGTCGCTGTAATCATCCAGCAAGGCAGCGCCGCGGCTGCCCAGCGCGCCGTCGATGTAGAGCTTGACGCTACGCATCTGCAGACGACCGGAGGGATGCCGGAAGTGACCCATCGCGCAAAGGGCATCGAGCGCTTCCGCATCGCCGTTCGCCATCGCATGGATACGCAGAGGCAAACGACCTGTGTCGGCGAAGCGCCGATACAGCCCGAGCTGCTTCAGGGACACGCCTGCATCGTGCACACCGGTGAGTCCGAATCGGACCGCCTCCGCAAGCGCTCGCTCCAGAGCCAGCGCGTTGATCTCGTCCGAGGGTGCGGGTATCGACTCGACGATGAACTGCTCCGCGCTGTCGATGAAGACTCCCGTTGCTTGACCCTCGTCATCGCGCAGGATGCGTCCGCCTTCTGGCTGCCAGTCGCCGGAGAGATCGCGCGTTGCCGCTGCCAGCGCCAGCGAGTTCCCCCAGCCGGCGTGTCCATCGACGCGCTCCAGCCACACGGGCCGATCGGGGAAGTGCGCGTCGAGATCAGCGGCGGTGGGAAACGCCGTGTCGTCCCAAAGAGTCTGGTCCCAGCCTCGACCCAGCAGCCAGGCCCCTGCGGGCAGATCCTGTGCATGTGCCTGCAGGCGCCGGATGATCTCTGCCTTGCTGCTGGCTCCCGCAAGGTTGGCGCGGAGGAGAGCGTGACCGAGATTCAGCAGGTGGCCGTGGGCATCGATGAGGCCGGGGACCACCGACTGGCCGCCCAGCGAAAGCAATCGTGCGTCAGCGAAGCGCTCGCGGAGTTCGAGCTCCGAACCGACCGCAAGCAGCTGACCGCTTGAGTCCCAGGCCATCGCCTCGGCAACCGGGTGCTCGGCGTTCAACGTGTGGATTCGAGCATCCACGAGCAGCGTGGGCTGGGCGAGCACGCTGCCAGCAAGACTCAAACCGAGACACAGCAGCGATGATCGAATCGACATGCGGATTCCGCCTTTCGGGAGTGCAGGCCGGCACTCTGCCGCAGACACAGAAACGCGACAAGCCGCGCACTCCTGCGCGGCTTGTCGCGGGTGCTGCGTGGCGAAATCAGTAGCGTGCCGGACGCACGTCAACCTCGACCCGAATACGCTCGCCGGGGTGATGGTCGGTGCGCGTCCAGTGCACCCGACCGTTGTACCGGTAGGCAACCTCGTACCCGACCACGCGCTCCTCGTGGCGATAGTCGGTGACCT
>JBIJCA010000370.1:0-3688 GCA_044344935.1 Aquimonas sp. | reverse complement strand
TGACCTCGTGGCAACGATCCTCGTAGCGCGTGTACTCACGCCCCGCCACGTAGCCACCGCGATGGCGCTGCGAGTCGCGCACCGCGGCGTAGCCGAGCGCGGCGCCCGCCAGAGTCGCAGCGTCACGGCCACTGCCACTGCCGAACTGGTTGCCGACGACACCACCAAGAATGCCGCCCAGGATGGCCGGCGCGCGATCACGAGAGCCCCCCACATAGCGATCCGGCTCACGGTAGGTCACCGGCTCACTCCAGCACTGCTGGCTGCGGAAGGGAGCGCTATGGCTCTCCACGATGGGATGCACTTCAACGACCCGCGCGTAGTCATACGACTGATGCTGATAGCGGCCACCTGCCGATGCGACACCTGCGAACACCAATGCCAAGGCAGCCACACCCGGGGTGAGAAATCGCAGACCTGTACGCTTCATGACGAACTCCACGCTTCGCTGGACCGGAGAACCCGGCGCAAGCGACGCTAGGGTTGCAGGACTTAATCACTTCTGAATTCCGCCAACGTCGTTCAGCCACCGGCGCGTATGCAAAGCCCGAGCTGAATGCTTCGCGGAGACGCAAGCATCTGGCGCCAGCGGCGCTGTCTGCTTTCGGCCACCTGTCGCGTACCGCGGCACTGGCCACCGCAGACTTTCCAAGACGCATCCGAAGGCGACTTGCTTGGCTCGAAGACGCGCCGACCCGAACCTTCGCGACTTTCTCGGGCTAGCCAGCGGTGAAGCCCGACTGCAGCTTGCATGGCATCGCCCTGCGTCGATCGAGCCCGCCGAGCCAAGTCGAGACGCAATCGAACGCCAGCAGCCAGTCACGACCAAGCAAAGGCGAAACGTGCGATCCCGGAAGTCGGACGAAGTCAGCCCTCCACGCCCTGGCGCGCGCAGCCAAGGATTCGGGATCGATATCGCGGTCGTTCTCGCTCGACACGATAAGCACCGGACACGCAGGTGGCATCGAACCGACGCCACGCTGGGAACCGGCGAGAAGAGCACCGTCGAAGTCAGTCCATCGCCGATAGCAAAGCAATGCATCAACCGCGGAGAGCTCCGGAATCGCGGAAACGGTGCCTCGCACGTTCGAAGCAAGCCCCCAGGCCCGCACGTCTGGTCCGTGCGAACGAGGCTCCTCACCCGGGTCCCCAGGCAGCAGCGGATTGATCAGTACCAGCGCCCTGGCCCTCAAAGGCGCGGCAAGTGCGCAGGCGATCAGCCCTCCGAAGCTGGCGCCAAGCACGACGCCCCCTACTCGCCTCGCATAGCGCTGCTGCAAGCGATCGATCAAGTCGGCAAAGGCGCGCGCAGGTGGTGCTGCGATGCGGCCGTAGTCCGCGGCGGACAGCGTGCTTCCAGCCGCATGCCACATCCGTTGCCACTGGGCCCACTGCCAGGCGCCGCCGCCGGCGCCGTGGAAGGCCAGCGCTGCCGGCAGCGCATCATGCGAATCCGGATGGCATCTGCCAGACTCAGCGCCCCCCAACGATTCGTGCTCGCGCGTGTTCACTCTCACTGCCCTGCCCGCTTTCGAAGACAACTACATCTGGATGCTGAGTGCATCCGACGGCGCGACCATTGTCGTCGATCCCGGCGACGCGGAAGTGGTGCTGCGAGCCACTGCCCCGGGGCGGAAGCTGATCGCGATGTTGTTGACGCATCACCACGCCGATCACGTCGGTGGCGTGGAGCGTCTGCAGAGCGTGCTGGGACTGCCCTGCTTTGCTCCGGAAGACAGCCGGATTCCCGGGAACCTCACGCCCGTTCGCGATGGGCAAGTGCTCAACATCTTTGGCTGGCCTGAGCCGGTCCACGTGATCGCAACGCCCGGTCACACCCGCTCACATCTGAGCTACCTAACGGCCGAGCATCTGTTCTGTGGCGACACATTGTTCAGCCTGGGATGCGGACGCCTGTTCGAGGGAACGCCTCGACAAATGCATTCTTCTCTTCGACGGCTCGCTGCTCTTCCTGCGCAGACCCGGGTGTGTTGCACACACGAGTACAGCGCCGCCAACGCACGCTTCGCCCTGACCGTTGACCCCAACAACGTCAAGCTTCGGGAAAGGCAATCGGCGATCAAGGCGGCCCGGGCCCGCGGTGAACCCAGCCTGCCCGTGCAACTGGACTCCGAGCTGGCCTGCAATCCTTTCTTGCGCACCCATCGCGATGAGATCCGCGCCGCGGCACAGTCGCGTGTGGGGCGAGGCCTGCGAAGTGCGCACGAAGTCTTCGGTGCCCTGCGCGCCTGGAAAGACGAGTTCCGTTGACATGAGCAGCGTGCCAACGAATCCCCACCGTCCGCCCGCCACCCGGAACCAGGGTGGAGCCTGGACGCGTCGCATTCCTATGTTTGGCCGAACGCTGATGATGGCGTTGACCTTCGCGCTTGCGTCGTGTCACGCGCCCATCCGGCCGCAGGAGCAAACGGCGCCAGAGACGCTCCGACCCACTGCCGCAGCCAAGATCGAGGCTCGAAGTGCTGAAGCCCAACCGAAGCAGAAGGCCCTAACGGAGCCCGCACCGCCCCCACCCGATGTGTTTGGTCGACTTCGCGCGACGCTCGGTGACGACCACTGCGAAGGTACGCCGCAGCAAGCCCGATGGATCCAGCTCTACGCGCCACGGCCTGAACGCTTCGGCGAGCGCATCGCCCACATGCTGCCATTGTTCGACTACGTGCTGACGGAGATCGAAGCGGCGGGCCTGCCAGGAGAGTTTGCCCTCATTCCGATCATCGAAAGCACTTACCGACCGCAGGCCCGCTCTCCGCAAGGCCCGGCGGGTATGTGGCAGTTCACGGCGGACACCGCACGGAACTTCGGCCTGGAAGTGAGTCGGGATCACGACGAGCGGCTTTCGGTGGTAGACGCCACCAATGCGGCACTGAAGTTCCTGGGCGAACTGCATGCTCAGCACGGCGACTGGGCACTGGCCGCCGCTGGCTACAACGCGGGGCCCTACCGTCTCAGCAAACTGCTCGAAGTCGCGGAGCGCACACCGGAGCCGGGGGAGATTCCGTCAGGCATGCCGCGCACAACGCACGACTACATCGCCAAGCTCAAGGCTTGGGCATGCATGCTGAGCGAACCCGACAGGCTGGGAATCGAGTTGCCCGACGGCGAGTCCTTCGAACCGCTTGCCCGTGTGTCCACACCCCGACAGATGCAGCGACTGGAGCTCATCAGTGATGCTTCGGGTCTGGATCGCGAAGTGCTGCGAACACTCAATCCGCTGCTGCGCACTTCGCCTCCCGCTCGCGGCGAACGCCAGCTGCTCCTGCCTGAAGATGCAGCTGCCGAGCTTCTCGGCTTCATGCAGCGGGTACAGCGCGGCGAGATCCCGCTGCCGGAGCCCCGGCTGCACACGGTAGTCGCTGGCGACACCCTTTCCGCAATCGCCCAGCGACACGGATTGCGCATCCGCGAGATCCAGGCGTGGAATGCGCTGGCACCCAATGCAGTGCTGCGAATCGGGCAGGTCTTGCGTCTTGACGCCCCGGTGGCCGCGCCGAACTGACAGCTCGCCGCCGGGTGCAGCGCAGCCTGCGCGCGGACCCATGAGGTCGCATGCGGACATCCACAGCGATGGCGTGTCCTTCGGCCTGCGTGCACACTTGCGCGCCTGCAGACCATGGAATGGCTGCATACGCCAGCGTATCCGCCGGGACCCGGCGAGCGCATCGAA
>JBIJCA010000320.1:0-4616 GCA_044344935.1 Aquimonas sp. | reverse complement strand
TCCATGTCGTCCTTCATCTCCTCGCGAGAGGGGGGCGACACCTTGAAGTTCTTGAGCATCACTGGACCGGGGTTCGCCCGCAGCCATTGGATGCACTGCTTGATGATCCGATTACTCTGTCGCATCTCCTCAACTCGCACGAGATAGCGGTCGTAGCAGTCACCGTTGACCCCTACCGGGATGTCGAAATCGACTTCCGAGTACTTCGCATACGGCTGCTTCTTGCGCAGATCCCAGGCAACGCCGGAGCCTCTCAGCATCGGGCCGCTCATGCCCCAGGCGAGCGCATGATCCGGACTGACGACGCCGATACCCACGGTTCGCTGCTTCCAGATGCGGTTGTCCGTCAGCAGTGTCTCGTACTCGTCGATTTTGGAGGGGAAGTCGTCGGTGAACGCGTCAAGGAAATCGAGCATCGAGCCCTCACGCCAGGCATTGCGGCGCTTCAGCTCCTTGCCCTTGGTCCAGGGCGACTCGCGATACTGCGGCATGCGATCAGGCAGGTCCCGGTAGACGCCGCCCGGACGATAGTAGGCGGCATGCATGCGTGCCCCGGAGACAGCCTCATAGCAGTCCATCAACTCTTCGCGTTCGCGGAACGCGTACAGGATGACTGCCATCGCGCCGAGATCAAGTCCATTCGAACCGACCCACATCAGGTGGTTGAGCACCCGGGTGATCTCGTCGAACAAGGTTCGAATCCACTGAGCGCGTTCGGGCGCCTCCACGCCCAGCAGGTTCTCGATCGCGCGCACGTAGGCGTGCTCGTTGCACATCATGGAAACGTAGTCCAGGCGATCCATGTAGCCGATCGACTGGTTGAAGGGCTTGGACTCCGCCAGCTTTTCGGTCCCGCGATGCAGCAGACCGACATGCGGATCGGCGCGCATCACAGTCTCTCCATCCAACTCGAGCACGAGTCGCAGAACGCCGTGCGCGGCTGGATGCTGCGGGCCGAAGTTCATCGTGTAGTTGCGGATTTCCTGCATGACCTACTTGCCCTGCCCTGCACTGCGTTCGGCCTGAGCCTGTTTGTAGCGGGAATCGTGGCGGATAACGCGGGGAACCCCCACGCGCGGATCGATACTCACAGGCTCGTAAACCACGCGCCCTTTCTCGGGGTCGTAGCGGACTTCGACATTACCGATCAAGGGGAAATCCTTCCGGAACGGGTGTCCGACGAAACCGTAATCGGTAAGGATGCGTCGCAGATCCGGGTGACCCTCGAAGACGAGGCCATACAGATCGAAGGCTTCGCGCTCGAACCAGTTCGCTGAGGGCCAGATCTCGGTGACGCTGGGCACCACTGGCAATGCATCGTCGGCGCCGAAACAGCGGACCCGCAAGCGCCGATTGTGGACGATGGACAGAAGGTGCAGAACAGCAGCAAACCGGCCTGCCCCGATCGAGACGGCGGGGCGTTGATCCCAGTTGAAGCGTCCCGGACCGAGCCCTTCAACGCCGCGCGAAAAGCCTTCGGATGACACGTCGGCCGTCTCCCACTCGACGTCACCGAAACCGAGATAGTCAACGCCCGAGACGTCCATCAGTTGCTCGAAGCGGAACTCGGCGTCGTCGCGCAAAGTCCGACACACCTCGATCAGGGAGTCGGGGGAGACTTCGATGCTGGTTTCGTTGCCTTCGGTGGAAAGCTTGAGCAGCTTGCCCTCGAACCGGACCTTCAGACGTTCAGCCAAGGTGGAATGTTCGTCAGCCATGGCCTGCTCAGCGTGCGATCGTGTTGGTGCGGCGAATCTTCTTCTGCAGCTGCAGAATGCCGTAGATCAGGGCTTCGGCCGTCGGCGGACAACCCGGCACATAGACGTCTACAGGCACCACACGATCGCAGCCGCGAACCACCGAATACGAATAGTGGTAGTAGCCGCCACCATTGGCGCAACTGCCCATCGAGATGACCCACTTGGGGTTCGGCATCTGGTCGTAGACCTTGCGCAAGGCCGGGGCCATCTTGTTGACCAGGGTGCCTGCCACGATCATCACGTCGGACTGCCGGGGTGACGGGCGGAAGATCACGCCGTAGCGGTCGAGGTCAAGCCGAGACATGCCGGCGTGCATCATCTCGACCGCGCAGCAGGCAAGCCCAAACGTCATCGGCCACATGGACCCCGTGCGCGCCCAGTTGAGGAGGGCGTCGACAGATGTGGTCACGAAACCGCGTTCCAACAGCGGGTTGTCACCCTCAGGCCGGAGGATATCGTCGAGACGACCGATCGGCTCGGGGTTGTGCAGCAGCTGGCTCACTCCCATTCCAGAGCTCCCTTCTTCCACTCGTAGACGAAGCCGATCACAAGGATGCCGAGAAACACCGCCATGGCCACGAAGGCACTGATGCCGATGTCCTTGAACACCAGCGCCCACGGAAACAGGAACGCTATCTCAAGGTCGAAAATGATGAAGAGGATCGCGACGAGGTAAAAGCGCACGTCAAATTTCATGCGCGCGTCTTCGAATGCCTCGAAGCCGCACTCGTACGGCGAGAGCTTCTCGCCATCCGGGGACTTGGGGCCGAGAAGCCAGCCAAGGAAGAGCAGGACCACGCCAATGCCGGCAGCAACGCCGAGGAACATCAGGATCGGCAGGTAATCGGCCAACACGCGTCGCCACCTCCGCGCCGCGCTTGGGCGCATCAGCGCAGCGGAGAGTGCGAGTGCAGCTCCGCTGCCGTTTCAGATGTTGGTGCCCAGGGCGGGACTCGAACCCGCACAGCTTGCGCCGCTACCCCCTCAAGATAGTGTGTCTACCAATTCCACCACCTGGGCAAGGGACTGACGGAAGAGCGTCTCTGCGCTCGCTCCGGCAGGAGTCGGATTGTATCAGGCGATCACTCGCCTGAGTCTCCCTCCGACGGGGGAATTTCCCGACCTTCGTCGGCACTTGAGTCACTCTCGGCGGCGGCCTCGGCCTCAACCGCAACAGGAGCAGGAGCAGGAGCAGGAGCAGGAGCAGGAGCAGGGAGAGCTTCGGGAATCGCCGGAGCCGATTCAGTCGCTTCCACCTCGGAGGGGGCATCGGCGGCGGCTGGCGTCAGCTGCCCCATCACGCCGAGGTCCTCGGCCGGGCCGGCCTCGAAGCCACCACGAGATACGTACATCGCCATGCCGAGACTGATAACGAAGAACAGCACCGCAAGCACGGCAGTTGACTTAGAGAGGAAGTTCGCAGAGCCACGCGCACCGAACACCGTGGCGGACGCGCCCGCGCCAAACCCGGAACCGGCAGCGGCGCCTGCGCCGCGCTGGAGCAGGATCATGACAATCATCGCGACGGCGACGAGGACGTACAGGATGTTGGCGAGAGTCAGAACGGTCGAGGACATGGATACCAGCTTGAATCGGGATTTATCTGCGGACTGCAGCTGCGGCCGCGATCCTCAAGAAATCGTCGGCAACCAGTGAGGCGCCGCCGATGAGACCGCCATCGACATCCGGTTGCGCAAAAAGCGCCGCTGCATTCTCCGGCTTGACGCTGCCACCGTAAAGTAGGACCAGCGAGTCCGCCATATTAGCATCGACAGCGGCGACTTCGCTACGGATGAACGCATGAGCATCCTGCGCCTGCTCCGGGCTTGCGGTCAGGCCTGTCCCGATCGCCCAGACCGGCTCGTACGCCAGCACGCAGCGAGAAACGACCTCCCGACCCAGTGCCAGCACAGGCGCCAACTGCGCGCGCAGGACAGCTTCAGTGGCGCCACATTCCCGTTGCTCACGCGACTCTCCGACACAGACAACCACGCGCAAGCCGCCGGCGACCGCTGCGCGCGCCTTGCGCGCCACCAAGTCAGAGCTTTCGGACTGATAGATTCGACGTTCGCTGTGGCCAACCAAGGTCCAGCTCGCTCCCACATCCACCAGCATCGCAGCAGACAGCTCGCCCGTGTAGGCGCCCTTGGTGTGTTCCGAAACGTCCTGCGCTCCGAACTCCAGCGGGGAATCCGCGTACGCGGTGACCAACTCAGCGAGATACAGCGCCGGGGGAAAGACAACGAGCTGCACTCCTTCGGGCGGCCCCCGAAGCAGCAGGCCGTCCAGCAGAGTCCTCGCGCTCTCACGGCTGCCGTTGAGCTTCCAGTTCCCCGCGACGATCGGCTTTCGCATGTCTGCTTCCTGAGAGAAGTGGGGCGTCACCCCCTTGAGGGCACACCCTTCGAGGGCGCCCCGCGTCGACGGCGACTCCGGGTGAAGATTGGTGCGGCAGAATACGCGCACCGTCATTCTTGCGCACGGATTCAGCGCGTGCGCGCTGCGTTGCCGCGGCAGGCTGGGTGCATGGGCGGCAACGGGCGCTCGCTTGGCCGCCTGAACCTGTTGCGCCTCAGCGCACGCAGCGCCTGCACAACGTCTCGGGCGGCAAGCGGCGCGGCCAGGACGCGAGCAGGGACAGCAGCGGCGCGAAGTCCAAGTCGACTCGCGCCGCATGGTTGAGCAGGGCCGATACGCGCGTCGGGCGATCTCCGCTCGCAACGGCCTCGCGGAACCCGAAGTCCTCAGCCAGCGCCGAAGCCGCCAAGCGCCAACGGCGACCGCGCAGATCAAGAAATCGATCCCAGACGCGCTTTGCCGTATCCAGTTCCGCGCCCGGCACTTTGTTTGCCGGCG
>JBIJCA010000080.1:0-16346 GCA_044344935.1 Aquimonas sp. | reverse complement strand
GTGTTCCCGATCGTGACCCTGGCGATTCTCGATCTGTATCCGCGCCATCGCGGCGCGGCTTCGTCCATGCAGAGTTTCGTCAGCCTGCTGATCAATGCGGGCGTGGCCGGGCTGCTCTCGCCGCTGGTCAGCGCCAGTGTTCTCGGGCTCGCCCTGATCGCCCTGACCGGCTGCGTGCTGGCGCTTGCGCTTTGGCTGCTCTATGTGCGCCAGAGCCAGCATGTTCTGCACGCGCCGCTGCCGGGCGAGGCAGCGGCGCTGGAACCGACCGACCGGCTGTGAGGCGCCAAGCCGTGCGCACCGGTGGCAGGCAGCGCTGCCGCTGCGGATCGGCCTCGGGCACGCTCAGAACCGCCACTTGAGCCGCAGCAGCCAAGCTTGGGCGCGGTAGTCCGGGCTCTCATCGCCGAGCAGTATCACGTTGGCCAGGGTGTTCGGGGCGCTGCCGTCCTCGGCGAAGTCGGCGCCGGCGAAGCGTTCGATGTGGTAGTGCAGGCCGAGTTCCAGCGCATCGCGCAGCGCGTAGTCGAGGCCAAGCTCGGCGCGCAGCAGGCGCGCACGGGTGTCGGGCAAAGGTGCGCTGACAAGCGCCGTGCCGGTGCGTACCGTCAGCGCGCCTTGAGCATTACTGAGGCTGGCGTCCGCGCGCAGGCGCAGGCGCGAGCCCGGCGCGCGATGGGCCAGCCCGAATCCGATGCTGTCGACGCGATCGGCGTGGTCGACGGACCAGTTGCGGTTCGGGTCGTTGGCCTGCGGCAGACGGTTGGCCCCGCCCTGGAAGGCGCGCCCGCGCTGGGCGGCGTGCAGCCACTCACGCCCCACGAAGGCGTGCAGCCAGAGGTTGCCCGGCAGCGCCTGCGCGAGATCGAACTGCAGATGGCGGATGCGGCTGTCGGTCAGCCCGAACTCGGAGCTGCGGTAGTCGTCGCGCAGCTCACCGAGGTTCAAGTTCCACTGGCTGCGTTCACTCGGCGCGAAACTGATGAAGCCGCCCAGCTGCTGCCGGCGGCGGTCGGCGAGATGGAACTGGCGTAGACCGGGCAGGTTCTCGAAGGCGCCGGGTACGGTCGCCACATAGTCGGGGCTGTGCGACTCGACGAAGGGCCGACTGCCGAGATAGGTCGAGCCCGTGCGGTCGGCGCCGCCGAGCTTCAGGCCATAGTCGAAGCGTTTGCCCACGCGTTGCCGCAGCTTCAGCGTCAGCCGCTGCTCGCGCGCATCGCTGCGCGCCGAGGCGGTGCGCTCGATGGCCTGATGGGCCAGCTCGGCGTCGATCCCGAAGCCACCTTGCGGGTGCCAGCCGGCGCCCAGCGCGTACAGGCTGTCGCGGTAGCTGGGGGCGATGTTGAAACGTCGGCGCGCGCTGTTGGCCGCCGCGTTCTGCAGCTCGGAGTCGCCGGCGATGTAGATGTAGGGGTCGATGGGCGAGCGGTTGTCGCGGTCGTCGATGCGCAGGCGCGCATCCCAGCGCAGCGCGCTCTGCGAGCGTTGGGCCAGACGCAGGCTGAGCAGGCGCGTGTCGACGCGGCCATCGAGGTCGGGCCGGGGCAGGGGCACCGACAGCGCGGCCAGCAGCGCGGGCACAGCGCTGTAGTCGAGATAGGCCTGGTTCTGACGCATCTGTCCGAAGGCGAAATCGGCATTGAGGCGCAGGCTGGGCGTCAGTGCATAGCCGGCCGCCAGGCTGAGCTGGTGGAAGCGGTTGTCGGGCGCGGGCGCTGCGCGGTTCTGCGCGGGTGATCCGCTGCCGGCAGCCCAGCCGGCGACCTGCGCGAACGGGGTCTGCCAGCTCAGTGCGTCGATCGCGTTGTCGAAGTGCGAGAGATGGAAGCCTGTGCGCAGCTGCAGGCGAGGGCCGGCGTGCAGCAGGCCGAGATCGGCCGTGCGCGTGCGCTGGTCGAGTGGGGCGGCCAGCAGCAGCGCGCGTGCATTGCCGCCGCTGTTGCCGGTGACCGCGGCGAATCGGCGCAGCCCCGACTGCTGGCTTTCGCGATAGCGCGCATCCAGCTGCCAGTGCGCGCCGAGTGGCGCACGGCCGCGCAGTTCGGCCTGGCTGCGGCGGCGTTCGAGTTCGACCGGGATCAGCGAAGGCAGCAGCTCGCGCATGGCTGCCGTCGTCGCGCCGGGCACCCATCCGCTGGGCAGATCGAAGTGTCCGCGACCGTCGCCGCGCATCGGCGTCAACAGCTCGGTCGCACCATTGGACAGGCGCTCGCCCTCGGCCTCGACGCGCCAGCGCCCGGCTTCGCCGATCGCCAATGCTGCACGCGGCTGCGGCCCGCCGGCGCCGATGACTTCCGCCCGCCAGAATCGCGAGGATTCGGGCGCCAGCGGCTTGCACAGCAGCAGGTCGAGCAGACCGAAGGTGCCGTCGCGCTGCGAACGGCCGCCGAGTGCGCCGCGACGGAAAGGATCGGCGCTGGCGAACGCGGCGCTGAGCACGAGGCTGTGGCAGCCGCTGTCGACCGGCAGCCAGGCCGGACTGTCGGCGGCGCGGGCGGGTGTCGCGTGCATCGCGCCGATGCCGAGCGCGAGCGCGATGACGGAGGGCAGGGGAGTGAACGCAGTGCGCATGTGCATTCTCCTAGCGGGTCGCGCCGACGCCGGAGGGATGGTTGCTGCCGTGCACCTGCTGATGGCAGTTCAGGCAGTCCTGCCCCATCAGCGAGGTCGAGCCCGAGGGCAGGCTGCTGCCGGACAGGCCAGTGCCCGACAGCGCGGTACTCGGATGAAACTGCGTGAGGTGGCACTGCTGGCACAGGAAGGGCGTGCGCTGCTTAAGCAGGGCTGCATGCGAACTACCGTGCGGCGTGTGGCAGCTCATGCAGTCCTCGGCCGCGGGTGGGTGCTCCCAGAGAAAGGGCCCGCGCATTTCCGCGTGGCATTCGTGGCAGGTCTCGTTGAGCGTGCTTCGCGTCAGCGCTGCCGGCGTGGCGCTGCCGTGCGGTGCGTGGCAGTCGCTGCACTGCATGCGGCCGGCGTCCAGCGGATGCGCCGAAACCTTCATGAAGTCGGCGTGCTCCTTGCGGTGGCAGGTCGAGCACTGCTCGACCTCGGTGTCCGCGCTCAGCATGGGGTCGTCGAGCGTGTGCAGGCGATGGCAGTCCACGCAGGCCAGCCCGGCGTCGGCGTGCGCGCTGGCGGTCCAGTGCAGGGTGCTGCCGCGGTGGCAATCCACGCACACGGCATCGCCGCTGCCGCCGCCTTCGCCCTTCGCGAAACGCACATCGGTCGGCGCGCGTGGCTCACCGCGCGGTGGGCGCTGCATGTGCGCCTCGCTGGCACCGTGGCAGCTGGCGCAGCCTTGATCCGCGAAGCGGTTGCGCGGGTCCGAGAGCACCGCGTGCGGCCCGTGCAGCACCGCATTGAGTGCGGCGTCGTCGTGGCAGGCGAGGCAGTTGTCGGCAGATTCGGGCAGGGCCGTGGAGGTCGCCGCGCAGGCCAAGGAGCAGCCCATCAGGAGGATCAGCGCGGCTGCCGAGCGGGTGAGACCAGTGATGTGCGATTGCCGCATCGTGGCGCCCCCATGCGTGGATCGTGGCTCCAGTCTAGACACCGGTAGTGGAGGCCGACTTGATCTCGATCGGACGGCGTACCCGGCAGGCTGGCAGTCTGACGGCTGGGGCAGGCTGAACTCGAACGGGAGGCGCCGCAATGGGTGCACATGCACAGTCACGCAGCGCGATCGTCTGGCTTCTGGTGTACGTCGTTCTGGTGGTGGCGCCACTGGGCCTGCTGCTGCTCGGCGAACGCCCGCGGCCGGGCGGCTTCTGGTGGGATTTCGCGCTGGCCCTGGGCTATGCGGCGCTGGCGATGATGGGCCTGCAGTTCGCATTGACCGCGCGCTTCAAGCGCGCGAGCGCGCCGTTCGGCATCGATCTCATCTACTACTTCCACCGCCATCTCGCGTCGATCGCGACCGCACTGCTGGTGGTGCACGCACTGATCCTGCTGCTGCGCTATCCCGCAGCGGTGGGACGCATCGACTTCAGTGCGGCGCCGCTGCACATGAGTGCGGGGTGGGTCGGGCTGTTCGCGTTCCTGGCTCTGGTCGCGAGTTCGCTCTGGCGCGAGCTGCTGCGGCTCGAATACGACCGCTGGCGGAGGCTGCACGTGGTGTTGGCGGTGGTGGGGCTGGTCGCCGCCTTCGTGCATGTGCTGGGCTCGGCCAGCTACCTGCAGGTTGAATGGAAGTACACGCTGTGGGCCGCGCTCGGGCTGTTCTGGCTGGGGCTGGTGGTCTTCGTGCGGGTGGTGCGGCCGATCGCGCTGCTCAAGCGCCCGTGGAAGGTGCTGGAGGTGCGGCCCGAGCGCGGGCGCAGCTGGACCGTCGCGATCGAGCCTGAGGATGGGCAGGGCTTCGACTACCGCGCCGGCCAGTTTGTCTGGCTGAGCCTGCGCGCGACCCCGTTTCGCATGCGCGAGCATCCTTTCTCGATTGCCTCCAGCCCGAGTCGGCCGGGGCGGCTTGAGTTCACCATCAAGGAGCTCGGTGACTTCACCCGCACGATCGGCAGCATCCAGCCAGGCGAGCACGCCTATGTCGACGGACCCTATGGCAACTTCGGCGTAGACGGCCACGAAGACGCGCCGGGCCTGGTGTTCATCGCCGGTGGCGTCGGCATCGCGCCGGTGATGAGCCTGCTGCGCTGGCTGGCCGACCAGGGCGAGCAGCGCCCGCTGTGGCTGTTCTACGGCAACCGCGATTTCGATCGCATCGTCTTCCGCGAGGAGCTCGAATCCCTTCAGCAGGCCCTGTCGCTGAAGCTGGTACACGTGCTCGGCGACCCGCCCGAAGGCTGGACCGGCGAGCGTGGCTTCATCACCGCCGAGGTGCTGAACCGGCATCTGCCGGGTCAGCGCGATCGCCTGCACTATTTCGTGTGCGGGCCCGAACCGATGATCCGCCTGTCCGAGCGCAGTCTCGATAGCCTGGGTGTGCCGCTGGCGCGCCTGCACTCCGAGATCTTCGATCTCGCCTGAAAGCCGTCCTCATCCTTCCCCGCGCACCGATCAGGAGACACACCATGCGAGAACTCTGGGCCCGCCGCATCGCCGCCATCACCGGGCTGATGGTCGTCCTGCTTTCTGCTGCTTTCGCCGCGGTGCAGAACCCACCTGCGGCGCCGACGCTGGTCGTCGCAGTGGGCGTTGATGGCGCTGCCGCCGCGCTGCTGGCGCGCGGCCGCGAGGTCGTGGTCGCCAACGACTGCATGATGTGTCACTCGATCGCTGGTGAGGGCAGCCCGCGCAGTCCGCTGGACGGCGTCGGCGCGCGCCTGTCCGAGACCGAGATCCTGCATTTCGCGACGGCCGACGAGGCCGTGCAGGAGGATCTGGCGCCGCGCGCGATCAAGGCCAAGCGCCCCTACGCCGAACTGCCGCAGGAAGACCTGCAGGCGATGGTGGCGTATCTGGCATCGTTGAAGTAGAGCAGCACGCCCGCGGTGGGCGCCGCGGCTGCGCCCACCACCTCGGACCACGGATTACTCGTCTTCGAGCTGGCTGCGCGCGAACTCGGCGTCGAGTTTCTCCATCGCATCCCTGGGTTTCAGCTTGGCCGCGCGCTCGTACGCGGCCGCCGCGTCGTCCTCGCGCTTGTCACCGTAGAGCAGCATCAGGCCGTTGCCGTATTCGATGTGCGCGATCGGCGAATCCGGCGTGAGCTCGACCGCGGTGGCGAGGTGCTTTTCGCCCAGCGTCGCCTTGGCGCCGTAGGTGAGTCCACCCAGCATGCTGCCGACCTTGTTGATGATCTCGGCGTGGTAGAGGCCAAGTGCGGTGTGCGCCTCGGCGTGTTTGGGCGCGAGCTTGAGTGTCGCATCCAGGCTCTCCTTGACTTTGCCCGCAAGACCCTGGGTCAGGGCCTTGGCGATCGAGATGCTCTGGCTGTAGCGGCCGATCGCGAACGCGCGCCGGAAATGACTGTTGCCGCGCTTTGGCAGCGCGGTCGCAGCCGCTTCGGCGAGTTCGACCAGCTGTTCGTAGCGCTTGAGTTTGGCGGCGTCAGTGTCCAGCAGATGGCTGCCGTGAATGCCGCCGGCCTTCACCGCCACCGAGGCGCCGATCACGCCGAGACCTTCGCCCAGTTCGAAGGCCTGCTGGAAATCGCCGCGGTGAAACGCACGCCAGGCCTCCTGCAGGGTCGCGCTGGTGTCTTCGGCGTCGAGATCGAGTCTGGCGGCCTTGAGGCTCGCGGCGACATCGGATGCTTCGGGAAACGGCTCGCAGTCGCCCGCATGCAGTTTGGCCCAGGCCTTGTCGAGCTTGGTGCCGCTGTAGTCGAAGGCTTTGCTGTCGTGCGGAAATGCCGCCCAGGCTTTGCTCTTGGCCATCCCAACCCTCCCGATGCGCGTTCCGCGCGTAGTGTGTTTGTTCTATCGCGCAAACCTAGCATGCGATGCGGCGCCGTTGCGGTGCCGCGCACGCCATCCGGCGCTGTCGCAGCGCGAACAGGAACCTTCCCATGAAGCAGATCAAAGCCCGTCGTGTCACCCAGGCGTCCAAAGCCGAACTCAGCCCTCGTACCCTGATGCTGGCCGGTCTCGGCGTCGCCGCCATCGCGCGTCGCGAAGGCCGCAGTCTGATCGCACGCATCGATTCCGGCAGCCGCCAGATCGCCGAGCGCGTTCAGCTCGAAGTCGGCGCTGCCGGCGGCCGTGCGGTGGAGCTGGCCGAGCAGGTCCGCAGCCGCGTCGAGCAGGCCAGCCAGCCGGTGATCGCCCGCGTCGAGAAGCTGCTGGGCCGTACCTTGAAAGGCAAGACCAAGCGCAAGCCTGCCGCAAAGCGCGCTCCCGCGCGTCGTGCCACCAAGCCCGCCGCCCGCAAGAGCACGCGCCGCGCCTGAGGCAAACACGCCACGCCGCAAACGACAAGGCCCGCTGATGCGGGCCTTGTCGTTTGCGGGTTCCCATGTCTGCAATCCGCTGCGCGACGTAGTGCTGATCCAGAGGAGGGCAGGGATCGCTGCGCGAGTCCCCCTCTCCCACGAGGGGAGAGGGGCTCAGTGGAGCAGGTTTGACGCGATCTGCCGTCCACACTCAGCAGATCAAGTCACCCGAAAGCCTTCGCGCTCGATCCACGCACGCGTCGAATCCCCAATCCCTGCTCTTCACCTGTACGCCGCCAGCAGGTGATGCAGGTGCACGCGCTCGGCGTCGCGCAGGAAGGGCGCGATCAGCATCAGCACCTGATGGATGCCGCGGTTGACAGCCTCGCGTTCATCCTGCTCGCCGCGAACGGCGCTGAAATTGAGCCAGAAGGTGGAGATCAGCAGGATGTTGGTGGAGGTAGCCTGGATCTCGTCGACGCTGGCGCGCATGACTTCGGCGCGCACCAGGCCCTGCATGATCCGCGTCGCGTTCTCGCCAGCGCGCTTGAAGATGCGCGCAAAGTGCATGCGCAGCTTGCGGTTGCGGCTGGTGATGTCGACCAGATCGCGATAGACAAAACGGAAATCCCAGATGCACTCGAAGACCGCGTGCAGCTGCAGCCAGATGTCTTCCAGTGTGGGCAGGCGGTCGTCGGGCGACACCAGTGCGCCGTCCATGCGCGCTTCAAAGCGCGCGAACAGCTGTTCGATGATGTCGTCCTTGTTGCGGAAGTGGTAATACAGGTTGCCCGGGCTGATCTCCATCTCGTCAGCGATGTGGTTGGTGCTGACGTTCGGTTCGCCGCGCGCATTGAAAAGCGTGAGGCTGGTCTCGAGGATGCGCTCACGGGTGTCGCGGGCCATGTCGGGCTCCAGGCTGGGATGGCGCGCTGCGCCGGGATGTGCTCAGCCGGTGAGTTTGTTGACCAGCGCGATGTACTTCTTCATCGCCTCGTCGGTGTTCATGCCGGCGAGCTTGGCCCAGGCTTCGTACTTGGCGGTGCCAACGAAGTCGAAGAAGCCCGGCTTCGGCCCACTGACATCGCCCTCTGCGCCTTGCTTGTAGAGCGCGTAGAGCTGCAGGAGGGTGTCGTTGTCCGGCCGGTCGGGCAAGGCCTTGACGGCCACGGACGCGGCTTCGAACTGGCTTTTCAGATCGCTCATGGATCGTTTCCCCGCGGGTTCTTGCGGCGCAGCGGCGCCGGGTGCGCGTTGATAGCACGCTGCGGAAACGGGGGTCAAACGAAATGCGGCGGCGGGCCTTGCCGGGCCCGCCGCCGCGTCTCCGCTGCTGCCTATCAGGTACCGATGATGCCGCCGTCGTTCTTGGTGACGATCACCGTAGCCGAACGCGGGCGCACACCGTTGCCATCGGGCCAGCTGCTGCCGTCAGCCGGATGCTGGATGTTGACGAACATGGTGCGCAGATCGGGTGTGCAGACCACGCCGGTGACTTCGCAGCCGACGGGTCCGACCAGGAAGCGCCGGATATCGCCGGTGACAGTGTCTACGGCAAGCATCGCATTGTTGCCGAACGGCCCGGAGTTCAGCTGGCTGCCGCTCATGTCGGTCTGGATCCACAGCAGACCACCGTCGTCGAACCACAGCCCGTCCGGGCTCGCGTGGATCGAGTTCTCGTTGAGCTTGGCGTTGCCGCCCGCCGCGGGGTTGGCGCTGTCCGTGGTCGTGCCCGACAACATGAAGATGTCCCAGCTGAAGCGTGTCGCGGCGTGATCGTTGCCCGCTTCGCGCCAGCGCACGATGTGGCCGAACGGGTTCGGCCCGCGCGGGTTTGCAGGGTCGGTGCCGGCCGCCGGGCGGCCGCTGTTGTTGGTGCAGGCGAAGTACACCTGGCCGTTCAGCGGGTGCACAGCGCCCCACTCGGGACGGTCCATCGGGGTCGCGCCCATCACATCTGCTGCGAGACGGGTGTTGACCAGCACGTCCGCCTGGTTGGCGAAGGTGACCCCTGCGGCGGCAGCCTTTGCCTTGAAGCCGGCGTCATTGAAGTCGAGCGGCAGCCAGTCGCCGCTGCCGTCCGCGTTGAACCGGGCCACGTACAGGGTGCCGTTGTCGAGGGCGTCGCGGGCGACGGTGAGCGGTGCCGGCAGGTAGACGTCGCGGGTCACGAACTTGTAGATGTACTCGTTCTGCGAGTCGTCGCCCGAGTAGAAGACCATCGGCCGGCCGACGGTGACCGGCGCGAACACACACCCCTCATGGGCGAAGCGGCCCATGGCGGTGCGCTTGATGGGCGCCGAAGTCGGGTCGTTGGGATCGATTTCGAGGATCCAGCCCTGGCCGTTGGCTTCGTTGCGGAAGTCGGAGGCCGCCGTGCCGGTTGAGGGCGTCGTGTTGAAGCGCTCTTCGACGGTTTCCCAGCGGTAGCGGCCGTTGCTGGTGGGTACTCCGTAGCGGCTCTGCTCGCGTGGGCGCTGGCCGCGGTTGACGAAATAGCCCGCCCAGTTTTCTTCACAGGTGAGGTAGGTGCCCCAAGGCGTGTAGCCGTTGGCACAGTTGTTGATGGTGCCGCGGGTGCGCGTGCCGTCCGGGCTGTACTTGGTCACGACGAAGCTGGAGCCGCGCACCGGACCCGAGATCTCGCAAGGGGTGCTGGCGGTGATGCGACGATTGAACTTCGAGCCGCCGACCACGCTCCACTCGCCGTTCATCTGGCGGGCGACTTCGATGACGCTGACGCCGTGCGCGGCGAGTTCCTTGCGCACGTCGTCCGCGAGGCGCTTGCCGTCGACCAGCACCTGGCCGTTCGGATGCAGCTCGCTCTGCTCGATGTACTCGTGGTTCATCACCAGCAGGCCGCGACGGTTGCGCTCTTCCTGACGGCTGCCCAGCGGGAAGAAGTGCATGCCGTCATGGTTCTGGCCAATCGACTTTTCCTGGTCCGCGCCGGTGTTGGTGCCATCGGCCTTGTACGGGGCGGAGTCCGGAAGCAGGGCGTCGCCCCAGCGGAACGCCGTTCGCGCGGTGTAACCGGGCGGCACGGTCACGGCGTCGAGCCGGTTCACCGAGATCGGCTGGAAGGTCGGTCGACGGGGCAGGGGAAGGGGCAGCGACTTTTCGCCCTTGAGAAACATCTGGCCGGACGCCGGTGACGCCGAGAGCGCTTCCTGGCTGACGAACATGGCGCCCACCGCGGCCGCCAGGCTGCCCTTCAGCAGATCGCGGCGGCTGCGGCTGGCGAGCACGTCCGCGAAGTGCGGATTGCCTGAGCGGTTGCTGTCCTCGAAGTCGAAATCTTCGGGGCCGTAGGGGAGGGGGCTGGCGTCTTTCTGCATGGCGGGCTCCAGGTGCCGGGAGGGATTTCCCGAAGCTCACAAGCATCGAAGCCACGGATGACGGAATGCCGTCACCCGTGTTGCATCTGCATGAACTGCAGATGACGGGTAGGCGGCGAGCGGCGGTGGCGCTATCTTGGCCGCGCGAAAACCGAAGTCGGCGCGAGGCACGCCGGCCGGACAGACCCAGCAGGAGGGAGACACCATGAGTTACTTCGTCACCGGCGCCACCGGCTTCATCGGCCGCCATCTGGTCAGCAACCTGTTGAAGCGCAAGGGCACGATCCATGTGCTGGTGCGCAAGAGCTCGCAGGCCAAGCTCAAGGACATCGGCGAGCGGATGGGCTGGGACATGGCGCGGGTGCAGGTGGTCACCGGAGATCTAGGCAAGCCGAAGCTCGGCATCAGCCCGGCGCAATTGAAAGCCCTGTCCGGAAAGGTGAGGCATTTCTTTCACCTGGCTGCGATCTATGACCTTGCAGCGAGCGCGGATGCGCAGATCGGCCCGAACGTCGACGGCACCCGGCACGCCGTGGAGTGTGCCGAGGCGATCGGCGCCAAGATTTTCCATCACACCAGCTCGATCGCGGTCGCTGGCCTCTACAGCGGTGTGTTCCGCGAAGACATGTTCGCCGAGGCCGAAAAGCTCGACCATCCGTACTTCCGGACCAAGCACGAGGCCGAGAAGGTGGTCCGGGAACACTGCAGCATCCCGTTCCGGATCTACCGCCCGTCGATGGTGCTGGGCCACTCGAAGACCGGCGAGATCGACAAGATCGACGGCCCCTACTACTTCTTCACCCTGATCAAGCGCCTGCGCAGCGTGCTGCCCCCGTGGATGCCGACAATGGGCATCGAGGGTGGGCGCATGAACATGGTGCCGGTGGACTACGTGGCTGACGCCATGGACCACATCGCCCACAAGCCTGGCCTGGACGGTGGCTGCTTCCATTTGACTGATCCTGCACCCCGGCGCATCGGCGAGGTCCTGAACCTGTTCGCGCGCGCAGGCCATGCGCCGCAGATGACCATGCGCCTCGACGCGCGGATGTTCAGTTTCATCCCCGCACCGGTGCGGATGGCGCTGGGCAACCTGGCGCCGGTCAAGCGCTTCATGGGCATGGTCTTGAAAGACCTCGGCATTCCCTCGTCGGTGCTGGGTCTGGTCAACTATCCGACCCGCTTCGATTGCCGCGAAACCGAGCGTGCGCTCAAGGGCTCGGGCGTCCGTGTGCCGGATCTCGAGAGCTACGCGTGGCGGCTTTGGGACTATTGGGAGCGCCACCTGGACCCCGAGCTGTTCGTCGACCGCTCGCTGCGCGGTCGTGTCGACGGCAAGGTGGTGCTGATCACCGGCGCGTCCTCGGGTATCGGTCGTTCTGCGGCGTTCAAGGTCGCGGCCGCCGGCGCTGTGACGATCATCGTCGCGCGCGGACAGGAGGAATTGTTCAAGACGCGCGACGAGATCATTGCCGCCGGCGGCAATTGCCACGCCTACACGGCGGATCTGGCCGACCTCAACTCCTGTGATGAGCTGATGCGGCAGGTGCTCGCCGAGCACGGACGCGTCGACATTCTGGTCAACAACGCCGGGCGTTCGATTCGACGCTCGATCGCGCTGTCCTACGACCGCTTCCACGATTTCGAACGCACCATGCAGCTCAACTACTTTGGTTCGCTTCGGCTGATCATGGGTGCGCTACCGGGCATGACCGAGCGCAAGCGCGGGCAGATCATCAACATCAGCTCGATCGGTGTGCTGGCGAACTCTCCGCGCTTTTCCGCCTACGTGGCATCGAAGGCTGCCTTGGACGCCTTCAGCCGCTGTGCGCAGGGTGAGTTCTCCGGCCACGGCATCGCCTTCACGACGATCAACATGCCGCTGGTGCGCACACCGATGATTGCGCCGACCAAGATGTACGACTCGGTGCCGACCATTTCGCCCGACGAGGCTGCCGATCTGATCGTGCAGGCGATCATCGAACGGCCGGCGCGCATCGCTACCCGACTCGGCATCTTCTCGGCGGTGCTGAATGCGATTGCGCCCAAGGCCTACGAGGTGGTGATGAACACCGCCTTCCAGCTGTTCCCGGACTCCGCGGCGGCACAGGGACAGAAGGGCGGGGAGATCCAGGCTTCGTCCGAGCAGATCGCTTTCGCCGCCTTGATGCGTGGCGTCCACTGGTAGCCCGTTGCGGAGTCGCGCGTCCTCGCCCGGGCGTCAGCGGGCGAGGGCGGCCTGTGGGTGAGCTTTCCGGCCCATGGGCGGCGGGCGCAAGGAGGCGTCGTGCACCCGGGCGCAAAGAAAAACCCCGCGCGGTGCGCGGGGTTTTTCGTTGGTGCGGCGGGACGCTGCTTACTTCATTTCGCGCAGGTCGCGCAGCGGCCCCTTCTGGGCGGCGAAGAAGGCGGCGAGATCCGCCATGTTCTGCTCGTCAAGCCCCGCCACGAAGCCGGCCATGATCGCGTTGTTGCGATCGCCGGACTTGTAAGCCTTGAGCGAATGCAGCAGATAGTCTTCGTACTGACCAGCGATGTTCGGGTACTGGCCATCGCCGATACCGTTGCCATCGGCGCCGTGGCAAGCCTGGCAGGTCTTGGCCAGTTCACGGCCGGCCTCCACGTTGCCACGGCGCGCATCAGCAGCGGTGGCGGAGAGCATCAGCGCAGCGGCCAGCGCCGCAGTCGACAGGATCTTCGGGCTCACTTGGCGTCACCCTTGTAGCTGGAGAGGAAGGCCGCGATGTCGCTCAGCTCCTGGGTGCTGTAGCCCTCAGCCTGCGCGCGCATCGTCGGATGCGGACGATCACCCTTCTGGTAAGCGGTCAGGGCGGCCACCAGGTACTCGTAATTCTGTCCGGCGATCTTGGGAACGTGGTAGTGCGGGTACACGTTCTTGTACCCCGGAATGCCGTGACAGCCGGTGCAGGTGTAGGCCAGCAGCTTGCCGTTCTCGGCATTGCCTTCGGCCAATGCCGGCAGGGCAGCGGTCGCCAGGGCGAGGCTTGCGAGGATTCGCAGGATCGGCTTCATCGATGGGTTCCAGCGTCAGGATGTTGCGAGTAGCGCCAGCGCACCTGACTTCAGGCAGGTTGGCAGCGCCTTGGAAAGCGCCGGAGTATAGCGTCGCGTCCGCGCCTGCGACAATTTGTCCCACCCCTCGGTGCGGCAGCCCGCCTCAGAGGATGTCCGGCTCGTGGCCTTTTGCACACGCAATCGTGCGACTTCGACTGTCACGCTTGTCACCGTAGCGTGCTCGGCTGGTGACTGCAGCCCCAACACGTGGTTGGCCTGACCTGCTGCTTGACAAGCGTGGTGATGTAGCTAACTATAACACCACCTCTCCCCCGCTTCCCGGAATCCGCCATGCGCGCGCCTGCCCAGCCTACGTCACGCCAGATCTCAGTCTTCCAACCCCTGCGCCTGCTCTCCGCTGGCGTTCTTGGCCTGGTGCTGGTGTTCGGCGCGGGCTGCGCTGGAGGCCCCGAGTCGGATGCCGACAAGACCGCGAGCGAAGACAACAGCAAGGAAGAAAAGCGCGAGGAGCAGCCGGTTCCTGTGGACACGGCGCTCGCCGTTCGTCAGGGCATCACCGCGAGCTACAGCGGCACGGCTCCGCTGGAGGCCAAGGGGGAAGCCCAGGTGGTTGCCAAGACTTCAGGCGTGCTGCTGCAACTGCTGGCGGAGGAGGGCGATCGGGTCGAGGCGGGCCAGCTGCTGGCGCGTATCGACCCCGAACGGCCACGGCTGGAGCTGCAGCGCAACGAAGCCATGCTGCGCAAGCTCGAAGCCGAGTACAGGCGCGCACAGGAGCTGTTTGATCGCAAGCTGCTGGCGGCCGAAGCCCATGAGCGTCTGCGTTTCGACCTCGATACGCAGCGTGCCCTCCACGAGATGGCCAAGCTGGAGCTTTCCTACACCAGCATCGTCGCTCCGTTCGATGGTGTGGTTGCCCAGCGGATGGCGAAGGAAGGCAATCTCATCCAGGTGAACCAGGCGATGTTCAAGGTCGTCGATACCTCACGGCTGGAGGCGGTGCTGAATGTGCCGGAGCGCGAACTGGCGACGCTGAAGGCTGGCCAGCCGGTGGCCTTGCGTGTGGACGCCGCGCCCGGTGTCAGCTTCGACGGCAGCATCGACCGCGTCAGCCCGGTCGTGGATGCCGCAAGCGGCACCTTCCGCGTGGTGGCGGCCTTCTCGGATGCCTCCGGTGTTCTCAAGCCGGGCATGTTCGGTCGCGTTGAGGTGGTCTACGACGAGCGCGCGGAGGCCCTGACCGTACCCCGTGAAGCCCTGATCGAAGGCGAAGGCGTGCCGGCGGTCTTTGTTGTCCGCGAAGGCCGCGCGGTGCGCACCCCGATCGAGGTCGGCCATCTCAGCGGCAGCCTTGCCGAAGTCCGCGGCGGTCTGCAGGAGGGTGATCGCGTGGTTACAACGGGCAAGGTCACGCTGCGCGACGGCGCCCTGCTGCAGCTGATCGGCGTGCCGAATGCGGCGGTCGATGTAGACGCCGTCGCCCAAGGCAAGCCCGCCGCCGGCACCGCCGGCTGAGTCCGACGGAGCCGCCATGAACATTGCCGAGATCGCCACCCGCCGTCGCGTGACGGTGGGAATGGTGACGATCACCTTCGTGCTTTTTGGCCTGATCGCGCTGCGCGATCTCAAGGTCAATCTGCTGCCGGACCTGAGCTACCCGACCCTGACCGTGCGCACCGAGTACACCGGAGCCGCGCCGACCGAGGTCGAGAACCTGATCACCGAGCCCGTCGAGGAGGGCGTCGGCGTGGTCAAGAACCTGCGCCGGCTGCGCTCGGTATCGCGTACCGGTCAGAGCGACGTGATCCTGGAGTTCGCCTGGGGCACGGACATGGACCGTGCCGGCATCGAGGTGCGCGACAAGCTGGAGCTGCTGCGCCTGCCGCTGGAGGCCGAGAAGCCGGTGCTGCTGCGTTTCGACCCCTCGACCGAGCCGATCATGCGCTTGGGTCTGGTCGCGAAGACCGCGCAGACAAGCTCCGATGTCGCCGCCCTGAAGGATCTCCGTCGCTATGCGGATGAAACGCTGAAGAAGCGGCTGGAACCGGTGGGTGGCGTCGCGGCGGTGAAGGTCAGCGGTGGTCTGGAGGACGAAGTGCAGGTCCTGTTGGATCCGCAGCGGCTGGCCCAGCTCAATCTGACGCCTGCCCGGGTGATTGATCGACTGCGCCAGGAGAACGTCAACATCTCCGGCGGCGCGATCGACGAGGGCAACCAGCGCTATCTGGTGCGAACGGTCAACCAGTTCGCCACCGTTGAGCAGATGCAGGAAATGCTGGTTGCGGTCGACCAGGGCGTGCCGGTTCGCCTGCGCGACGTTGCGCAGGTCGCTCAAGGCTTCAAGGAGCGCGAGGCGATCATTCGTATGGACGGTCGCGAAGCCATCGAGCTTGCGATCTACAAGGAAGGTGACGCCAACACGGTTTCGGTCGCTGAAGGTCTGGCTGAACAGCTGGAGCGATTGCGCGAGAACCTTCCAGCAGACGTCGACCTGATCGTGGTGGACGACCAGTCGGTGTTCATTCGCGGGTCGCTGGACGACGTCCGCAATGAAGCGTTGATGGGCGGCCTGCTGGCCATCCTCATCATTTTTTTCTTCCTGCGCGACGGCTGGAGCACGTTCGTCATCGGCCTCACGTTGCCGGTCTCGGTCATCAGCACCTTCTTCCTGATGGAGCAGGCCGGTCTCAGTCTGAACATCATGACGCTCGGCGGCTTGGCGCTCGCCACCGGCATGGTGGTCGACGACTCGATCGTGATCCTTGAGTCCATCGCCAAAGCGCGCGAGCGAGGCCTCGGCGTCATCGAGGCTGCGGTGGAGGGGGCGTCAGAGGTTCGCCTCGCGGTCGTGGCGTCCACCTTGACCAACATCGCGGTGTTCCTGCCCATGGTGTTCGTGGAAGGCGTAGCCGGGCAGCTGTTCGGTGAGCAGGCGCTGACCGTCGCCATCGCGATCCTGGTTTCAATGGTGGTGTCGATGACCCTGATCCCGATGCTGGCGTCATTGAAGTCGGCTGCGCCGCTCGGTTTTCCCGAAGATGGCAGATCGTTGCCGGCGCCAAGTGGCCGTTTGGCGAGGCTGCGACTGGCGGTGCTTCATGCCGCGCTGCGAGTCGCCTTGGCCATCGGCACCGTGGTTGGCC
>JBIJCA010000239.1:0-7242 GCA_044344935.1 Aquimonas sp. | reverse complement strand
CACCAGCCAGCAGTTCTTCGGCACCCGCTTCGAGGTCTACAGCCAGAACGGTCTGCTGCTGTACGTCGAAGACGGCCCGACCAACACGCGTCACGACTACATCCAGTTCAACGGCCAGCTGGTGGCTGAACGTCAGCAGCCGCTCAATGGCGGCGCGGCGACAACGAGCTACCTGCACAGCGACCTGCTCGGCAGCCTGAGCGTCAAGACCGCCAACCAAGGCTCGGTCGTCTTCCGCTCACGCTACCAAGCGTTTGGCGCCCCACTCGACGGCTGGCGCGACGGCCCGGGCTACACCAAGCATGTGATGGATTCAGCCAGCGAGCTGGTCTACATGCAGCAGCGCTACTATGATCCGGCGACGCTGCGCTTCATCAGCACCGATCCGGTCAGTGCGGATCCGCTGAACTTCAATCGGTATTGGTATGCAAATAACAATCCGTATACCTATGTGGATCCGGATGGGCGGTGGGCCTGCGTAGCGGCTCCGCCCGCACCGTTCTGCGTTGCTGCGGCTGGAAAGATTGCTTCAATCCTCGGCGGGGCGAAGGCCACTACAGTGGCAGTGGGCGCCGTTGCGGTCGCCGGTACTGTTGCTGTAGTAAATGAGGCCGCGACCTCAGAGCCCGCCGCTCCCGATTTGCCCGAGGGCGCTGGAACACGCGAGAGCGACTATGGCTGCATATACTGTGTTAGCGGCGAGAATACCGAATCAGGTAAGGAGTACGTAGGCTCGACAGACGACATTGAGGCAAGGGAGCGTGACAAATCGGATGGGAGAGATCGAGAGGGCGCCGCGATCGTTGGCGCGTATCCCAAGGGAGATCGAGAGGCTCGCCAGAATGCTGAGCAGCAAGCGATTAATGATCGCGGAGGTCGGGATGCGCTTGACAATCGGAGAAACGAAGTTCGCGAAAGCCGATGGGAGCAACGCGGCATCAACCCCCCGCCCACGGGAACCAGAATAAACAGACGTTGAGTTTTTTCCTCCATGGTTTTTGGAGGAGATCTGACCCGCTGTTATCTGCACGAATGAGGAGCTGAAATGCAAGAGCGAAGTATCCCGATCGCTGCAAAGGAAGACGCGAACTCAGTTGAAATGCTCAGAGTTTGGATTGCTCAAAAATCGCTTCACTGCTCGATGAAAGTCGGCATGTATTCCGAGACAACCAAGATCCCAGAAGCGCACGCTTGGGGAATGATTCTTGCTGACGTGACCCTTCATCTTTCGAAGGCGCTCTGCGAGATGTATGGAACACCTGTGAAGGAAACTGAGCAGGCAGTCCTTGCGTCGTTCTCACGGGAAATCGAAACTCGCACAACTGTTTCTTCTGGAGGCTTTTCGTCTGAACCAGGAAGCCGAGGCCCAGGTCGGCCTTCATAACATCCAAGTACTTCGAATCAGCCCTCGTCGTAAGAAGAACAGGGTGACGGGCTCACGATGACGGATGCCGGGCTTAGATCTATCTTCGTAGCACCCAAGTGCTGGAAGTCACCCATTGATTCATAGGCTGTGCGTATTCCACGCCATGCCGGTCACCGATTCCACGCGATGCCGGTCACCCATTCCACGGCAAGCCGGTCGGGGTGTAGGCGGGTAACCCGCTACCGTCGGCCTCCCAGTTACAGCGGAGGTCGACGGTGGCTCAAACGAGGTTACCCATGCGCAAGATTCTTGAGATTCTCAGGCTTCACTTGGCGGTCTCAACTCTGAAACGCAACACCCCTACGGAGGGCGGATTCAAGTCCGAATCGCAACACGCTTCTTGAGGGGGCGCTCTCAAATCTGAAGCGCAACAAGATGCCTAACTCTCGCTGCGCGGAATCCGCAGCAGCACCGACAGCCCGCCGGCCTCGCGCTGGGCCAGTCGCACCTGGCCGCCGTGTGCCTCGACGATCTCGCGGACCAGCGCCAGGCCGAGGCCGGTGCCGTTGCGCTTGGTCGAGTAGAACGGCAGCAGGGCCTGCTCCATCACCAGCGCGCTCATGCCCGGCCCGCGATCGGCGACTTCGATGCGCAGCCATTCGGACTCGTCGCGGACCGACAGCTCGACCGCCTCCGCAAGCGATCCGGATTCGTGCGCGTTCTTGAGCAGATTGAGCAGGGCCTGGCTCAGCTGCGCGGGGTCGAACTGCGCGCGCGCGGGCGGGGTGCCGATCAGCGCGAAGCTGCACTCGGCGGCCAGTCGCTGCAGGAACGGGGCGAGCTCGACGCTTTCAGGCTGCGGATTGGGCAGCTTGGCGAAGCGCGCATAGCCGCGGATGAACTCGTTGAGGTGGCGCGCGCGCTCTTCGATGGTCTCGAAGACCGGGCCCAGGCGATCGTGCTGGCCGCGCCGGTTCAGCTCGGCGCCGGAGTGCGCCAGCGAGGCAATTGGCGCCAGCGAGTTGTTGAGCTCGTGGCTGATGACCCGGATGACTTTCTTCCAGGTGCGCACTTCCGCGCGACGCAGCTCGTGAGTGAGCGGACGCAGCAGCAGCAGGCGATGCGCGCGCCCGTTCAGGCGAAAGCTGCGCTGCGCCAGATGCCAGGTGTCCTCGTCTTCGGCCTCACCCCAGCCGACCAGACCGTCGCGGCCGCCCTCGACCGCCTCGCGCAGCGGCTGCGGTTGCCCGTCCAGCACGGCCTCCAGCGCCAGCCCCTCCATGCGGCGGCCGCCGTTCCACTGCCGGCGCGCCGCCAGGTTGGCGTAGACCACGCGCTCACCCGGATCCAGCAGCAGCATCGCCACCGGCGTGTTCTGCAGCAGGGTGTCGAGCAGCAGCTCGCGCTGCACCAGTGACTGCCGCTGCTCGCGCAGGGCGCTGCCGAGTGCGTTGTGGGCCTCGACCAGATCGCCCAGCTCGTCATTGGATTCCCAGGCAATGCCGAAGCTGAAGTCGCTGTCGCGGTAGGCGCTGACCGTGCCGCCCAGGGCGCGGAACAGGGACAGCAGCGGTCGCACCACCCAACGTGCCGCAAACAGCGCCAGTGGCAGGCACAGGGCCACCGTCAGTGTGCCGGCCAGCAGCGGGCTCTGCAGTTGCTGCGTCAGCCAGGCGGCGAGCGCGATCGCTGCCGTGAGCGCGAGCACCAGGGCCAGCATCAGCCGACCGGCCAGCGAGCGGCGACGCACGCGCGACGGCATCAGCGGGCGATGCCCAGGCGCTCCATGCGCCGGTACAGGGCCTGACGACTCAAGCCCAACTCCGACGCCGCCTGCGCAACCACGCCGCCGGCGCGCGCCAGCGCCGCTTCGATGCTGGCGCGGTCGGGTTCGTCGGCGAGGCCCGTCTCACTCGGCGGCGCGGGGACTGGCACGGCCGGCAGGCCGAGATCCGAGGCTTCGATCTGCGCGCCGCGCGCCAGCAGGCTGGCGCGCTCAATCACGTTGCGCAGCTCGCGCACATTGCCGGGCCATGCGTGCCGCAGCAGAGCTTCGCGCGCAGCGGCCGACAGCGGCTTGCGGCCGGCGAGGAAGTATTCGGCCAGGGGCAGGATGTCGAGCGGCCGCGCGGCCAGCGGCGGCAATCTCAGCTCGATCAGGTTGAGCCGGTAGTACAGATCTTCGCGGAACTGGCCGCTGCGGATCATGCTCGGGATATCGGCATTGGTCGCACTCAGCACGCGCACCCGCACCTGCCGCTCGCGGTTGCTGCCCAGGCGCTCGAAGCGGCCGGTTTCCAGCACGCGCAGCAGCTTCATCTGCCCGGCCGGCGGCAGGTTGCCGATCTCGTCCAGAAACAGGGTGCCGCCGTCGGCGGCCTCGAACTTGCCCTCGCGCGCCTTGCTGGCGCCGGTGTAGGCGCCGGCCTCGGCGCCGAACAGCTCGGCCTCGATGAGCTCGGACGGCAGCGCACCGCAGTTGAGCGTCACGAAGGGACCTTCGCGCACCTGCGAGTTGGCCTGCAGGATCTCGGCGATGCGCTCCTTGCCGGCACCATTGGGGCCGGTGATCAGCACCGGCACATCGGCGCGCGCGATCTGCGCGACCAGCTGCAGCAGCTCGGCCATGGCCGGGTCGGCGAACACCAGCCCGCGCAGGTCGAGCTCGCTCTTCAGCGCCTCACTGCGTCGACGCTGGCTGGACTTCAGCCGCATCAGTTCGCGGTTGGCCTGACCGAGTTCGACGAGGTTGCGTACGCTCGCGACAAGACGCGCATCGTCCCAGGGCTTGGCCAGGTAGTCGGCCGCACCGGCCTTGACCAGATCGACCGCGGCTTCGAGATGCGTCCACGCGGTGAGCAGGATCACCGGCATATCCGGATGACGACGGCGGATCTCATGGAACAGGGCAATGCCTTCCTCGCCGGAGGTGGTGTCGGCAGTGAAGTTCATGTCCTGCAGCACGAGGTCGATGCGATGCCGGTCGAGCAGCGCGAGGCCCTCCTCGGGGCCGTCGGCGCCGAGGACGGTGAGGCCGTGCAGGCCGAACAAGACCTCGAGCGCCGTGCGGACGCCGGCGTTGTCGTCGATGACCAGCAGGGTGTGCATGACGGAAGTCTAGTCGGCCGTGGGCTCAAGCGCTGCGCGTGGCGACGGCCGGCGGAACCGACGCCGCACGGAGCGCGGGGCCCAGGACGGCGAGGACGCCCAGCGCCAGCAGTGCGGCCGAGCCGAGGCCAAGGTAGCCCAAGGGCAGCCTGGTGAGTTCGAGCTGGTCCATCATCAGTGTATTGAGGCCCAGCGCGAGGCCGCAGCCGACCACGACGCCTGCACTGGTGATCAGCACGTTCTCCGTCATGAACAGCCGCAGGATGTCGATGCGCCGTGCGCCGAGGGCACGACGCACGCCGATCTGCTTGCGCCTCTGGTTCACCCACAGCGAAGCGAGGCCGATGATGCCGCTGGCCGTCATCAACAACAGCAGGGCGACCACCACGCGCAGGCCGTTGACGAGCGTGTGCTCGCCGCCATAGCGGTCGGCGCGGGTCTTGGCCATGGCCTGGTTGTAGGACACCATCCGGCCCGGCACCTGCGCCAGCAGCGTGGCTTCGGCCTCTTTCATCACCCGGTCGAGTTGGCCGGGTGTGGTGCGCACGGCGTAGATGTTGTAGCGCTGGCGCTCGATGACGGGGAACAGCACGGCGTTGCTGCCATCGTTCCATCCGCGACCCCAGGGGGACACCAGCGTCTCGACCACGCCGATGACTTCGATCGGCGCGCCCTCCGAGCCGCGGTGAAAGGTTTTTCCGATTGCAGACGCTTCTTCTGGCCAGAGGGTCCGCGCGAGATGCTGCGTGATCACGGCACGTTTCGGGCTGGGCTGCTTCGGCAACGAGCGGTCGACCTCGATCATCGCGTCGGCCTCGAAGGCGCGGCCTTCGGTCAGACGCAGCGGCCAGGCCTTGAAGACCTCGGCATCCACCATGTACTCGGTTGCGATGACGTAGTCGCCCGCGGCATCCGGCTTGCGCTGGTAGCCGTTGTTGCTGCCGGACTGCATCAGCGGCACCTGACTCACCCAGGCGGCAGCCTCGACCCCGGGCAGGGCACGCAGGTGACGGAGGTCGTTGTCGACCACGCCATCCCCCAGTTTGGCGTCGCGATCGATCACTGCGAGGTGGAAGGTATTGGCCTCGTCCAACCCGCTGGGACGCCTTGCTTCGCGCAGGCGGTCGTCGATGACATACAGCGCATTGGCCAGGATGGCGAGGGTGAGGGCGATCTGCAACGCGATCAGGATGACACCGGTTTTGCTACGCAGCATCGACGAAAGGATGGGGCGGAGTTCCATGGCAGGTCTCACTGTGTCTTCAGTTGCAGGGCGGGGCGCACGTTGCAGGCGCGCCAGGTGGGCAAGAGACCGGCCAGAAGCGCAGCCAGCACCGACAGCACGAGGCTGGTCGCCAGAAGGCCGGGGTCCATCCGGTAGAAGTCCTCGGTGGTGGCTGTGGCACGACCCACCAGATGCACGCCATACCAGGCCAGCGCCGCGCCCAACACGGCCCCTACGGCGCCGATCACACCGGCCTCGGTGAGGTACTGCCGGAAGATCTGTGCGCGGGTGGCGCCGAGTGCACGACGCACGCCGATGTCGCCCTGGCGCGCGGTGAACTTGGCCAGCATCAGGGTCACCAAGTTCACCACGCAGACACCGAGGAAACCGAAGGCCAGCCAGCTCGAAAGACGCTGGTCGTTGCCGACCACGCCGGCTTTTTCCAGATGCGCCATCAAGGGCAGCAGCGCGATGTTGGGCGGGCGCGGCATGCGGCCGAGTTTCTTCTGCTCGGCCACGTAGGCCGAGAGGTAGTCGCGGTAGGCCCGCACCTGATGGGCATCATCCAATTGCACCCAGTACTGCAACCACGTGCACTCGGAGTCCAGAAAGCCCTGGTAACCCGGCTCGGGGGTGCTTTGGCAGTTGGTCGTGCCGTTGTTGCTGTACTCCAACTGCACGGCGGTGCTGAAAGGAATCCAAAGTTGCGGAGGGCGGCCGGTGCTGCTGCTGCCATAAACGCGGATGTAGTTCGGGACCGGCTGCCAGAGGCCCATGACCCCGGTGATGGTGTAGTCGCGCTCGTCAAGGCGTATGCGCTGGCCCACCGCCTTGCCACCCGGGAACAAGCGCTGGGCTAGGTCTTGCCCGATCACGGCGACCTTCGCGGCGTTCGCGTCGTCCTCGGCACGCCACGTACCACCTTCGATGAAGGGCACGTCGAACATGGCGAAGGCATCGTGCGTGGCCGTCATGCCGTCCTCGAAGAAGGGCGGAAGATCGTCACGCCCGCTGTCCACCGCGGAGGCGAAGCCGAACAGCACGGTCTGTCGCGCTCCCTTGGCATCGCGCAGCAGGTTGCGGGCATCGATGTAGCCCAGTTGGAAGTCGGGCTCGTCACCGGCGGTGTAACTTTCCAGCGGCCGCGCATCCAAGCGTGGCACGAACAGCTTGCCGCTCATCTGTGGCACGGGGTCGCCCGAGAGCGCCAGTAGCAGGGTCAGGCTGGTCATGCTGGTGCCGATGCCGACGGCGAGGATGAGCACCATCAGTACGGTGAGCACCGGCGCACGGCGCAGGCTCTTGAGGCCAAGCTTGAGGTGGTAGCGGAACATTGCGTCGGACTCCTCAGGCGGCAGCGAGGCGCTGCAGGTCGACGACCTGGCCATCGACGATGTGGATGTTGCGCTGGGCGCGCGCGGCGAGCTCCGGGTCGTGCGTGACCATCACGATGGTGGTGCCCTCCGCGTTGATCTGCTCGAGAAGCTCCATCACGCCGCGGGCCATCTGCGTGTCGAGGTTGCCGGTCGGCTCGTCGGCGAGC
>JBIJCA010000188.1:0-9101 GCA_044344935.1 Aquimonas sp. | reverse complement strand
GCGCGGGCGATGGCGACGCGCTGCTGTTGGCCGCCCGAAAGCTCGGCCGGGTAGTGCTTCATGCGCGAGGCGAGGCCCACCTTGGCGAGGGCTTCCTCGATGCGCTGCTTGCGCTCGGCCGCCTTGAAGCCGCGGTAGCGCAGCGGCACGTCGACGTTGTCGAACAGGTTGAGGTCCGGAATCAGGTTGAAGCCTTGGAAGATGAAGCCGAGCTTCTCGTTGCGCAGGCGCGAGCGCTGGTTGTCGTCGAGGCCACGGACATCCACGCCGTCGAGGTGGAACTCGCCGCCGGTGAACTCTTCGAGCAGGCCGGCGATGTTGAGGAAGGTGGTCTTGCCCGAGCCCGAGGGGCCGGTGACGGCGACGAACTCGCCTTCGCGCACCTGCATGTCGATGCCGCGCAGGGCGTGGGTTTCGATCATGTGGGTCTGGTAGACCTTGGAAAGCTGCTTCATCGAGAGCATGGCGGGGTCCTGCGTGGGTATCGGGGAGAAGGAGGGGGTTATTCGTTGATCTGGACGCGTTCGGCGTCGTCGAAGAGGTCGGTGCCGGAAATCACGACACGCTCGCCTTCCTGCAGGCCGTCCACGATCTCGACGGCGCTGACGGCGGTGGCGCCGAGCGTGATCGGCCGGCGCACGGCGTCGCCGTCGTCCATCACGTAGGCGAAGCGGCCACCTTGGGTTTCGACGAACGGGCCGCGGGCGATCATCAGCACGTCGGGCCGCTCGTCGATGAGGACGCGTGCGCTGAGGCGCTGGCTCTGGCGCAGGCCCTCCGGCTGGGCGTCGAGGCGGACTCGGGCGAGCACCACGCGCTCCAGCACTTCCGGCGCGATGGACGTGAGTTCGCCGCCCAAGGTCTGCGCGCCGATGCGCACTTCCACGCGCATGCCCAAGCCCAAGTCGTCGGCATAGGTTTCCGGCACTTCGAGCTCGACCTCGAGCTGCGACAAGTCCACCACCGTCATCAGCGGGGCGTTGGCCGGCACGACGGCGCGGTCGGCCACGGCGATGCTGCCGACGATGCCGCTGACCGGGGAGCGCAGGTCGAGGTCGGCCACGCGGCGCTCGAGGTCGGTGACCACGGCGCGCTGGCGGGCCAGCGCTTCCTCGCGGCTCTTCAGTTCCAGCGCGGCGTTCTGGCCTTCGAGGCCGGCATCGGCCTCGCTGTGTCGCGCGCGCACCTGCGCCGCTTCGACCGCGTCTGTGTAGCGCAGGCAGTCGGCGCGCGGGATGGCTTGCACCTCGCAGGCGCGGGCGGTGCGTTCGGCATCGCGCTCCGCCGTCTGCAGGGCGAGGCGGCCTTCATCGGCGGTGCGTGCGGCCAGCAGCCGCGCCTTCTGCGCGAGGATGCGCTGGCGCGCGACATCGGCTTCCAGACCGCGCAACGTGGCGAGCTCGCGGTCGCGATCGGCTCGCAGCTCGGGGGAGTCGAGAGTCGCGAGCACCTCGCCCTTCTTCACTGAAGCGCCCGCGCGCGTCCGCAGGTTCACCGTCGAGGCCGCCGCCGCATACAGGGTCGGGCTGACCGCGGCGACGATGCGGCCGTTGACCTGCGCATCGCGCACCAGCAGGCCGCGCTCCACCGTGGCAAAGCGCAGACGCTCGGCGTTGACTGAGCGCTCGGCCGACAGCCAGCCGGACAGAGCCCACAGACCCAGCAGCACCGGCAGCGCGATCAGCGCGCCGCGGCGCAGCGCGGGGTGTCGCCACAGCGGCAGCGCAGCGGGGCGGAGGGCACGGTCCTGGGCGGCGGTCTCGCGAATCATGCGGTCTGTCTCCTGCTCCGATACTTGAGCCCAAGCAGACAGCGTGCCAATCCGTAAATCACTGTTTATGCAAAGATAGTTGGCACGCCGGCGGGCGTCCGCGGCGGCCGGACGGACGTCCGCGCGGACAGCTGCGCGGGGCCGGCTGCTACAGTCCGCGCGCCCCGAAGGATCCGAACATGCAGCCATTCAAGGAACGCGGCACCCAGGTCACGCGCGTCGAAGCCTTTGTCGATGCGGCCTTCGCGTTCGCGATCACCCTGATGGCGGTGGCTGGCGAGTCGATCCCCGACAGCGTCGACGCGCTCAGCACGGCCATGCGCGGCATCCCGGCCTTCGCGCTGGCGTTCGCGCTGATCCTGCGGTTCTGGACTGCGCACGCGAGCTGGAGCCGCGCCTACGGCCTCGACGATCCGCTGTCGGTGCGGCTCAGCCTCTTGCTGGTGATGCTGCTGCTGATCTTCGTCTACCCGGTGCGAATGGTGTTCGCGGCGCTGTTCAACGCCCTCAGCGACGGCTGGCTGCCGGCGGGCTTCACCATCACCGAGCTGTCGGATCTGCCCGTGTTGTTCATCACCTTCGCGACCGCCTTCGGCTCGATGGGCGCGGTGATGTGGGCGCTGTATCTGCGGGCCTGGCGGCTGCGCGACGCGCTCGGGCTGGATGCACGGGAGCGCATCTGGACGCGATCGAGACTGTGGAACTGGGCACTGGTGCCGATTGTCGCGGCGGTGTCGATTGTGCTGGCCCTGAGCATTCCGGCCACGCGCGAGTCGGGCTGGTGGCTGGGGATGCCGGGCTTCGTGTTCTTCGCGCTCCATTTCGTCGAGCTCGGCTTGGCGGCATGGGCGCGCGCCCGACTGCGCGCGCTGCCCGCATCGGCTTGAGAGCCCGCCACCACGCATGCACATCGCCCGCCACAACACTGCAGCCGCCTGCCCGCCCGCCCATGCCCGCACCTGAGCCCAACGGCGTCCTGGACGCCTGCCAGCGCTGGCTGCAGCGCGCCGTGATCGGCCTCAACCTGTGCCCGTATGCGCGCGCGCCGCATGTCGGTGGGCGCATCCGCTGGGTGCTCAGCGAAGCGACCGACAGCGACGCGCTGATCGAGGAACTGCTGCGCGAGCTGGAGCATCTGCGCGCGCACGACATCGTCGACGTCGAAACCACGCTGCTGGTGATCCCCGCCCTTCTGCCCGACTTCGACGACTACCTCGACTTGCTGGCCGCGGCCGAAGCCCTGCTCGATGCGCTGGGCTACGCCGGCGAGTTCCAGCTCGCCAGCTTCCACCCCGACTACCGCTTCGAGGACAGTGCCATCGATGCGATCGAGAACTGCACGAACCGCTCGCCGTATCCGCTGCTGCACCTTCTGCGCGAGGACAGCATCAGCCGCATCGTTGATGCCGGCGCCGATGTCGCAGCCATTCCCGAACGCAACCAGCAGCGTCTGCGCGAACTCGGCGCCGAGGGCTGGCGGCGTCTGCTCGAGTCCGATTGAGGCCGTGGAAAGCGCTTGGAAGCTGCGGCTGCAGTGCTGCTCGAAGCCGTAGCCCAGCGTTCGGAAGGTGGCGCCCCATGGCCATGCTTGGCAGCCCCTACTCGCAGACACGCGGCTGCGGCATGCTGCGCGGCATTCCCCACAGGAGTGCCTGCATGAGCCGTCACCCGGTCCGCCGCCGCGGCGCCTGCCTGCTTCTGTTTTGCCTGCTGTTGTTCTGCCTGATCCTGCCGCTGCCCGGCGTGGCGGTCGATGCCGGCCTCGATCCCGCCGCTACGGCGACCGCACGGCACACGGCAGGGGTCGCCGAAGCGCGTCCGCGCATCGGCCTGGTGCTGGGCGGCGGCGGCGCCCGCGGGGCAGCCCACATCGGCGTGCTGCAGGTGCTGGAAGAGCACCGCATTCCGGTCGACAGCGTCGCCGGCACCAGCATGGGCGCATTGGTCGGCGGCATGTACGCCACCGGCCAGTCGCCGGTGGAGATGGAAGCCCTGATGCGCGCCATCGACTGGGGGCGGTTGTTCCGCGACAGCACCGATCGCGCCCAGCGCCCGATGCGCCGCAAGCGCGACGACATCGCCAATCTCGGCGGCGCTGAACTCGGTTTCCGCGACGGCCGGCTGGCGCTGCCGCGCGGCGCCCTGCAGGGCCATCGCCTGCTGCTGTGGCTGCGTCGCCAGACCCTGCCCGTGGTCGGCGTCCACGACTTCAACTTGCTGCCCCTGCCCTTCGCTGCGGTCGCCACCGACATCGTCAGCGGTGAGCGCGTGGTGATGCGCAGCGGCGACCTCGCCCTGGCCATGCGCGCCAGCATGGCGGTGCCCGGCGTGTTCGCGCCGATCCGGGTCGACGAGCGCCTGATGGTCGACGGCGGCGTGGTCGAGAACGTGCCGGTGCGCGTAGCCCGCGAACAGGGCGCCGAGCGCCTGATCGTGGTCGACGTCGGTGCACCGCTGCTGCGCGAGGAGCAGTTGGGCTCGCTGCTCTCGGTCACCGTACAGATGATCTCGGTGCTCATGAAGCACGAGAGCGACCGCGTTCTCGCCGAGCTGCATCCCGACGACGTGCTGATCCGTCCGCAGCTCGGTGACTTCTCGTCCGCCGACTTCGAGAACAGTCTGTCGACGATCGCCATCGGCCGCGCCGCCGCCGAGGCCGCGCTGCCCGATCTGCTGCCGCTGGCGCTCGATGAAGCGGCCTGGTCCGAACACCTGGCGGCGCGCCGCGCGAACGCGCGGGAAGCCCTGCACGTGGCGCGCTATGACGTCGACGACGATCGCTCGCGCTCGGCCCTGCGCCTTCGCAAGCTGCTGGGCGGGCTGCAGCCGGGCGCTCTCGATCTCGACACGCTGGAGGCGCGGCTCGACGAAGCCATGGCCGGCGGCGACTACGAGCGCATCAACTACCGCCTGCTGCGCGAGGCCGAGTCGGCCGTGCTGCAGATCCAGCCGATCGACAAGGGCTGGGGACCCGGCTATGTGCATTTCGGGTTCGCGCTGGGCGACGACTTCAGCGGACGCAGCAGCTACCAGGCCAGCGCCGACCTGCGCCTCACGGGTCTCGATGAGCGCGGCCGCGAATGGCGCTCGCGGGTCAACCTGGGCCAGCGCTCCGGCCTGTTCAGCGAGATCCACCAGCCCTTCGGCGGCGACGGCCGCTACTACCTCCAGGCCTTCGGACTGTACGAGGCCAGCCGCCAGCCGGCCGAAGTTCTCGGTGTGCGCATCGCCGAGTTCACCCGCCGCGAGTTCGTCGCTGGCGGCGAAATCGGCCTGTATCCGAACCCGCGCTGGCAACTGTCCGCCGGCCTGCAGCACGCGCGCCGCCAGCTGCGCCGCGCGGTCGGCTCGCCCGACGTCCAGCGCACCAACAATGCGAACCTCGGCAGCCTGGTGCTGGCCGCGACCTACGACAGCCTCGACGACATCGGCTTTCCGACCCGCGGTGCGCGCTTCGATATCGCAGGCCAGGTCTATCGGCAGGGATTGGGTTCGGACAACAGCGCCGACGTGCTGCGGCTGCGTTTCGACGCGCCGATCGAGTTCGCCGCGATGACGATGCTGCTCGGCGTGCGCGCCGACTGGGCCCTGGCCAACACCAGCGCGGACGAGACACTCACCTTTCTCGGCGGTTTCGGTCAGCTCTCGGGCCTGGGCGACAGCGAACGCATCGGCTCGCGCGCCTTCGTCGCGCGCTCGCTGTTCTATCGGCGCATCAACGATCTCGGGCTTGCGACCCTGCCCCTCTACATCGGCGGCAGCCTGGAGGCGGGACAGAACTGGCTGCCCTTCCAACGGCCGTCGACCAGCAGCCTGGACTACGGCGCCAGCCTGTTCTTTGGCGTCGACTCGCCGCTCGGCCCGGTCTATCTCGGCTACGGGCGATTGTCCTCCGGCGACGGCGCGGCCTTCCTGCGCGTGGGCGGCGTGATCGACGACCTGCGGCGCTGAGCGCTTCTCAACCCCGCGTGGCGGGCAGGGGTTCTTGCACAAACCTGGATTCAGCGGCTCACGCTGGTTGCGGCAGCCTGCCTGCGGGCGACCGCAGCCTGCGCTCTGCAACCACACTGTGGGTCGCGAGCCAGCGCGCTCCCACACACAGCCGGGCTTCGTGGCAACACGAACGAATCGCGCGCGTTCTGTTTCTTGAGAGCCGGCTCAGAAGCGGTAGCGCAGGAACAGCTCGACCTCGTCCTCGTCGGCGCGGTTCAGTGAGGCGGTGTTGCGGTTGATTTCCCGACGCAGCCCCAGCCCGGTCGTGCGGCTGAGCTCGAACAGCAGTTCAGCGTTGAGATCCAGGCCCTCGCTGCCGTCGGGCCAGCGCGCGAGCCGCGCATCGGCGCTGAGGCGCAGGCGCTGCAGGGGTCGCCAGTGCGCCTGCACGAACGCGGCCGGACCGTCGGCGTAGAAGTTCAGGCCCAGATCGAGCAGGCGCAGGCGCAGTCGATACCACTGCGCGGCGATGCGCACATCGAAGGAGGGACTCGGCTGCCAGCGCGGGCCGAATCCACTGGCGGCCTGAGTAATCAGATAGTCGAGGGTCAGGCCTTCGATGCTGACCCGATCGCGCTCCAGCTGCAGCTCGGTCTGGCTGAACCAGCGTTCGCCGATGTCCATGTTCCAGGCGAGGCTGCCGCCCTGCTGGTTCTTGCGCCGCGCGCCGTCGCGACGCCGCTGCTGATGCTCCAGATCGAACTCGACCCGATGCACCCCGGCCTGCCAGTGCGCGCGGCCGCGCAGATGCAGCTCGGAATCGGTCCGGCTGCCGACGCGGTCGCGGTCCCAGGAACCGTCGACACGCAGGCCATCCGGGCGCAGCCGCTCGCGCAGTGCGACCCAGCGCGACAGCGCATCGGGCGCCTGCGACTCGTGGGTGTCGACCGGCAGGCTCGACCCTACGGGTGTCAGTTCGGCGAGGCGAGGCGCAGAGGCCTCGGCCAGCGCCTCCGCGCAGTCGGCCAGCGGCAGCGCGGCGGCAGCATCCTCGAAGCGGCTGCGGGCGAACGCGGTGGCGCAGCCGTGTTGAGCGGCGTCCTGCGCCGCCGCGCGCAACGCGTCGAGCTGCTCCGCCAGCTGCGCTGCCGCGATCGGGGCGGCGTCGATGTCGCGACAGTCCTCACCGTGCAGGCGCAGGCCCAGCCGATAGCGCGGCTCGCTCAGGGCAGCGGCCAGCAGTCGACCCTGCGGATCACGCTCGGGCTCGATCCGCAGGCACAGCGCGCCGTCCTCGATCCAGCCGGCGGCCGCGGTGGCGGACGGCGCCGCTTCGCTGGCTGCGGCGGCGATCGGAATCGCCAGCAGCAGGGCGATGAACACGCCACCGATCGCCGCCTGCGCGGATGCAGGCGCCGGCATCAGTCGAGCTTCTCGGGCGCCGCTGCCGGCGCTGCATGCCACTGCTCACGCGGCACCCATTTGGCCTGGGCCGGATCGCCTTCGTAATGCGGCGACATGATCTGCACGCCGTGGGCGTTGAAGCCATCGAGGATGCGCTCGTGCAGCTGGCTCAGCACCTGCGCGCGCGGCAGCTGACTGGCTCCGTCGAACTGCGCGACCAGCCGGTATTCGACATAGAAGTCCGAGAGCGCGGTCTGGATCACGTAGGGCGCGGGCTCGCGCAGCAGACCCGGCACCGACGCCGCCGCGTCCCGCAGCAGCGCATGCACCTGTCGCCAGGGCGTGTCGTAGCCGATGGTCACCCCGGTTTCCAGCACCGATCCGCCGGGGCTGGCGGCATGCCGCGAGAGGTTGCGGGTGACCTGGCTGATCACCAGCGAGTTCGGCAGCGCGATCTCCTCGCCGCGTCCGTTCTTGAGACGGGTCAGACACAGGCCGATTTCGGTCACCGTGCCCTCGTGCTCGTGGATGCGCACGTATTCGCCGACCAGCAGGGCGCGGGTGAACACCAGGATCAGGCCGGAGGCGACCTGGCCGACCAGGCCGGAGGCGCCGATCGAGACCATCAGGCCAAGCAGCACCGACAGCCCCTTGAAGGCCTCGGTCTGCGAGCCGGGCAGATACGGATAGGCCATCGCCAGGGCGAACAGCCAGATGCCGACGTTGATCAGCCCGCGGGTGGCGGGCGCGGTGTGCGCATCGAGCGCGCCGAGCTGGACGCTGCCCTCGTTGATACGGTCGAACAGGCCGCGCGTGACCTGGGTCAGCAGCCGCGCGAGCAGGAAGATCATCAGCGCCACGAACAGCCCCGGCAGCGCGGCGGCGCTGGCGCTCAGGCCCTGGCCCAGCGAGCCTGAAAGCGAGGCGACGAGGTGTTCCGAAGTCGGCCGGGTCAAGGCGAACAGACCGAGCGCATAGGCGAGGAAGGCGACCGCCGCCGCCAGCCCGAGCAGCCACACCAGGACCACGCTGACGCGCACGGTCAGCGTCACCAGCAAGCTCTGCAGATGCGGCTGCATCGCGCCCGGCAGCAGTCCGCGGACCTGACGCGCCAGCCGCAGGCTCAGCCGTCGCTGCAGTGCGCGCGAGAGCCGCAGGATCAGCCAGAGCGTCATTCCCAGCAGCAGCGCGGCGCCGACCAGCTTGGCCAGAGCCAGCAGATTCAGCCGCGGGTCGCGGTGTTCCTGGTGTTCGGTCCAGACCCGCTGCAGGACCCGCGCCGAAGCATTGGCCAGCGCGTGCGCGGTTTCGCCGCGGGCGTCATCGGCATCGCCGGGCAAGACCACAAACAGGCTCTTGCCGTCGAGCTGCACCGCCACGCCTTGACCCTCGGCCAGCGGCAGCACCGCGGTCCAGCCCTCACCGCCGCGCTCCAGCGCCTCGCGGACATGCTTTTCGGCCAGCTCGGCGCGCTCCTGCGCCGACAGCGCGCCCAGCGGCGCGCGGAAGCGGTGCAGTTCGCGGCCACCCATCACCAGCGACACGCCCTCGGCCTCGACGGCCTTCGACTGCGCGAGCACAGGCAGTGGCGCCAGCGCCGAGCACAGGCCGATCAGCAGGCAGACGATGGCGGCCGTCCAGCGCGGTCCCAGATACCGGTTCGACATGTGACTTTCCCTCGCCGCGCGGTGTGCGCTCGCGCGGCGGAGTATGCCGCGCGCGCGGGCGCAGAAACATGCCGCGCGGCCGCGCCGGCCGCGGATCCTCAGTCGCGGTCGCGGTCGCCGCCGTGGTCGCCGCCGCCGCTGTCACCGCCCTCGCTGCCGCCGTAGGGATCATCGAAGCCGAAGCTCAGCTCGGGGCCGCGCTCCTCTTCGACACCCTCGCGCTGCATGGCCGGGCCTTCGCTGTAGGTGACCGGGCCACCGGGGCGCTTCTTCTTCGGGTCGGGCAGCAGCGCACTCAGCGCTTCCACCTCGGCCGACATGATCTG
>JBIJCA010000022.1:0-26319 GCA_044344935.1 Aquimonas sp. | reverse complement strand
GCGCTCGCGCAGGCCCGATCCTTGCCCAAACCGCCGCTTGCGCGGCCGCCGCCTACCCGGCAGACTCGCCGAAAAGGGCGTTTGAATTTCCTATACCTCCGCCGAGGCCACCGCGCCCGAAGTCGTCCTGCTGAGCGTTGCCGGCGGCCTCGTTGAAGCCGGCATCGTAGAACGCGTCGTGCAGCCAGTTGTTGGTGTAGAACAACTGGGTCAGGGCCGCCATCACCTGGTTCTGGCTGGCACCAGCAAGGGCATTGACGTCCTATCTCCTACTGCTGTTGGCGATAGGCGGTTGGTGTCAATCGTTTCGCCGCGCGAAAGGCCGAATAGAACGCCGAGCGGGAGTTGAAGCCGACATCCGCGGCGATCTGTGTGACGGTCCGGTCGGTGTCTCGCAACAGCGCGCAGGCCTCGGTGATGCGGGCTGCCGCGCAGTACTCGAAAAAGCTGGAATGCAAGCGACGACTGAACGTCTGCGACAGGTACGGCGCACGCACGCCGATGGCTTTTGCCAAATCATCCAGCGACAGCGCCGGGTCGCGATAAAGTTGCTCGACGGAAAAAGCCTGTTCGATACGCTCGGCGATCCGCGTCAGGTGGTCATCGTCCAGCTGTGAGCGCGCATAGGTGGTGGCGTCTCCGGCCTCGCGACCCACGCGCTCCGGGCTGGATTCGGCGAACTGCAGGGCCGGGCGCTGGCGCGTTGCCCACAGCCCCAGCGCCAGCACGGTCGCTAGCCCGGCGGCGCCCAAAGCGATCTCCAGTGCAGCCATCGGCGGTGCAAAGGTGTTGTAGGCGACCGTCAAGGACCAGCTGGCAGCGATGATTACGGTTATCAGTCGCAGCCAGCTGAGCTCACGCGCTTCGGTACTGCCAAAGTACTCGCGCAGTGTGGTGTTCAGCCACCGTAGACGGATCAGGACAGCCACCATGTAAGCGCTGGCCTGCACGATCCACAGCGCGCTGGCGAGATCGAGCAGGATCTGCGCCAGCCGCGCAGAGTGGACCACCACGTGCCCGGCAAGCACTGCCGCGCGCTGCTCGGCCGGCAGCAACAGCGTCGCCTGGGATGCGCCGAGCATGATCGCGCCCGGCAGCAGGTGCCACAGATCACGCCAACCCCAGACGCGCCGGTCGGCTGCGGAGATATCGTCCACATAAAACCAGAACAGTACGGGCAGCAGTGGCTGCAAGGGCGCCTGCAGAAGGGAGGCCACCATCAGACTGCCAGGATCGACCGCGGTCCACACATTGATCGCCAAGATCACGGCCATGACCAGGAAAAACACGGCCAGTGCCCGGTAGGCCGGCTCGCGTGGACGGCGCAGCTCCAGCACGCCAGCGCACATCAGGGCAGCGCCGCAACCCGCTCCATTGACTGCTGCGGTGACGACCTGAATCTCAAACATGCCTTTTTCCCGAACCCGCCCCGGCATCGGCTGTCCGCGCCGCTTGGACCGTCCTGACCGGGTGTCCTGTTCACGTGGACGGGCCGACAAGACCCTTTGTGATCTCCATGATCGGCCAATGAGCGGATGTCCGGCGTTTGCCCGCCGCTGTCCGCCAAACGGCCCCTGCTACGAGAGTGCGTCGGGGCCAACCCTCTGTCCAATCAAGGATGTTGATCTCATGCCCAGTCGTTGCGACTCATTGTACTTCCCGACTTCACCACCGGCACGATCTGGCACTGCAAGGCATGGCTTGTTCGCCGCCCTGGCCCTGACGCTGTCTTGTGCGTTCGTCCCGGTGGCCCACGCCAATGGACTCGGTCAGCTCTACGTGTTTGGTGACAGCAGCGCCGATCTCGGCACCCAGGGTCCCGACCGGCGGCCCAGCAACCGCGGTCCGATGTGGAGCGAAGCCCTGGGCTCAGCGCTGGGTCGCCCTTCGCGGCCCGCGATTGACCTGACCGGGCCGACCATCCGCTTCACCGGCGGCAGCAGTTACGCCATCAACGGGTCGACCACCGTGCGCTATTCGGATGCGCCCACCTTCGCCGATCAGCTGGACCTGTTTGAGAGCGCAGTTGGCCGCTTCGCTGCTTCCGATCTGATCTTCACGTGGTTCACCCGCAACGACATCACAAGCGCGTTTGCAGATGGACTGCCTTACGACCCTGTGGTCTACGCCGATCGTTACCTGGACGGCGTGGCGCGGCTGCGCGCACTAGGGGCGCGCAACATCGTCGCCTTCGGTGCCGAGGTCGGACTGCTGCCCGAGGCTCTGGTGATCGACGGCGGCTTGCCCGTCGAGTTGCTGGTCCAGCTGCGTGCGGCGACACAGTTGACGGAGGCTGAGCTCTGGCCACGCCTCGCCAGCGCCGGCGTGTTCATCCTGGATATTGATCGGCTTGGCAATGCGATCCTCAGTGACCCGCAACGCTATGGCTTTGATTTCACGACGGACAGTTACCAGGGCCGGGGCGGCCCACCGCAACCCGAACAGTCCTATCCGAATGACGGCAATGTCTTCACCGCCGGGGGACACTACACCAGTGCGATGCAGGAAATTGTCGCCGGTTACGCTTTGGCGCAATTGCGTGCACGCGACAACTACGGCCAGACGCTGTCCAGCCTGGCTGCGAAGCATGCCCAAGTGCAATCTACGCTCCCAGAGTTGCTCGGCCTGCCGGCGTCCAATGGCTGGTCCTTTCACGCGGCCAGCACGCATGGCCGAAGCCGAACGAGCCCGGGGGGCGGTGTTGGCCAGACCCTGGAAGGCACTAGCCCCACCCTCGAACTGGGCCTCGTTCATCACGGCGACGACTGGCGGTTTGGGGCCGGGCTTTACAGCGGCAGATCTCGTCTGGAAGAAAAGCGCAGTTATCTGGCCGAGCGTGAGGATCTGGGCCTGTCCCTCGCTTCAGCATGGCGAATGAGCGAGGCGCTGGAGCTGCGCGCCGGGCTCGGTTACACAAAGGCCAGGTTTGATCAGATCCGTCGACAAGCACTGCTGGGCCCGGCCTCGGAATCGACCGTTGGCGAGACCGACGCCCGGGTGCTTTCCGCGGCGCTGGATGTTCAGCATCGCGCCGCGCTCGGCAAACTCTGGACCCTGCGCTCCACACTGGGAGTAGCCGCTTACCAGTTGACCAGCGACGCCTACTCCGAGTCGTCGGGAGTGCTGGGTCTGGGCTATGGAGACGTCGATTGGACCTGGACGCAGGCCAATCTGGCCTTTGACCTCCAGTACGGCGCGCCGGATGCCCGCTGGAAGCCCTTCGTCGGTGCCCGGCTGCACACCGACCTGACGAACAACGTAAAGACCATTGCTGCCGGCCCAAGCCCGGATTTCCTCGCCGACTATGACTTCAGTCGCGGCCATGGGCAGGGCTTGACGGTGGATGCCGGGTTTGACGTGACGCTCTCCAAGCGGGCGAACCTTCGTTTTGTCCTGTCCAGCGGCGAACTCCGTTTGGGCACGGATGCGCCCTCCGTCCGCGATAGCTCAGCAAACCTGGTGGTCAGCGTGGACCTCTAGCCAATGGGTAGGACGAGTCTCGTTCGACCGCTGGGCGATTGTCGGGCAAACACCGCGGGCACCACATCGGTGCCCGCGGTGCGGCGGTCACTCAATTAAAAAAGCCGGCACCACCGCGCCTTTGTGGTCGGCCCTGCAGAATTCCCGTCTCCTCAGCCAAGCGTCCGTCGCGTCGCGCACGCCACCCAGCGGTGGTGGCCGTGCGCCGGCACTGGCGAGGCCGTCTCTTGGTCCCACTAACCGCCTCGCCGCGCCTGTAACGCCAATCCCCCCACACCATCACGCCCACAGGCGCAAAAACTCCGCAGTGAGGCCGCGACGCAGGATCGCCCACAGCAGCCGGCGCAGGGTGAATGCCACCGCGCCCAGCACCGCGTGCAGCACATCGCCGGTGGCACCCTGCGGCCGAGGCTGTGTGAAAACGCATGGCCTGCGCGGTTGCCCGTCGATTTCAGCCGATCGACGCGCTCGTACGCGAATTCTGAGCCTTCCGGACTTTGCGAGCCTCCGAAAAATCTGCTTACATCGCGATCAGCGCCGGCGGCGAGGAGTTTTCACACAGCCTCGACCAGGAGCTGCCGCTCGCTCGTCAAAGGAACCCGGCTGGGCTCACGTGAACCTGGCCCCGTCTCCGCAGGCCCACAGCGCGGGCACCGCAGGCGGAAGCCGCGTGACGATCTGCCGGCCACGCAGCCAACGGCGAATCCGGGATCCGATCCGATGCGGGACCGACCCCGGAAATCCGGGGTCAGGTCTAGCAAAGTAGCATCGGGGTGCCGCCGGGGGTAGGCTTGGCGGCATGGCTCGACCGATTTGCATTGAGTTCGAAGGGGCGCTGTATCACGTGACCTCGCGTGGGGATCGGCGTGAGGCGATCTATGAGGACGATGGCGATCGCGCGCGGTTTCTTGAGCTGCTGGGCGAGGTGGCGCGTGGGTTCAACTGGGTGGTGCATGCCTACTGCCTGATGAGCAACCACTACCACCTGCTGATCGAGACGCCCGACGGCAATCTACCTATACCTTTGAGGCAGTCCTGAAGGCGTTCGAGAGGTGACTTCTTCCGTGCCCACCCACCTTCGCCCGATGCTTGCCGCCTATGGCTGGATCTGTGGAATCTTCATCGGCATTCCGGCTCTGCTGATGTCGATCGCGAACCCCTCGGTCGCCGCCGGCATCCTGGCGAGCGTGGCGAGCTTCGTTCTGCCCTGCCTGCTCACCGGTGCCTTGCTCTGCGACTGGGCCGGGCAAGGCCTCGCTCAGCGCAAGTGGCCGGCCTTCTGTATGGCAGGGCTCAGCCTGCTGGCCGCCGCGCTGGCGGTGCCCTTGCTCGCTGCATTGCTTGCCCCTCCGAGCGGCGTCTGGTCACTCGACGCTTTCTGGGTAGGCGCTGCCTTTGTGCTGATCGCGCTGTTTTTCGGCGCGGGCCCCGCTGCGCTCGCGGCCGTGCTGTTCATCGGCGGCGTGGAGCGGGCCAATGCGGCCGCCGCGCCGGAGCAGATGATCGATGGTTGACGATGCCAAGGGAGATCGACCGTCGGGTGCTTCGTCGCCAGCCTTCAGCGTTCCGCTGCTTGTCCTGTCCGTGCTGCTGCTCCCTTGGTCGGCGCCTTCTCTCGCTGAGCAAGAGGGCGCCTCACCGTCGAGGCGCGAGCTCAGGTTCCAACTTCTCAGCGCCGATGAGTTCGCGCCGCGCCGGTCGCAGGCGCCCCTTGGCGATGTCGAAGCCGCACGCCTCGTGTACGAACACATCAGCATCAACACGGGTGATCCGAGTGCGCTCATCCAACTCAGGCTCGCGGCCGAGTTGGCGCACAGCCCCGCGTTGTTCGAGATTGGAAACAAGCCGAGGAATCATGAGCATCCCGAGCTCGCCTTGCGCTACAAGAACGCTATGCGGGCTGATCCGCGCACCCGGCTTTGCTTCGTCCCGGCCTACGGGGGTTTGGTTGCTCCATACCTGGAATCCGATGAAGCGGAAAACAAAACCAATCGGGCATCCGACGGCGCGGCATTCGAAGTCAGGCTCCCCGCATCGAGTGAAGCGCAAAGCGTCGCGACCCTGGGAAAGCCCGAGGCAGTGCGGCGGGAGATAAGCGAGGAGGCAGCAGTGGGACTTCCTGAGGTTGAAGGGCGCTTGGGCAGAGTCTGGTTCTGGTCCGTGCTCGACACGCCCGATCCTTCGTCGCCAGCGAGCCCCGGATTCGAGGATCGTCTCCCAGGCCTTGGCTACGAGGAGCTCGTCGCCCTTGAGTGGCACATGCGCAGGCTGGTGCGCGAGCTCGGAACCGCCAAGGTCTACGGTGCTCTTTATGCCGCATCGGGCGGGCTTGGGGTCTCGGATGACGTGTTCGAGTACATGAGGCACTGGATCGTCTACCAGGGCGAGGCCTTCTACAGCGCGATGACGAAGGACCCTGATGCGCTGGCTGAGCTTATCGCGGGCGACTGCCGGGAAGCCTTCAGCGAATGGTGGTCGGACGGCGAGATCGTAGGCTATGCCGTCGAAAGCGAGATCTACCTCGGACCCGACGGGCTGACGGAAGGCGTGCCCCGGCCGGCCGGGGCCACCCCACTGCGGGCGCGCGATCTTCCTTGGCGTCAGCGCCAGACGTGGGCGTGCCCGCGGACGAAGTCGGCGAACCGCAGGGGCGGACGTCCGGTCAGGGTCTGCACGCCGTCGGCGAGGCCCGCGCCCCAGCCGTTGCGCACGATCGCGTTCAGGCTGGTCAGCCAGTCGACGACGGCGGGCGGCATGCCGGACGTCGCCATCGCATCGCGGGCGGTGTCCAGAGGCACGTCGACGTACTGCACGGGACGACCGAGTTCCTGCGAGATGAGCGCCATCTGCTCCGCCTCCGTCAGCGCCTCGGGGCCGGTCAGGTCGTAGGTGCGTCCTTCGTGCGGGGCCGGGTCGGCCAACACCACGGCTGCAGCCGCCGCGATGTCGCGGACATCGACCACCGCCATCGCGCCTTCGCCGTGCGCGGCGTAGAGCGTGCCGGCGCGGATCGCCCCGGCGTTGAAGTTCACGTGGTTCTGCATGAAGAAGGTCGGCCGGAGGATCGTCCACGGCAGCCCGCTCTGCATGACGAGACGGTCGATCTCACCCTGCACACGGGCGATCGCCATCGGACTGTCCGGGTCGGCGCCCGCGCCCGAGGAACGCACCACGTGACGGATGCCCGCGTCACGGGCGGCCTTCAGCGCGTTGGCGGCCCACGCGAGCATGTCGGGCGCCAAGGGCAGCAGAAGGAACAGGGTGTCGAAACCACGCATCGCCTCGGCGAGCGTGTCCGGACGGGCGAAGTCGCCGACCACCACGGGCACGGGCGAGGCCTCGCTGGAGGGCTTCGAACGGAGCGCCGTGACGTCGGCGCCTTGGCGGAGGAGTTCGGCCACGAGGGCCGAGCCGATGGTGCCGGATGCGCCGGCGACGAGGATGCGATGGCTCATGACGATGTCCTTGCGGGTGTTGGGGTGGCAGGCATCCTGATCCGCGCGGGAAAAGACAGAAAGCCATAGAATGGAAATTCATCTTCAACCTGAATTTGAAAATGAGCGCCCCCAAGCTCCAGCGACTGGTTGCCTTCGTCGAGTCCGCGGCGAACGGCGGGTTCAGTGCGGCCGCACGCCGCCTCGACCTCACGCCCGCGGCCGTCAGCAAGAGCGTGCAGCGGCTCGAGGACGAGCTTGGCCTGCGCCTGTTCAAGCGTTCGACGCGCCAGCTGCGCCTGACTCCGGAAGGCGAACGCTTCCTCGCGCAGGTCGCCCCCGGCCTTCGACAGCTCGATGAGGCGGTGGCCGAGATGGCGCAGGACGCCAGCCTGGCGCGGGGCCGCGTGCGCATCTCCGCGCCGCCGGGGTTCGGGCGCCGCTATGTGCTGCCCTGCCTGCCGTCCCTCGCCGCGCAACACCCGCAACTGGACATCGAACTGAGCCTCGAGAACCGCAAGGTCGACCTGATCGGCGAGGGCTTCGACATCGGCGTGCGCGGCGGAACCCTCGAAGATTCAGGACTTGTCGCACGCCGTGTCGCACGCTTGCCCCTCGTGCTGGTGGCGTCGTCCACCTACCTCCACCGGCACGGCGCTCCGCCTTCCGCCGACGCCCTTTCCAGCCATCAGTGCATCGGCATACGCCTCGATGGCGGCGCCGAGATTCCGTGGCGGTTCCGCCGCGGCGGCCGCAGCCACGATCTCCGCCCTCGGGGTGTGCGCCTGTGGCTCTCCGACCCCGAGGCCGCGCTCGACCTCGCGCTGGCCCACGGCGGCATCGCCCAGGTGGGCCTGCACCACGCGATGCCCGGCCTGCGCAGCGGGCGGCTGAAAGCCTTGCTCATCAACGAGCATGACCCCGGCGACCGCGAGATCGCCGTGCACTACGCCCACCGGCAATACCTCGCCCCGCGCGTCCGGGTGGTCGTCGATGCGCTCCTGGACGCCCTCGCCGGCCACGACGATCTGCAGGCCGCACCCGGGCAACTCCCTGGTGCCTGGGTCGCGGGTTGAGCGCCGGTCGGGACAACCTGCTCATGCGCTGCGCCGTGAAGGCAAGCGCGTGAACCCGCGAGGCTTGGCATCGGCGGTCAAGTTTCTGCCGGCTCGGCCGATTCAGACTTCGATCCGAGAGGAACCATGACGACATGGACCCGATTTCCGCTGCCATCGTCCGCAGCGCGACGGCGCTCTCACAGGCGCAACTCAACCAGCAGGTGAGCTATGCCGTGCTTCGGAAGGCGATGGATGCCGAAGCCAGCACCGCCGCGATGCTGTTACAGGCCATTACGCAACCGCCCCCGATGAACGGCACGAGCGGCGGCCTGGTGGACACCTACGCCTGATCGTGGTGGAAATGCCGGCGGAAGGCCACCTCGCTTTCGCGTGGCGCGCCAAGTTCCTACGCGTGCCGGTGACCGGCGTAGACGGCGTGAACGATCATGCCTGGGCACTGGTCATCGCATGGTCGATGCGCAGTTCGTCAACGGTGTGGCGGTAACACTCGACTCGACGACGCGCGATATTCGCTTACGCAACAGCCTTCTTTACGACAACCTCGGCAACTGCGTCTGTCTGTTCCCGCTCTCCAGCGCCCTGTTCACATCGCTGAGCCTCAACAGCAACCGCAACTGGTATGCCACCAACAACACGATCGTCGCAGGCCCCGATGAGGCCGCTCCGGCGCTGCGCATGCAGAGTGACGGCAACTTCTGGGTGATCAACAACGTGCTGCGCGGAGGTGTGGCCTACACCAGCTCGATTACGGGTTCTGGCGCCGCACTCGATCCCCTGGTGCGCCAGTTGTTCAACAATTTCGCCTCGGTGCCGACCACCGACCGCGCGACCATTCTCAGCAGCCAGGGCAACACCTTCGTCGAGCCCCAGCTGGATCCACTCACCCGCGGGCTGTTGCCCGCTTCGCCGCTGGTCAATGCCGGGCTGGGGGCGCCGCCGGGAGGTCTGCCTGGGCTCGACGTGCTCGGCCAGCCGCGCGTTTTCGGCACCTTCATCGACGTCGGCGCGATCGAGCTGCAGCAAGCCCCGATGCTGCCCGTGCGCATCTTCGGCAACGGCTTCGAACAGTCGGGCGCAGGTTCGATGCGCTGAGGGGCGATGCTGCTGGCCTGATTCCGCCCAGGCATTGGGCGAGCGTCGCCGCCAACCGACCGACCCTTGACCCCGCCGCGGGCGGCGTGCCCGTTGCTGATCGCCGCTGCGCGCTCAGCGCGCGGGTCGGTCCAGCGCTTCGATCCATGCATCCAGATCGTCGAGTGCATCGGCCTCTTCCCTGAGCAACAGCAGGGCCTCCAGCAGCCGCCAAAGATCGACCGTTCGGTGCCGCGCAGCGGCGGGCGCACGAAACGGCTCATCCTGGTGCCAAAGGTGAAGCTGGAACTGCGCGTCAGCGGTCTGCAGCACATACGCATGTTGCTCGCAGCTGCCCTCGTACAGCCATCCGACGCACAGTGTCTGCTGCGCGGCGAGTGCGACTGCCGCGGGCAGTTCATGCTGCCCGAGTCCGGGCCGATCATTGCCCCAGCACCAGCGCGCCATGTCGATCAGGGACAGCCGCTCCAGGCGCTGCCAACGCAGGGCGCTCTGCTGTGCCTCAAGCAGGGTCCGCGGGCTGAACAGGCGCATGCCCATGCCCGTGTCGCCGAAGTCCCACGAAAGACCGCCAACGCTGCGGTAGAACTCTGACAGGCTGTTGCCGAAGCGCATCGGCGACAGCGTCTGCAGGGCCTCGATCTCGGCCTCGCTTGCAGGCGGGCCCAGCCGCACGAAGTAGTGAGACAGGCTGGAGAGAAACCGGGAGAAACCACTGCCGCGTGGCAGCGTGCCGCGAGTCAGCTCTTCCTCGAACTGCTCGCGACGCCTCGCCTGATGCTGGAGATTCTCTCGATGCGCTGCGTCGAGAATGCGTCGTACCGCGCCTGCGGCTTCCGCGGGCAGCTCGGCAAGACGCTGGCTGACCTGTCGGACTTCCAGCTCAAGCTCGGGCAGTTCCACTGCGGTCGCGGTTGGCTCAGCGTCCAGCTCGATGCGGCTCACTGTCAGACCGACGCTCTCGGCGCATGCGTCACCGTTCTCGATCGGATACGCCACCGCACCGGTCGAGTGCTCCTGAAGCAGATCGCGCAGCCGCTGCTTCTGCGCATGCGTGCTGGACGGCGCATGCAGACGACCCTCTACGCACTGCCGCCAGAGTTCGTCGCGCGGCTGCCAGCGCTCCAGCAGCGCGGTGACTGCTTCGATGTCCTCCTTGACCAGAAGCGGGCTGAGCTCTGCGATGAGCGCATGCATGAGTGACCGACGAACGGGACTGCGGGCGGCCAATGCTAGCGTAGTGCTTCGCGCTTGATCGAACGTATCTGCGGCGTCCTCGGCAAGGCTGGCGACGTTGCGCCTCCTCGCCAAAACGCGGCTATGACTTGTCGTCGCGCCTTGCCAGCCACGCAAATCCACTTGCAGCTGCATTCCGCCAAGTGCGAATCACTGCACTCGCCGAGTGCGCACTGCGGCTGCCCGCGGCCCCAGCCTGTGCATCGAGCGCGAACCCAGGCGGAGTCTTGGCGATGGGCCCTGGCGTGAGGGGGCTCTTCAGCCATGTCGCCCGACTGTCATGCTGTTGTTCGAAGTGATGTCAAGCCTGGGGCCGTGGCCGCCAGGCACGTTCTTGCAGTACGGGCCCGGCCTGCCCACACGTTGACTGATCCCGGTCCGGCCATGCCTCCGCGTGAGCCAGAGGCGTGTTCATTGATGCGGGCATCTCCGGCTGGGTGCTTGTAGGGTGTGTCGCGTACTCGATGTACAAATCTCTTTTCCTTGAGCGCGAGGCCCCCGATGGACTACGACCTGTTCGTCATCGGCGGCGCAGACCGGGGTGCGTGTCGCGCTGGCCGAACAGGATCGCTACGGCGGCACCTGCGTTATCGGCGGCTTCGATGACGACGCGCGCGGTCTGGTGGCGGAAGAAATGCGCCGCGCCGGCATCGACCTGCACACCGGCACCGAGGTGCTGTCGCTGGAGAACGCGCAGGACGGCGGACGCGTCAAGGCCAGCAACGGCGAGCAGCGCGTGTTCGAGCACGTGCTGTTCGCTATCGGTCGCCGCTCGGATACACGGGACCGGGGGCTGGCGTCGGTCGGCGTGAAGCTCGGCCGGGCGGGCAAAGTGGTGCTCGATGCCTACTCGCAAACCAGCGTGTTCTCCCCATCCACGCTGTAGGCGACGTGACCGATCGACTCAACCTGACGCCGATGGCGATCCGCGAGCGTATGGCTTTCGTCGAAACCGTGTTCAAGGGCAAGCCCACACAGCCTGACTACGAGGCGGTCCCCACCGCGACTTCACCGAGCCCGAGATCAGCACGGTGGGCTTGAGCGAAGAGACCGCGGGCGCGCGGGCCGATCCAGGTCTATGCCACCTCGTTCAGGCCGATGCACACGGCCTTCATCGGACGCAGCACACGCGTGCTGATGAAGCCTATCGTCTGCGCCGAGACCCGACGTGTGTTCGGCTGCCACATCGTCACGCCGAACGCCGGCGGAATGATCCAGATGGTGGGCATCGCGGTGAAGACGGGTGCGATCAAGGAAGACTTCGACCGCACGGTGGCCGTTCACCCGACCATGGCCGAAGAGCTCGTCGCCCTGGCCAAGCGCGCTGCGCCGGAGCTGATGGTTGCAATCCTCCAGGCAGCGCATCATCGAGCTTCGATGCGCTTGCTGTGCCGACGCACCCTCCCTGGCGCGATGAATGCTCTGGGGAGATTCGATTGTCATCCGAGGGCCCAATCGGCGCCCCCTGCTTGGCGATCCGTTCGCGGCTGCAGAGGATGGCGACCCGTTGGTTCGCGACCGGCGGCTCGATGGTTTCGAAGCGGTGTGCCCGCACCGACAGCGCGTCCTTGGCAAGTGATTCACAGACGCTGCGCGGGTGGTGTTGGTGGCGGTCGGCAAGGGTGAACGCTACCGAGCTGCCCGCTCTTGTGATGTCGCGGAACACCTGCAGCCGGCGGTGCGCTGCGTAGACTTCGACCGCTTTATGCGTCGCGTGCTCGCCCAAATGCCTGGCGAATTGCTTTGGGCTGATGTCCTGGATGGCCACACTGCGTGCATCGCGCGGTGAGAGACGAGGGCGAGCGAAGCAAGCGAGCACGATCGGATTGGCTGCGTACTGATCCTGGGGACAGGATTCACCGAGGGCCGCGTGCTTGCGCAATCGCGTGGTGGGCCGCCTCCGCGTGCAGCGTGGGGCCAGCGCCGACGGAAAGGCGGCAGGCATCACAGATCCACTGGCTGAGGCGGGCATCAGCGCGCTTTCTGACCTCGCACTCTAGTTTCGCTTGGCAAGGTGGCCCAGCCCCCAGCACCAGCCCAGGACTGACGCCATGCGAATACGCCTCGTGCTACCGCTGCTTCTCGCGCTGCCCATTTTCTCCGCAGCCCATGCCGAAGACTTCGAGATCAAGAACCGCGACGTCGCCGCGCTGGTCGCGGCGCTGCAGAAATCCAACGAAACACGCGGGCCACACCGGATCCGGCTGGCCGCCGGGGGCATCTACACACTGCAGTCCGCGGCGTCGGCCGGGCTTGGCTTGCCGGCGCTGCGCGGCGCGATCGTGATCGAGGGCAATGGCGCCGAGATCCGCCGCTACGCCGCCTCAAGAATGGCTCTGATCGAGGTCGCCGCGGAGGCTCGCGTGGTCATCCGCGACCTCACGCTCGCTGAAGGCAGCCAGGGAGCCCTTCGTAATCACGGCGCCCTGCTGCTGGATCGGGTGTCGATCATCGACTCCTTCCACTCGGACGCCGATGCCATCGTTTCGAATTTCGGCCATCTGACTTTGCGTGACAGTCTGCTTGGCTGGAATCAGATCAGAGTCAATGATGGCGACACCGGCCTGATCGAAAACCACGGCCGGGTGAGCCTGCAGCGCTCGCGCATCGTCGGCAACTCCGCCAGCCGCGCCCTGGAGCAACGAGGCGATGCGGCTGCCGTCCTCAACTCCGGCGAGCTCATCGCCAGCGCCATCGAATTCCAGGCCAACGCCATCATTGATCCGCTCGGCGGCATGGCCTTCCGGGCCGTGCTGAACCTGGGCCGGGGCACGGCGGAAGGGGTGCCTTCCCATCAGGTGATCGCCGATGGCATCGAACCTCCCTAGTCCGTCGCCTGTCATGAAGGCCTTCCGCTGCAGGCTGGCGTATAGGCGGCATCGTCCGCTGTCGCTGTCGCTGTCGCTGTCGCTGTCGCTGTCGCTGTCGCTGTCGCTGTCGCTGTCGCCGTCGCCGTCGCCGTCGCCGTCGCCGCTGCAGCTGCGGGCCTGGTGCGATGTGTCGGCTTGGGTTGCCAAGCGCGCTCAGTGAGGAGGGCTCTCGCGCGGCAAGTCGCTACGCGGCCTGCCGCGCGATGAGAATCACGAAAGACCGGTCGCCGCATTGTCGATCGTGGTTGCCGTTCTCCGGCCTTGCACACCCACAGGACATGGAAAAGACGCGAGCCCCGGCATTGCTTTCGATGCTTGTCGTTGGGCCGTGGCTTGTACCCGTGATCGCCCCGCGTCTGCGCAGCCATGACTTCACCCCGGGGCCGGGTTCCGCCGGGCGTGGCCGCGCCGCTGACCGGCGCCTTCTCGCTCTTTGCGGCGTATAGGCTTCTGGCGGGTCTGTTCACCGGCACGGTGATCTGCTTCGCCGGCAGCTGCCAGGGTGCGACCTACGAGATCAGCTGTGCCCCGCAGATGTTCTGGTGGAGGGTCGTGGGGCTCTTCGTCGTCTCCGTATTCACCGCCACGCTGCCTGCTGACGCTTCTTGCAGTGGCAGGATCAGCGACGGTGATTGAGACCAAGCCCCGTTGCGATGGGTGGCGATTTCGCGGCGGGAGCGAGGACGCGTCGAATACCTTCTCGCGCTTGATTGGGGTGCTTTCGCCGAAAAGACTCCGCTTGACCCGGGGAGTAGGCATGAGGTCAGCGGTGATCAGCCCTTGACCCGGCCAGAGTGCATGGCAGAGCAGCCGGGAGCTCAAGCCCAATGTTGCTGAGCGGAGGGGATCTGGAAGCTCAGCGCGAAACCCAGATCGCGAACATGCAGGAGTTGGGGGTCGTGTCGGGGCAGGCCTGCTCCTGCTTCGGCAGCAGCCACTGTGTCAGCCCCTCTGATCGCGCGCGTGAGGCTGCATCAAGCAGCGCCCTTGACAGACGCGACAGCGTCGGTCCGCTGCCGCAGAGGAACAGTGCATCTTCTCGAGGCTTTGGTGCGAGCACCTGCAGGAAGACGACGAATCTTCCGTCGAGTGCATCGCTTGAGTCGGACGGGTCTTCGTCCATCCAGCGTGCACCCACATGGAGATTGACTTCGATGGCTTGAATCGCCGCCGCTGGGTTGTCATTGATTAGGAAGCCTGACTCGTTGCTGTGCAGGTCGGCGATTCGCTCAAGCCAGAGTGCAAGGCGCACCGCAGCGGCTGCGGTGAATTCAAGTTCGACGTCATCCAGCCAGCCCTTCGTGCATCGGACCTGACGGTATCGGCCGTTGAAGGCCATTCGCACCGCGCGGAGGGCGCTTGTCTGCGGTGCGACCATCGAGGATCCGGCCTGTACTTGCTCGATCAACTCTTGCGGGTAGACGCGATCAAGGCAGCGCCATGAACTCGCGAGCAGACCAAGAATGGGGCTCATGCGGCTCTTCCCCCCAGCGCCCCCAGCAGATCCCGCGCTGTCCGTAGCCGCGACGACGCATCGGGCAGCTCGAGTTTGAGCTTGAGCTTGTCCGGCCCCTCCATCGCGAACACCCGCGGTTGGCCCTGGATGAGCTTGATCATGTTCATCGGGTCGAGCCTGGGCTGCTTCTCGAACTGTATGCGGCCGCCGCGTTCGCCCATTTCGAGCTTCTTGATGCCGAGTGAGGTGGCGTCGAGCTTGAGTTCGGTGACGGCGAACAGGTGCTTGGCAGGTTCGGGCAGCAGGCCGAAGCGGTCGACCATTTCGACCTGCAGCTCGTGCAGTGCGTCGCGGTGCGGGGCGCTCGCGATGCGCTTGTACAGGGTCAGGCGGGTGTGCACATCGGGCAGGTAGTCGTCCGGGATCAACGCCGGGATATGCAGGCTGACTTCGGCGCCGTGGTCGCTGTGGCCATCGAGATCGGGGATCTTGCCCTGCTTGATGCTGCGCACCGCGCGCTCCAGCAGTTCGGTGTAAAGGCTGAAGCCTACTTCGGCGATCTGGCCGCTCTGGCCCTCGCCCAGCAGCTCGCCGGCGCCGCGGATTTCCAGATCGTGGGTCGCAAGGGTGAAGCCCGCGCCCAGCTCTTCCAAGGAGGCCAGCGCTTCCAGGCGCTTCTCGGCGTCCTTGGTGATCGACTTGCGATCGGGAATCACGAGGTAGGCGTAGGCGCGGTGATGGCTGCGGCCAACGCGGCCGCGCAGCTGGTGCAGCTGGGCCAGGCCGAAGCGGTCGGCGCGGTTGATGATGATGGTGTTGGCGCTGGGGATGTCGATGCCACTTTCGACGATGGTGGTACAGAGCAGAACATTGAAGCGCTGGCGGTGGAAGTCGAGCATCACCTGCTCCAGCTCGCGTTCGGGCATCTGCCCATGCGCGATGCGGATGCGGGCCTCGGGCACCAGCTCCAGCAGGTCGCGCTGCATGCGTTCGATGTTCTCGACTTCGTTATGCAGGAAGTAGACCTGGCCGCCACGCGCGAATTCGCGCTGGAAGGCCTCGCGCAGCTGGGCGGCATCCCACTGCGCGATGAAGGTCTGCACGGCCAGACGATGTGCCGGCGGTGTGGCGATGATGCTGAGATCGCGCAGGCCACTCATCGCCATGTTGAGCGTGCGCGGAATCGGCGTGGCGGTCAGAGTCAGCAGATGAACTTCGGCGCGTAGTGCCTTCAGCGCCTCCTTCTGGCGCACGCCGAATCGCTGTTCCTCGTCGACGATGACGCAGCCGAGATCCTTGAACTTGACGTCGGCCTGCAGCAGTCGATGGGTGCCAACGATTACGTCGATACCGCCGTCGGCGAGCTTCTCCAGTTCGGCCTTTATCTCCTTGGCGGTCTTGAAGCGCGACAGCACCTCGACGCGCAGCGGCCAGTCGGCGAAGCGGTCGCGCAGGTTGCGGTAGTGCTGCTCGGCCAGCAGGGTGGTGGGCACCAGGATTGCGACCTGGCGGCCGCTCATTGCCGTTGCAAATGCAGCGCGCACGGCGACCTCGGTCTTGCCGAAGCCGACATCGCCGCAGACCACGCGGTCCATCGGCAGGCTGGACTGCAGATCGGTCAGCACGGCCTCGATCGACTGCAGCTGGTCGGGCGTTTCCTCGAAGGGAAAGCCAGCGGCGAACTGATCGTACTGCGGGCGATCGATGTCGATCGCGAGGCCCTGGCGCGCCTGACGCCTGGCCTGGATCTCCAGCAGTTCGGCGGCGACGTCGCGCACTTTCTCTGCGGCCTTGCGGCGGGCCTTCTCCCAGACTTCGCCGCCGAGCGAGTGCAACGGCGCGAGCTCAGGCGAGGCGCCGCTGTAGCGGTTGACCAGGTGCAGCTGCGACACCGGCACGTAGAGCTTGTCGCCCTTGGCATATTCGATCGCCAGGAACTCGGCCTTCTGGCCGCCGACATCGAGCACTTCCAGTCCGCGATAGCGGCCCACGCCATGGTCCTCATGCACGATCGGCGCGCCGATCGACAGCTCGGAGAGGTCGCGGATGATGCTCTCCGGTTCGCGTCCGGCGCGCTTGCGGCGGCGCGGCTGCGCGGCGCGCTCGGGAAACAGCTGGCGCTCCGTCAGCACACACAGGGCCGGCTCGATGATGCTGAAGCCGTCTTCCAGCGCAGCCACCGTGATCGCGTAGCGCGCACCTTCTGGGGCGGAGAAGGCGGGCCAATCGGCGACCGTGGTCGGCTTCAGATCCAGCGCGGCGAGCTGCTCGATCAGCGCTTCACGACGGCCGGCGGAGTCGGCGGCGATCAGTACGCGACCGGGGTAACTCGACAGCAGCGAGCGCAGTGCGGTGCCGCTGGGCTCGTTCTGGCGGGTGATCGGCGTGGCCGGCGCCGGTGCATCGCCCAGCGCGAGCGCCTCCGCGTGACGCGGATGCGTGTCGCCGCAGATCTCGATGCGGCGCACGCCGTTGAGGCGCTGCCGCAGCGCCTCGGGGCCGAGGAAGATTTCGTCCGGGGGCAGCAGCGGCCGCTCGATATCGTGGCTGCGCTGGTCGAAGCGATCAGACGCCTGCTTCCAGAAGGCTTCCGCCGCCTCCAGAACACCTTCACTCAGCAGGCACAGCGTGTCGGCGGCGAGGTAGTCGAAGAGGCTTGCCGTGGTGTCGAAGAACAGCGGCAGGTAGTACTCGATGCCGGCCGGCGCGCCGCCTTCCTTCATGTCCTGATAGAGCGGGCAGCGCCGCGGGTCGATCGGGAAGCGCTCGCGCAGGGTGGCGCGGAAACGCTTGCTGGCGGCCTCGTCCAGCGGGAATTCACGCGCCGGCAGCAGGCGCACCTCGGTGACCTTCTGCAGACTGCGCTGGTTCTCCGGGTCGAAGGTGCGGATCGAATCGATCTCGTCGTCCAGCAGCTCGATGCGGTACGGCTCGGCGCTGCCCATCGGGAAGATGTCGAGCAGGGCGCCGCGCACTGCGAAGTCGCCCGGGTCAAGCACCTGCGGCACGTTGCGGTAGCCGGCCGACTGCAGGCGCAGTTTCTCGCTGTCGAGATCGAGGCGCTGGCCGTTCTTGACCACCAGCGAGCTGCCGCTGATGAAGCTGACCGGCGCCAGCCGCTGCATCAGCGTTGCCACGGGCACCACCAGCAGGCCGTGCTTCACCGCCGGCAGTCGGTACAGCGTGGCGATGCGCTGGCTGACGATTTCGGCGTGCGGGCTGAACGGGTCGTAGGGAAGTGTTTCCCAGTCAGGAAAATGCAGCACCGGCAGATCGCGGGCGAACACAGCGAGCTCGGCTTCCAGCGCCTGCGCATGGAAGCTGTCGCGGGTCACTGCCACCAGCAGGCCGCGGTGGCGGGTGGCGGCCTCGGCGACGGCCAGCGCGAGTGCGCTGCTGCTTGCGGGTGCCCGCCAGTAGGCCCGCTGCTGGCCGGCAGCCGGAAGAGTAGGAGACAGCAGAGCGGTGCGCGGTGCGGCGTTGTTCAAGGCGGGTTCCGGCGGTGGCAGCGCAGCCGCATCGGCGCGCGTGGGAGACCGACAAGTTTAGCGGCCGCAGCGGAGCACAGGCCGTGAGGGTGCCCCTGGGCGGTGAACGCGCCTGCCACGGCGCAGCCGAGGTCGCCGCCAGCGCGTGCGCTACACTCCACGAGCCGTCCGCCGCGGGCTTTTGCGTTCATGGGCAACGTCACCGATCGCCAGCAGCTCACCCGTCTCCTGCACGCATGGAGTGCGGGCGAAGCGCCCGCGGCCGAGGCGGTGCTTGAGATCGTCTACGACCGCCTGCGGCAGCTCGCCGCCAACAGGTTGCGGATCAATCCAGGCAACGGTCTGGAGCCTACCGAGCTCGCCAACGAGCTGGTCATCAATCTGCTGGAGGCGGATGTTGACTGGGTGGATCGTGTGCATTTCTTCCGCACGGTTGCCGTCGCCTTGCGCAACCTGCTTGCCGACATGGGGCGCAAGCAGCTCGCGGCGAAGCACGGGGGCGGCCAGCTGCGGGTGACCTTTCGAGCAGCGGAGAGCGAGGCTGCCCCGGATTTCTCGCAAGCCGAGACTCTGCACGAGGCGCTCATGGAACTGCGCAGCCATGACCCGCGCAAAGCCGACGTCGTCGAGCTCACCTATCTGGTCGGTCTCGAACACGAAGAGGTCGCGAAGGTGCTGGATGTATCGCTGGCCACCGTCAATCGCGATCTGCGTTTCGCGCGCGTCTTTTTGCGGGATCGCATTCGGGGGTGAGTCGGACCCCGATCCTGGATGCTGTCGCGGCGGCCGGACATGCAGCTGTTCTCATGTGCTTGCAGGCAGCGGCTCCCATTCGCCGTGCCGCAGTTGCTCCAGCCCGGCAAAGCGCGACTTGTAGTCCATCTTCGGATGCCCCTGGAGCCAGAATCCGAGATAGAGGTGGGGTAGGGATCGTTGCCGGGCCCATTCGATCTGCTGCAGCAGGGCGTACGTGCCGAGGCTGCGCGACTCCTCCTGGGGGTCGAAGAAGGTGTAGACCGCCGACAGCCCGTTCGGCAGCACGTCGGTGACGGCAACGCCCTTCAGCACGCCGAGGTCATCGCGAAAGCACAGGAATCGGGTGGGGCTCCAGGACGCGCTCAGGAAGTTGTCGAAGTCCTCGGGGCGCGGCTCGTCCATCCCGCCCCCCGGATGGCGGCTGGCCAGATAGCGGCGATACAGATCGAAGGTCTCCACCTCGCGCTGGGCATCCGCTTCACTGATCCGCAGATCGGCGTTGCGGCGCATGCAGCGACGCTGGCTGCGGTTGGGTACGAAGGCCTCGATGCGGATGCGCACCGGAACGCAGGCGATGCAGGTGTCGCATTGCGGCCGGTAGACGTGCCCTCCGGAACGGCGAAAGCCTTGTGCGAGCGCAGCGGGATAGACCGAAGGCAGGGCGCGGCTGTCGGGGTCGAGCACGATGTCGCGGGCACGACGCTCAGGCCAGTACCCGCAGGGGTGCTCAGTGGTCTGGAAGACGCGTATCGAGCCGGCGGCGGTCATGCAACGAATGCTCCCGAGGGCGTCAGCCCGGCGGTGCAGCGGTCATCACACCGATGCCGAGTGCCACCAAGCCGAGCAGCATCCCGGCAAGCATGCTCCAGATCGCATAGCGGCGCTCGGCCATGCGTTCCAGTTCGGCGCGCCCCGGGTCGCGTCGGCGCTCGATTTCGTGGCGGCGTTCAAGCAGCCGCGGCAGCCACAACAGGTTCATCGCGCCTACGGCCGTCATCATCACTACGAAAACGATGCCCGGTACGACGGGGTCGCCCTCGATGCCGGCGAAGAACATGCCCGCGGCAAACATGACCACGATGGCGATGGCGACCGCCGAATAGCGTGTCAGCGAGCGCTTTTCTTCTTCGTCGATCGAGGTGATCCAATAGCGGCGTACCCCCAGCACCACGCCGGCGATGCCAGCGACCAGGGCGAACAGCGCTGCGCCGGCGGCGCCGAGCAGAATCTTGCTGGCGCCGCGGCCGGCGGCGGCGCCGCCCGACACCAGGTGGCTGAGACCCTTGCCGCCGCCGCCCGCGGCGAGCCCCATTTTCTTGCTGGCGAACAGGCCCCCGGCAGTGGCCGCGATCGCAGCGCCCGGCGCCAGCGACAGCCCACCCACCACGAGCGCGGTGAAGGCAACACCGGGCGCCGTGCTCAGAGCGAACTCGCCGATTCGCTTGAGCATGTCCGCCCGCAGCGAGTCGCGGGCGCGCTGGAGTCGCTTCCGAACGGCGGCGTCCTGCATGCCCAGCAGCTGCGCGACCTGTTTTGAACTCTGGCCTTCGCGGTAGTAGATCAGCAGGATCTCGCGGGTTTCTTCGGGCAGCTCGTCGATCAGTTCAGCAACAATCTGCTCTTCGTGCTGTCGCGAGAGCAGCTCGGGCGCGTCCGGCGTCGGGTCGGCGACCACGGCGAGGATGTCGTCCATGTCCCCGCCATAGCGCTTCTCGCTGGCTCGCCGACGCAGGTGATCGCGGGCCAGATTGCGGGTGATCTGACGCAGCCAAGGCAGAAAGCTGCCGGTATTGCGAAGCTGTGGCAGGTTGTTCCAGGCGTTGATGAAAGCGTCCTGGGCGATGTCCTGGCTCGTGGGCACGTCGCGCACGATCGCCAGTGCAATCGCGGTGATCGAATTCTGGCTGGCGGCGACGATGCGTCCGAAGGCGGCGCGGTCACCATTCTGTGCCCGCGGCAGGTGCTCGGAGACGACCACGTCAAGTGTTTCAGTGTTCATGCGGTGTGTTCGTGTGGGAAACGCCGGTGCGCTGACGAGGCACGTCGGGTCGTGTGACATCCGACATCCTGGGCCGCACCGCTTGTGCTGGCAAGTTGGGCAGGAAACGTTCTCTGGAGTTTCGCATTGCAAACGCCGTGCCGCGCTGCGCGCTATTGTCGCCCGCGGAGAGCAGGCGCGTGGCCGGCCTTTCGAGCTGGCCTGCCCTCGCCAGCTGAATGACGCTTTTCTGATTCTTTTCTCGTATTGAACAGTGTGGTGAAGCTGCGGTCGCAGTGCCACGCATTGCCCTTCCTTCGCAGAGTTCCGTTGCGTCTGGAGACCTGCGGCTGATATGGAACGGAATGTGCATGTTCGGTCCCCAAGGCGATTTCGGGTCAAAACCTTGACGGCAGCGAAAAAAGTCCGGAAAGAGGACGAAGGGATCGCCTCAGTGCCTCAACCCATCGGTGAAAACAATGAGCAAGCGAAAAGCTGAAGCCGCGGCCAACGAAGCCGCTGAACTGCAGGCAGGCGAAATGCCCGCCGGTACCTCCCGTCTCGACGATCTGATCGGTCTCTCACTGCGTCGCGCTGAATCGGCGGCTTCGGAAGCTCTGGCTGCGCAGCTGAATGCGCACGACAGCACTCCCACCCGCATGATGGCCCTGATGGTGGTGGCCGAGCGCCCCGGCCTGAAGCTGGTCGACCTGGCGCGCGCGCTGGGCATCGCCCGTTCCGGTGCGGTCGTGCTCGTTGACGAACTCGAGAATCGCGGCCAGGTCAAGCGTCGCCCCATGCCGGGTGATCGCCGGGCGCACAGCCTGGTTGCCACGCCTCGCGGCCTGAAGGCGCTTGAGAAGCTGGTTGATGTCGCCAAGGCATCGGACGACAAGGTGTTCGAAGTGCTGGGTCCGCGCGATCGGCAGACCTTGCTCAAGCTCTTGTCCAAGATCGCACCGTTGCCGGTGGCCTGATCGTGCGTCTGCCCTTCGTGTCTACCGACACGTGAGAGCTCGCAGCAAGAAATGAACGGGGCGGAGGTCCGTGGGGACGCCGCCCCGTTTTTCGTTGCGCACACGCCACGCGGGCGAAGATGCCGCGCCTTCGGATTCTCGGGTGACGCGCCTGCGGCGACGCCTCAGCCGTCTGCCAGCATCCAGCGAACGAAGTTCAGTGCGGCCAGAGCCGCCACCAAGAAGAGCAGTGCCCGGCGCACTTTGCTGGCCGTTGAGACACTTTTCTTTGCAAGAGTCGGCGGGGCGTGCTGACCTCCAAGGTCAAATCCTGACTCTCTGCGCTCAGTTTCTAGCAGGCCCGCGTCGGCCATGACCTGTCGCGCGCGCGTTATGTCGTTGCCGTTAACGATCCAGAGCGCGGACTCGACTGCGCTGCTGTCGCTGAAGCTGAAGCTCCTGCGGCGGCTGCCCTTGTAGGAGCGAGGTTGGCTGGTATACGTCTCTATACCGTGTTCCGCGAGCAGTCGCGCAACGCCCTCGACGTTCTCGAGGCGGCGGGAGCGGAAAATCTGTCTCATGGATCAGGCCTCCTTTTCGACGAGTCGGATGAGCCCTTCCTGGGCGGTCGAGGCCACCAGTACGCCGCTGCGCGTGTAGAAACTGCCGCGCGCGAGCCCGCGTGCGGCATGTGCGCTCGGGCTGTCGCAGGAATACAGCAGCCACTCGTCAACCCGGAATGGGCGATGGAACCACATCGCATGATCGAGGCTGGCCATGTGCATGTCGCGCGACAAGTAGGACAGTCCATGCGGGAAGGTGCTGGTGCCGATCAGGTGGAAGTCGGACACATAGGCCAGCAGGCTGCGGTGGAGGATCGGATCGTCCGGAATGCCGTCGATCAGGCGAACCCACACCTGGTTGTGAGGTGGGCGCTTTGCCGGGTGCAACTCGTCACGCGGGTAGACCGAACGGAACTCGAAGGGGCCGCTGCGCGTCAGCCAGCGCTGGGTGATCGCCGGCAGCTCTGCCAGGGCCTCCGGCGAGAGCGGCGAGGGCGGGTCAATGTCCTCGGGCTTGGGTACGTCGGGTGCCGAGATCTGATGGCTCATTCCGTTCTCGGGCCGGTGGAAGCTGGCCGAGGCGACGAAGATCGGCTGACCGTGCTGGATCGCGGTGACCCGACGCACCGAGAAGCTGCCGCCATCACGCGAGTTCTCGACCTGGTAGACGATCGGGTGCTCGACATCGCCCGCGCGCAGGAAATAGGCGTGCAGCGAGTGCAGGGCGCGATCCGCAGTGACCGTCTGTTGCGCAGCCGACATCGCCTGCCCCAGGACCTGGCCACCAAACACGCGGCGCGTGCCGATGTCGCGGCTTTCGCCGCGGAACAGATTGACTTCAAGTCGCTCCAGTCGGAGCAGATCGATCAGTTCCGAAACCAGTGGGTGCATGGGGCGGGCTGCGTGCAGAGAGGCCGGGAAGTATACGGCCCCGTCTGTCGAGCTCCGATTCAGTCGCCGCTTGCAGGTGCGGCGACTCGCGTGAGCGGCAGGTCGGCGAGCACCTCGCTCCACGGAAAAAGAGGCCCCGGATCGCGCTTGCGGAAGACCATCCGGCCCGGGTCATCGCTGGCCGGCACCTGCTCCGTGTCGAGATCCTCGTGGCCGGCGATCTCGCGCAGGTTGGGCAGGCGCGCGTGCAGCTCGCGCAGCAGCGCGCGCAGCGCGGCGATCTGAGCCGGCGGATAGGGCTCGTCCATCTGCTGACTTCCGCTGGCCAGCCAATCCGGAAAGCGGCCACGATTGACCAGTTCGATGCCGACCGAGTGCGCGTTGTGGCCGCGGACGTGATGGGCGATGCGATCCAGCGGCACCCAGATATGCACCTGACCGTCGCGATCGATGTAGAAGTGGCCGCTGTTGCCGGTGCCGCTGGGGTAGAGCACGCGCTCGCCCGCGACGCGCGCCTCGGCAAGATCGGGCAGCTCGGTGCAATGGATGACCACCAGCTCCACAGTCTCGATGGGGCGTGCCTCGAGCTTCTCGACATAGGCGAGCGGAGCGACATGCCAGGCGGGATCAAACGGGGGCAGATCGGGCGTCATCGGAGGCCTTGCCGGACCATGGTCCGAAAGAGCTGAAGCGGCCTGCATGCTACCATCCGCGCCCGTTTTGAACGCCCGCCGCAGGGCGCTGGACACCGCATGAGCCCTCGCGGCCACGTCATCCTCTCGCATGGGCTGGAGAGCGGCCCGCAGGCCACCAAGGTCACTGCGCTGGCCGCTGCTGCGGAGGCGCTGGGTTGGACCAGCGAGCGACCGGATTACCTTGATCTTGATGCGACGCGCGACGTTGCCCGCGTTGCCGATCGTCTGTGTCGGCTGGTCGATCGCTGCCGCATCGCCGCGGTCGAGCGGCGCGGCCCGCTGGTGCTCGCGGGCTCCAGCATGGGCGCCTTCATCTCCGCGCTCGCGTCGCTGGAGGTCGCAGTGAGCGGCCTGTTTCTGCTGGCGCCGCCGGTGCGCATCGAGGGTTACCGGCAGCTTGACGCGGCGCGCGTACCGACCTCGATCCTGCACGGCTGGCGCGATGAACTGATTCCCGCGTCAGAGGTCTTCGCATGGGCCTCCACGCGCTGCGATGAATTGACCCTGGTCGATGACAGTCACCGCCTTGCCGATCATGTCGACTACGGCGCACAGGCTTTCGCGCGATTCCTGGAGCGCCTGTCTTGAACGCGACCGATAGCCGGCGCTACTTCGCGACCTGCCCCAAGGGGCTCGAATACCTGCTGGTCGACGAGCTGAAAGCACTGGGTGGCGAGGGTGTGCGCGAGGCCCTGGCCGGCGTGCATTTTGAAGGGCCGGCCGAGATCGCCTATCGCGCCTGCCTGTGGTCGCGACTGGCCAGCCGCATCCTGCTGCCGATCGCGGAGTTCGCCTGTGCCGACGAGGAGGCGCTGTACGCCGGCGTCCAGGCGATCGACTGGAGCCGCCATCTGCGCGCAGACGGCACGCTCGCGGTCGATGCCAGTCTGGTGCAGTCGCAGTTGAAGCATGGACGCTACGCCGAGCAGAAGACCAAGGACGCGATTGTCGACCAGTTCCGCCAGGCCAGCGGCCAGCGGCCTTCGGTGGATACCGACCAGCCGGATGTCCGCATCAACCTGCACCTCAAGCGCGATCGCGCCACCGTTTCGATCGACTTGTCGGGCGACGCACTGCACCGGCGCGGCTGGCGGCTGGAGCAGGGCGCGGCTCCGATCAAGGAGAACCTCGCCTGCGCGGTGCTGATCCGCGCCGGCTGGCCGCAGCGCATGCACTCTGATGCCGCCCTGTTCGATCCGCTGTGCGGCAGCGGCACCCTGCTGATTGAAGGCGCGCGCATGGCCGCCGACATCGCGCCGGGCCTGGAGCGCGACTACTTCGGCTTTGTCGGCTGGCTCGGCTTCGACGGCGCGCTCTGGCAGGGGCTGCTCGATGAGGCGCGTGAGCGTGCGCGCACCGGTCGGGAAAAGCTCACGCTGCGCTTCTTCGGCTCGGATGCCGATCGCCGGGTGATCGAAGCGGCGCGCGCCAACGCCTCGGTTGCCGGCGTTTCCGCCTTCATGCGCTTCGACGTGCGTCCGCTGGAATCGATCAGCGAGGCGCCGGCGCCGACCGGCCTGGTGGTGAGCAATCCGCCTTACGACGAGCGTCTGGCCGCCGATCCTGCGCTGTACCGCGCGCTTGGGGCCCTGCTGCGTGGGCCCTGTCGCGCCTGGGCGGCCGGTTTCATCGTTGCCGATGCAGCCCCCGGTCAGGCCATCGGCCTGCGCGCCGAAAAGCGCTACGCGCTGTACAACGGATTGATCGCCTGTTCGCTGTTGCGCTTTCCGGCGGTCGCCGAGCAACCCGAGCGCGCTCCGCTGCAGCCGAAAGAGCTGTCGTCGGGCGCCGAGATGGTGGCCAACCGTCTGCGCAAGAACCTGAAGAAGCTGAAGCCCTGGCTGCAGCGCGAGGGTGTCAGCTGCTACCGCGCCTACGACGCCGACCTGCCCGAGTATTCCGCCGCGATCGATGTCTACGTGGCGCTCGACAGCGCGCCCGCTGAAGATCAGGGCGTGTGGCTGCACGTGCAGGAATACCAGGCCCCGCGCGACATCCCGGAAGAGACCACGCGCCGGCGATTGTCCGAACTGCTGCAGGCAGCGATGGCGGTGTTCGAATTGCCGCGCGCGCGCGTTGCCTTGAAAACACGCGCACCGCAGACGCGCGCCGCGCGGTACCAGAAGCAGGACGCACGCGGCCAATGGTTGCCCGTCGCCGAGGACGGTCTGACGCTGCAGGTCAATCTGTTCGATTACCTCGACACCGGCCTGTTTCTGGACCATCGCCCGGCGCGGCGGATGCTGCGCGAGCACGCGCGCGGCAAGCGCCTTCTCAACCTGTTCTGCTACACCGGCGTGGCCAGCGTGCACGCGGCGGCCGGCGGCGCGGCCTCTACCACCAGC
>JBIJCA010000044.1:0-21236 GCA_044344935.1 Aquimonas sp. | reverse complement strand
GAATGGGCGGCGCGCAATCTCGCCCTGAACGGTTTCACCGGCGAGCGCCATCGGCTGATCCAGGCCGATGTTCTGGCATGGCTTGGTCAGAACCGCGAGCGCTTCGAGCTGATCTTCTGCGATCCACCCACTTTCTCGAATTCGGCGCGTGCAGCTGACTTCGACATGCAGCGCGACCACGCCCGTCTGATCCGCCTGTGCATGGATCGCCTCGCGCCCGGCGGTCAGCTGCTGTTCTCCAACAACTTCCGCCGCTTCCGGATGGATGCCGGGATCGAGGCCGACTTCCAGGTCGAGGAGATCGGTGCGACCTCCGTGCCACCTGACTTCGCCCGTGACCTGAAGATCCACCGGGCGTTCTGGATCCGCTGACGGAAATCGCAGCGAGCTTCGTCTGCGCCGGTCGCCGCGGCGTCCGCGGCTTGCGCCTGCGGCTGCGCGGGAGGCCACCGCGGCTCTGGAGCGAATGCGGCCGCGTCGTGGCCGCAGCCTTCATCGATCCGTCATACTCGGGGTCCGACGCGCCCCAGGGATGGGGCGGCCGCACCGATCCGGGAGGAGATCGATGTCCCATCAGCGCCGTTCACCCTTACGTGGCCCCGGCCGCACTGATCACTGGACCTTTTTCCGGCAGTGGCTGCGGAACCCTCTGGCGACAGCGGCGATCTCGCCCTCGGGCGCGCAGCTCGCACGGCTGATGTTGGCCGAGCTGCCGGCTGGCGCGCAGCGCGTCATCGAGCTGGGCGGTGGCACAGGCGTATTCACGGCAGCCCTGCTCGCCCATGGCATAAGCGATTCGGAGCTCATGGTGGTCGAGCTGAATGAGGAGCTGCACCAGCATCTGACCCAGCGCTTTCCCGGGGCGCACGTCGCCTGCGGCGATGCCCGCGAGTTGACGGTGCTGGCAGACAACTGCGGCTTTGCCGCAGGCGGCCCCGCCGACGCCGTGGTCTCGGGTCTGGGCCTTCTTTCGATGAGTCGTAGCACCCAGCAGGCGATCGTCGCCGCTGCCTTCTCGTGCATGCGTCCTGGCGGGCGCTTCATCCAGTTCACCTACGGCCCCACGTGCCCCGTGGGCCGAGATGTGCAGCGTGCCCTGGGCCTGCGGGTGAAGCGCGCTGGAGTCGCACTGTGGAACGTGCCGCCAGCGACGGTCTACGTGTTCGAGCAAGAGGGCTGAGCGCGGCTCGTACAGGTGCGCAGCCTGTGTTGACCCTGGCGATCGCAAGCTTTGCTTTCTCAACATGCTGATTTCATGAGGGAAACCCGGTTTCAGGTCGGGGGTGGCGGCGAGGGGTGGCGGTAGCGGCGGGGGCAGTGCGTCCTGATGCCTGCAGCGGCTACAGATTCGCTACAGATCAACACTTTCGCTTTTCCATCCGCTAGTTACACTCCGCCCACTGTTTCCACGAGCGCGCTTCGCGCCCCTGCCGCCATGGCCCTGCTCAGATCGCTTTGCCTGATCCCGTTTGCCTTCGCCACTGCATTGGCGTCGTCGGCGTCGCCTGCAGCCGTCGATACCGCCGCGGACGGCCGCTACATCGTTCACCTGGAGTCCCCGCCCGCCGCCCTGTTCGAAGGCTTTGCCGATTCGGCGGATCCGGCCAAGCGGGGCCTCGTCCCGACGCACCCCAAGACCGCAGGCGTGCCGCGACTGGACGTTTCGACTTCGGCGGTGAAGGCCTATCGACTGCACCTCGCGGGGGAGCAGGCCGACTTCCAGCAGCGCGCCGCCGCCAAGCTGGGGCGTGCGCTCAAGCCCGAGTTGACGCTCGACCTCGTTCTGAACGCGGTGGTACTGCACTTGAGCGCGGTCGAGGCGGAGCGCTTGGCGGCTTTGCCCGGTGTGAGTCGAGTCGAGCCCGATTTCGTGCGAGCGCCCATGAGCGATGCCGGCCCCGCCTGGGTGGGCGCGCCTGCCCTGTGGTCGGGCGCCGCAGGCGTTCCGACGCGCGGTGCGGGGGTCGTGGTTGGCGTGATTGACACGGGCCTGAATGCCGCGCATCCCTCCTTCGCAGGCCAGGGTCCGGTCGACCGGCACATCCACAGCTTCAGCCGCAGTCTGCCGCCCTCGCTGTGCGCCAGTCCCACCAGCCCCCCCTGCAACGGCAAGCTGGTCGCGCTGCGCGACTTCAGCACCGGCGGCAGCAGTCGCGAGGCGGACAACGGGCTCGACGTCGACGGACATGGCTCGCATGTGGCGGGGACCGCGGTCGGCAACTTCCTGCGCGTGAGCGTCAGCGTTGCCGGCCAGCCAGTCGAGCGGGAGATTTCCGGCGTGGCGCCGCATGCCCATCTGGTGTCGTACAAGGCGTGCGAAGTCGAAGCGAAGTGCTTGGGCAGCTGGTTGCTGGCCGCGATCAACGCCGCTGTCGCTGATGGCGTCGACATCATCAATTACTCGATCGGGGGCGATCCGCGCGACCCTTGGACGAGCAGCGATGCCCTGGCCCTTCTGGCAGCGCGCGAGGCCGGCATCGTTCCGATCGTGGCGGCCGGCAACGACGGGCCGGCACAGGGAACGGTCTCCTCCCCAGGCAATTCGCCGTGGGTGATCAGCGTGGCCAACATCACCCACGACCGCAGCATCGGCAGCCGGTTGCTGGACTTCAGTGGTGGTCAGGCCGTGCCTCCTGGGGGGGGAAGCTTGCTCGGGGCGAGCAGCACCGCTGGCTATGGACCCGCTCGCATCGTTTTCCCCAGCGATTTCCCCGCTTGCGGTGTGGGTTCCGGCCTTGGGCTTGGGGGCGATGGTGCGCCCGATGGCAGCAGCAATCCCTGGGCCGACACTCCCAACCGCTTCAACGGCGAGATCGTGGTGTGCCTGCGTGGGACGCAGGCACGCTTGGCCAAGAGTGACAACGTACGGCGCGCCGGCGGCGGCGGAATGATTCTGTTGAACACCGTCGGAGACGGCGACAGCATTGCGGCGGATGCGCATTCGGTGCCCTCCACGCATCTGGGCTACCGGGCAGGCGAACAGCTGAAGGCCTGGCTGTTCGCCGGCGGCGAGCAGGCTCGGATCGAAGGTACGCGTCTGATTCAGGATCCCTCGCTGGGCGACCGGCTGGTCGCCAGCAGCGGGCGAGGTCCTATCGACTATGGCGGCGTCATGCTGCCGTCGATCGCGGCGCCCGGCTCAAGCATTCTCGCGGCCGCCCCCACCGGCGTCGGCGCACGCACCTTGACCGGGACTTCGATGGCAGCGCCGCACGTGGCTGGGGCCGCCGCCTTGTTGCGCGCGCTGCGGCCCGAATGGCGGGTCGATGAGATCCAGTCGGCCCTGATGCTGAGTGCCCGGTCGGGGCTTGTTTCGGAAGACGCGGTGACCCCGGCGCGGCGTATCGACATTGGAGCCGGCGGGCTTGACGTGGCTGCCGCGGCGCGCGCGGCTCTGGTGCTGCGGGCCTCTGGTGCGGACTTCCGCGCGGCGCGCCCCGCGAACGGCGGTGCGCCGCGCCAGCTGAACCTGCCTGGTCTGTTGCATGAGCGCTGCCGCGGAACCTGCAGCCTGGCGCGCACCGTGCGTGATGTCGCCGGAGGCGGTCGATGGAGCGCGCGCGTGCGCCTGCCCGGTGGCATTGCCGAAGTGCGGCCGACGAGCTTTGAACTCGCCGCAGGCGCGACTCAACGCCTCGAGGTCAGCGTCGATCTCAGCCGTGGTGCGGACATCGGCCAGTGGCTCGACGGCGAGCTGACGCTGGTTCGCGTCGACGCCCCCGGTGAGCTCCGTCTGCCCTTGGCCGTCTACGCCGATCCCGGCGAGTTGCCACAGCGATTGGATCTGGGTGCCGTCGCCGATGCAGGTCTGCGCGTGCTGACCTTGTCAGGTCTCGCAGCGCTGACGGACCTGACGGTCGAGGCCGGCGCGCTGGCGCCGGTCGTGGTCGAGTCCCGAAGGCTTGTCTCCAGCCCTGCGACAGAAAATGCGTACGCCAATGTCCAGTCGGGTGCCTTCTTTATTGCGCTCGATCTGCCGGCGGCGACGTCCTCTGCGCCGCGACGCTTCCGTCTGAGCTCCGAGCTTTCCGCCCCTGGCGCGTCGTCGCTCGGCCTGTATGTCGGCATCGACTACAACAGCAATGGTCGGCCGGATGAAAGCGAGCAGATCTGTGTGTCCCGGTCCACGGCCCCCCGCTGTGAGCAGGATCTCCTGCAGACGGGCAGCGTCAACCGGGTCTGGGTGATGGCACGCAATGAATCCGGTTCGGGTCAGGGTGCGGCCCAGCTGGAGCTTCGCGCCTCGCTTCTGGATCCGCAGCCCTCCGGCCGGCGCGATGTCGTGGCGACATCGCCCTCGGCGATTTCCGCGGGCGCGAGCTTTCCTTTGCGACTTTCCTGGAACGACCCGGCGTGGCTGCGCGCCGAGCGCCGTGCGTTTCTGCTGAGTCTGCGCTCGCGTGCCGGCGCAGAGCCGTTCGCTCGCATTCCGGTGAGCCTTGCCCGAGATGCCTCCGCGCCCGTTCCGAGGCCGCTTCTGGAGGGTCAGGATGTGCCCATCAGGCTTGGCCCCGGTGAGGCGCGGACCGCCTTTTTCATCGATGTTCCCAGCCAGACGCGGCGCCTGGTGCTGCGTGCGAATGGCGGCAGCAATGTTCGCATCGACGTCGCGCGCGACCCTGCGCCCAGCATGCCTTCCGCAATCCCGCCCGCGAACCTGGCAGTCGTCGCGGACGGAAGCAGTGGAAACCCGGCCACGACCGAAGTGCCCTCCAGCCTGCTGAGCCCGGGGCGACTTTGGGCGATTGTCCGCAACGTCGGAACTGAAACCACCGCCACCTCGATCAACCTCCGTCTGGAGGCTCGGCCGCTGACCGAGCCCCGCTTCGGCGCCTGGTACAACCCGGAGCGCAGCGGCTCCGGTCTGTTCCTTTTCCGCTTCGGCACGAATCTGGGCTTCGTCTGGTACAGCTATCTCGAAGACGGCACGCCGACCTGGTACATCGGGTCCGCTCCGGCAGCCCAAGGGGAGAGCGCACGCTGGTCAGCCCCGCTCCTGCGGATGATCTGGAATGGCAGCACGGCCCGCGCCGTCGAGGTTGGCAGGGTAGTGATCGCGCAGATCACAGACCAGAGCATGCAGTTCGCGTACGAGCTCGACGGCCAGTTCGGGAGCGAACCGTTGCGCTGGCTCGGCCGCGATGCTTGCACGGGTCCGCAAGACCAGACGCTTGACCTGAACGGCCTTTGGTATGACGCCAGCAATTCCGGTTTCGGCTACAGCCTCGACGTCTCCGCGGAGCTTGAAGTGGTCGCGAGCTTCCTTTACGACGGACGCGGCTGGCCGCGTTGGGTGCTGGGATCGGGGAGTCCCTTTGGCGCCGGCAGCATGGAACTGCGGCAGCTGCGGGGCAATTGCCCGCTGTGTGCCTATTCGCCCGTGCAATCGCAAGCGGTGGGTGCGCTTCAGGTGGTGTACCAGGGCACGCAGCCAGTGCGCGTCGACACGGCACTCGAATTCGTCGCGCCGCTGTCGGGCAGCTGGGTGCGCAGCCATCCACTGAACCGGCTGTCCAGTGCCGTGGGGTGTCCGCCCTGAGGCCCTGCGCCCCGGTCGGGGGGCTGCCGGAACGCGAAGGCGCGGCGGATTCGGCTACCCTTTCGCGCCTCTGAACCGGAACCCGAGTGCGCCATGCAGATCGAAACCAAGCTGCCCAAGGTCGGCACCACCATCTTTACCGTGATGTCACAGCTGGCCGCCCAGCACGGTGCGGTCAACCTGGGGCAGGGCTTCCCGGACTTCGAGACGCCGGCGTTCCTGCAGGACGCGCTGATTCGCGCCATGCGTGCAGGCCGCAACCAATACGCGCCAATGCATGGGGTCGCCCCGCTGCGCGAACAGATCGCTGCGAAGACGTTGGCGCTCTATGGCGCTAGGATCGATGCGGAGCGCGAGATCACCGTCACCAGCGGCGCCACCGAGGCTATCTTCGCGGCCATCCACGCGGTGGTACGTGCGGGCGAGGAAGTCATCCTGCTCGACCCCTGCTACGACTGCTACGAGCCGGCGGTGGATCTCGCCGGCGGCGTGGCGGTGCACATTCCCCTCAATCCCGGTGACTTCAGCGTCGACTGGCAGCGCGTGCGCGATGCGGTGACGCCGAAGACCCGGATGATCCTGGTCAACTCTCCGCACAACCCCTCGGGTGCGGTGTTCGCACAGTCCGATCTTGATGCGCTCGCCGATATCGTTCGCGACACCGGCATCTTCGTGCTCTCCGACGAGGTCTACGAGCACATCGTGTTCGACGGCGCGCCGCACATGAGCGTGCTGCGTCATCCCGAGCTCGCGGCGCGCAGCTTTGTGGTGTCGAGCTTCGGCAAAACCTACCACTGCACCGGCTGGAAGCTCGGCTACGCGGTGGCGCCGGCGGCGCTCACGGCTGAGTTCCGCAAGGTCCACCAGTACCTGACCTTCTGCAGCTTCGGGCCTGCGCAGTGGGCGCTTGCGGAGATGCTTGAGCACCATCCCGAGCACCATCTTGAACTGCCCGACTTCTATCAGGCCAAGCGCGACGCCTTCCGCGCCCAGCTGGCCTCGACGCGCTTTCGTTGTCTGGCGGTGCCCGGCGGCTACTTCCAGCTGGTGGACTATTCGCTGATCTCGGACACGGACGATCTGGCCTTCTGCCGTTGGCTGACCGTCGAGAAGGGCGTCACCGCGATTCCGCTGTCACCGTTCTACGCCGCACCGCCATCGGTTCAGCGCGTGGTCCGCCTCTGTTTCGCCAAGACCGAGGCCACCATGGCGGCGGCGGTCGAGCGGCTGGCGCGGGTCTGAGGCATGAGCGCCTTGCCGCTTTCCCCTCAGGACCTCCGCGTTTCGCTGGTACAGGCGGCCACGGTATGGCACGACGCCACGGCCAACCGCCGCCTTTATGGCGATCTGGTGAGGCCACTCGCCGGACAGACCGACCTGGTCGTTCTGCCCGAGACCTTCACTTCGGGTTTCTCCAACGAAGCGATCGGGGACGCCGAGACCATGGACGGCCCCAGCGTTGCCTGGCTGCGCGAGCTTGCCAGTGAGGTGGGTGCTGCAGTCACCGGCTCGATGGTGATCCGTGACGGTGACAAGGTCTTCAACCGTCTGCTGTTGGCGACCCCTGACGGCGCGCTCGCGCACTACGACAAGCGCCACCTGTTTCGCATGGCGCTCGAGCATGAGCGCTATGCCGCCGGTGGCCCTAGGCTGGTGGTCGACTGGCGCGGTTGGCGGATCTGTCCGCAGGTCTGCTACGACCTCCGCTTTCCCGTGTTCGCCCGCAATGTGTTTGACGATGCGGCCGGTCGCTTCGACTACGACCTGATTCTCTGGGTCGCGAACTGGCCAGCGGCGCGTCGCTACGCGTGGCAGACCCTTCTGCGCGCACGCGCCATCGAGAATCTGGCCTGTGTGATCGGGGTCAATCGCTCGGGTGTGGACGGCAACGCGATTCCCTATGCCGGCGACAGCGTCGCGCTCGATGCCTTGGGGCAGCCGCTGATCGAGTTCGGCGCCCTGACGCAGGTGGCGACCACGTGCTTGGATGCCGCCGCGCTGTCCGCGCATCGACAGCGGTTTCCGGCCCAGCTCGACGCCGACCGCTTCCGGATTCTGTGATCCCTGCCCGCGCTTCTGAACGGAAACGGCATCGACTGAAGGTCCGATGGCCTGTTTTTGCGTCCAGCTTCGTTACTGGTGTCTGAGTCCATCGCGAAGGCGTAGGCTTTCACGGGGGTTTTCGGGTGGGACGCTCCACGTCGGGGCGGCACCTTTGGGGTTTCAACAGGGAGTACAGACGATGATCAAGTCGATGGTGGCCTGCGTTCTGGTGGTGGCGACGCTGATGGGCATGCAGGCGGCGCAGGCGCAGCGTGGCGAGCGGATCACCGTGGCGGTGGCCGAGTTCAAGAACGAGTCGGGCGCAGGCTGGTGGAGCGGCGGCGTGGGCTGGGAGCTGTCGGGCATGCTTTCCAACGAGCTGGTCGCCACACGCGCCTTCAGCGTTGTCGAGCGTTCGCGCCTGGAGTCGGTCCTGCAGGAGCAGAATCTCGCGGCGTCCGGTCGGATGGCGCCGGGGCAGGGCGCGCGAATCGGCCAGCTGACCGGTGCCCAGTATCTGATCATGGGGACCGTTACCAGCTACGAGGAGGAGACCTCCAGCACGGGCGGCGGCATCAGCTTCCGCGGCGTCTCGGTTGGCGGCAAGTCGAGCAAGGCCTACGTCGCGGTCGATCTGCGCGTGGTCAACAGCGAAACCGGTGAGATCGAGTTCGTCCGCACCATCGAGGGCGAAGCCAAGAGCGGTGGCATGAGCGTCGGTCTCTACCGCGGCGGGTTTGGCGGCGCGCTGGCCAACGAGAACAACACACCGGCCGGCAAGGCCATCCGCGGTGCACTGGTGATGATCACCGACTACCTCGAGTGCGTGATGGTCAAGCAGGACCGCTGCATGCGCGAGTTCGACGCGGCCGACGACCGTCGCCGGGACCGCACCCGCGGCGCGCTCAGCATCGACTGATCGCATCCGCGCGCTTCGCCCGCAAAAGCAAACGCCCCGGCTCGCCGGGGCGTTTGCGTTTGCGGCGGTTCGGGACAGACCACCCGAGCGGACCCTCGGCGCCGCGCCGGACACCCGGGCCCCGGGCCGTGCGTGCGCATTGATGACTGTGTCAGCATCCGTGGGCCGCAGTCCGCGGCGTGTACCCAGCCCTCGCCCATGAGCACCGCTACGCCGCTTTGGACCGCGACCCCACACGCCGGCTTCTTCATCAACTCGGTGGCGATCAGCGCTGACGGCGATCGCATCGTTGCCGGGACGTTTTTCCACGACTATGGCAGCAGCACCACCGAGGTCCACCCTGCCGCCAAGGAGGCCAAACTGGCGCCGCGCGTGCACGCCGCCTCCGCGAGCGCTTTGGATGCAGGCGCCGCCCCCAGCCAGTACGGGCGCTTCGGCACCTATGTCTGGGATCGCAGCGGCAACCCGTTGATGGCCGCGGAGTTCGACGGCTGGCAGGGGGTGTACTGGGTTGCCAGCGATGCCGAAGGTGCGATCGTCGCCAGCACCGGCTGGCGCAGCGGCAGCCCCGACTTCGCCGGCTTCGTGTCCGCATTCGCAGTCGAGACCGGGGCAAACCTGCTGCAGTTCGCGCTGCCCGGGCGCGGCAACGTGGTCGCCCTGGATCCGAACGCGCGCATGCTGCTGGCCGGTGCCGACCAGGGCTATCTGTTCACCCGTGATCCCAACGGCGATTTCGCCACGCCTCCGGTCTTGATCCCGCTGAGCGGCAGCGGCGACACCGCGCTCGTGACCGCGCTGTCCGCGGACGCAGCGATCGGCCTCGTCGCCAGTTATCACGGCGAGATCATCCTGTTTCCGATCAGCGATGGCAGCGCGGGCACGGCCGTGCGCTGGCAGATTCCGGGCTCGGCCTATCTGCATTTCGCTGCGCTTTCGGCCGACGGACGTTGGGCCTACGCCGGCGCCAACACTGGGGTGCTATACGCCCTCGACGTGCCGGCACTGCTTGCCGGCAGTCTCGGTGGCCCCAGCTGGAGCGCCCCAATCGGCGGCGGCGCCAGTACGATCTACGGTGTTGCCTGCAGCGCTGACGGCACGCGCGTCGCGGTCGCCGGCAATGTCGCCGCGACCGGCGGCGGCAGCGTGTCGGTGTTTCTCAATGCGCAGACCGAGGCTTCGCTGCTGTGGAGCGCCAGCACCGCGCATTCGCCGAACTCGGTCAGCTTCGATGCGGCTGGCCAGTGGCTGGGTCTCGCCGACGGCCACCCGGACGGCACTCCGGGCGCCTTCTACCTGTTCGACGGCAGCACCGGTGCCCTGGTCTGGAGCTTTCCGACCTCCGACATGAGCTGGCCGATCCAGCTGTCCGCCGACGGCAGCACGGTCGCCGCTGGCAGCGACAACGGCGGTGTGTACGTGTTCGCTGCCAGCGCATGAGCCCATCGGGGGATCCCGCGGCAGACCCGGAGCTGGACGCGCCGACCCGGGCGGTCAGCCACTGGGTGCGCATGCGGCGAGCCCAGGACATTGATCTCTCGGATGCGAACCAGCGCCGTTTCGGAGACTACGAACTGGTCGAACGCCTGGGCGTGGGAGGCATGGGAGCGGTCTATCGAGCGCGCCAGCTCAGCCTGGAGCGCGAGGTCGCGCTCAAGCTGATCGGCGTCGACGCCGCGTTCGGCGAAGAGCTGATCAGTGCCTTCCGCAGTGAGGCCAGGCATGCCGGACGGCTGCAGCATCCGAACATCGTGCCTGTCTTCGAGATCGGCAGTCTCGACCATCTGTACTACTTCTCGATGGGACTCGTGCGCGGACCGACCCTGCAGGACTGGTCGCGCGCGCAGATGGCGCTGGACTCGAAATCGGTCGCACGCCTGCTGCGCAGTGTGGCCGAGGCTATCGAGTACGCCCACGGCGTCGGCGTGCTGCATCTAGACCTCAAGCCCGGCAATGTCCTGCTGGACGAGCGCGGGCAGCCGCAGGTCAGTGACTTCGGCCTCGCCCAGCGGGTCGGCAGCGAAGCGCGTGCGCAGGCCGTGGGCACGCCAGGTTACATGGCCCCCGAGCAGGCTGAAGACGGTCGCGCGCTGTCGCCTGCCACTGACGTCTGGGGCCTCGGCGCGATCCTCTATCGTCTGCTGTGTGGGCGTGCGCCGGTGAGTGCCGATGGCGCACGCGTACTCGATTGGACGGTGGCGCCGCCGCGCAGCCTTCGGCCCGATCTGCCGGCCGATCTGGTCGCGGTCTGTATGCGTTGCCTGCAGCCGGTGCCCGAACAGCGCTACCCGAGCGCGCGAGCCCTGGCGGACGATCTGCAGCGCTTCATCGACGGCCGTCCGGTTGGAGTGCGGCGGCAGGGCGCGATCGAGCGTCTCCGCGGCTGGTCCCGGCGCGAACCGCGCAGCGCTGCGCTGTCGGCGGGGCTGGTGTTGGCGCTGGTGCTGGGCCTCGCAGCAAGCACGCGGCTGTGGTGGATTGCGGAAGGCAATCGCGCTCAGGCCCAGAGCACCCTGTGGCAGGCGCGCCGGGCCGCGCTGATCGACGACGCGGCGCGCGGCGATCCACTGCTCGCGGTGCCGGCCTTGGTCGACAACATCGCCGAAGCCGAGGCCGCCGGACGCGAAGACGCTGCCGAAGCCGATCGCCTGCGTTTCGGCGTGCTCATGCGGCAGGCCCCGCGGGTCCTGTCGGTATGGCCGCAGGGCGATGAGGGTCGTGCTCTGGCCTTCGGCGAAGGCGGGGCGCTGCTGCTTGCGGGCCTGCGCGGTGGCGAGTTGCGCGCACTGCATACCGAAGACGGCAGCGAACGCTGGCGGACGACTCCGCCGTTTCCACCCACGCCCTGGGGCCCGAGTTATGTCGGCCGCATCCTGCCGACACCCGACGGCGCGCACGCACTGCTGTACGCCAGCGGCAGTTCCGGCGTCGTACGCCCCGACACCAGCGCCATGCAGCGCGTCGAGCTCGCCAGCGGTCGCCTGCAGCCCGTGCCTGCCACCTTCGAACGCTTCGAGGCAGCGAGCTACAGCGTCGATGGCGATCGCGCCCTGCTGCGCTCTTCGGACGACCGGATGCAGCTGTGGCGCGTGCAACCGTGGCGCCCGCTGGGGCCGCTCATGGCCGCGCGCGGCGCGCGCTACTGCCTGCCGCTCGCGCAGCGGAGCGAAGTCGCCTGCGTGCGCTCGGGTCTGACCGCAGTCGAGTTGCTCGACGCGGGCAGCGGCGCGACCCTGCGCACGCTCACGTTCGAGGATGACTCCGAGTTGCTGAGCTGGCACAGCGATGTTGCCGGACGCTGGTTGGCGCTGGGCAGCAGCAGCGGTGCCCTGCGCCTGCTTGATCTTGCGCGCGATGAGCTGCACCGCTTCGATGAGATCGGCGAGGGCGCCGCGGTCGATCTGGGCTTTGCCGGTCCACGTCTCAGCGTGGCCTATGCGGACGGCAGCCTGCGCGTGCTCGACCTCGAGGGCCTGCGCTGGGCCAGTCCCCGTCTGCGCGCGGGCGGCCAGGGTCTGAGTGCGGCACGACTCGATCCCGAGGGTCGCTGGATGCTTGCCAACGATGGACGGATTGCTCTGTGGTCGCTCAGCGAGGTGCAGGGTCAGCTGCAGCCGCGCGCACTGCAGTTGCTGCGCCACACCGGGCCGGTGATCGGCTTCCAGGCGTTTGCGCTGGACGCTGGCCGCGGGCTGATCGCAAGCCACGGCAACGATGGCGAGATCAAGCTCTCCCGCTTGCCCCAGCTGCACAGCGGGCTCGCGCCCGGATCGCTGCAGCCCGGCGAGGCCAGTGCTGCCGCTGCGGAAGACGGCCTTGCCGACACCGCTCTGGCGGCGCTTGCAGTCAGCGCGCCTGAGACGAGTGCCTATCGGCTTGAGTACGCGGCGCGGGGACGTCGCGCCGTGCTGGCGGCCGGCACCTCGCTGTGGGTGGCGGGCGACGCACCTGGCCCGCGCTTGCGCGAGCTGGCTTTGCCCGCCAGCGCGCAGTTTCTGCTCACCGCAGCCGATGCCGAGCGCGCCCTGGTCGGCTGGATCGAGCCTGAGGGGCTGTTGCGCCTGCGCTGGCGATTGCTCGACACCGTCGACGCGCGCTGGCTGGGCGAGGGCTTCAGCACAGAAGGCGCGCCCGCTGGAATTCGGCTTTCGGCGTCGGGTGCACATCTGCTGCTGTGGCAGCGCGATCGGCTGCAGCGAATCGGCACTACCGGCAGTGCACGCGTCACCGAGATGCGGCTGGGTGGTGAGGCAGGTCTGCGCATCGTTGACGCCGACTTTCAGTCCGACCCGGCCGAGGCCCACGTGGTGCTGGCCACCCAGGGGCGCAGTGTCGTGCAGCCGGCGACGCTGGAACGCTGGCAGCTGCGCAGTGATGCGTGGGTGCAGACCGAGCATATCGACACGCCGTTCGCGCATGTGCGGGTGCTGCACGGTCCCCACGGTCTGCTCGGTCACGGCCCGCGGCCGGCGCTGTATGCGCAGGGTCAGCGCATCGAGCTCGCCAATCTCGGGTCCGAGTTCAGCGAGCACGCGGCGCTCGCCCCTGACGGGCGTTTCGCCGCACTGGGCAGCCGGCGCGGTTTGCTTCTGCTCGATCTCGTCGAGCGACAACCGCTGCTGCCGGAAACCGCACTGCCATTGGAGGCTGACGATGCACTGGCCGGGCTGGCCTTCAGCGCCGATGGCAGTGCGCTCGAACTGCGCAGCCACTATGGCCGGCGCCTGCGCATGGACATGCGACCTGACCCTCGCGCGGTCCCGGAACTGCGGCTTGAAGCGACAGACCTGAGCCCCGCCGTGACCGCAGAGGGAGTGGAACCGCTGGACGCGGCTGCACTCAGGCGCCAACGCGACCCCGGACCGCCACATGCCGGAGTGAGCGCGCAGGCGGCAGCGCCCATCCGCGGACTGACTGCTGCCAATGTCCCGGTGGGCCAGCGTTTCCAGGGCAGTCGCGGTGGCCTTGGAATTACCGACAGTGCCGCCTGGCCGCAGGGCCGGCTGCGGCTGCGCGACGGCGACTACGGGCTTGCCGGGGCGATTCAGCTGGTGCCGGAAGGGCAGGCGCTCGGCGCCGCGCGCTTTCCTTCGGTGAGCCCGGTTTTTGCGGTGGCGAGCGGGACCCAGCATGGCCTTGAGCTGTTGATCACCCAGCAGGGCACGGTCGCCGGCGAGATCGACGGCGAATGGCTGGACGCACAGGGCAGGGTGATCGCGCGCACGCGACTCAGCGTGCCGCCGGCGGCCGACCCCAGCGGCGCGGCGCCTCCCGCAGCGCCGGTGGCGTTGCTGCTGCGCTCAGCAGAGTCGCGTCAACGCGGCGGCGGCAGTGCGCAGCTGCAGGTCTATGCGCTGCCCTTGGCCCGCCCGGAGGATGCGCAGGCGGCGGAGGGTTTTCGGCTGAGGGCGATCGATGCGGCCCCCCTGCTGCTGGGCTTGCGCGAGCTCGAATCGAACTAGCCCGAAGGGTTCACTCCAGCGCCAGAACGAGCCTCGAGCGTCTGGTCCTACTTCATGGGTGCGGTGTCAAGAGCGGTTCACGCCCATCTCACCCGGCCCGTGGTCAATTCACGTCCGTGAAAACAGACCCCCCGGAGCGCCGTCATGAAGTCTCGTGAAGAATCCTCAGGCTTGATCCTCCTGATCGAGGACAACCGCAACATCTCGGAAATGGTTGGCGAATACCTGGAGCGCAAGGGCTTCGGTGTGGACTATGCCAGCGACGGTGCCGATGGCCTGCGGCTGGCGATCGAGAACAGCTACGACGTGGTTGTTCTCGATCTCATGCTGCCGCGCCTCGACGGCCTCGAAGTCTGCCGCCGCCTGCGTCAGGAAGCCAAGAAATCGACGCCGGTGCTGATGCTCACCGCGCGCGACACGCTTGACGACAAGGTGCGTGGGCTCGAGGCGGGCGGTGACGACTATCTCGTCAAGCCATTCGCGATCCAGGAGTTGGAAGCCCGCGTGCGCGCCCTGATCCGGCGTGACCGTCGCCAGGTCAGTGCCGAAGTGCTCAAGGTCGGTGACTTGGTGCTCGACACCGCAACCCTGCGTCTGACTCGCGCCGGCCGCGATCTCCAGCTTTCGCCGATCGGGCTCAAGCTGCTGACCATCCTGATGCGTGAGTCTCCCCGCGTAGTCAGCCGCCGCGACATCGAGCGCGAGATCTGGGGCGATGCATTGCCCGACTCCGACACCCTGCGCAGCCACCTCTACAACCTGCGCAAGGTCATCGACAAGCCTTTCGAGCGGCAGCTGCTGCACACCATCCACAGCGCCGGTTACCGTCTCGCCGAGCTTGAAACCGAGCCCGCGCAGCGGGTGGGGTGATTGAGAGCCGGGATGGGTGATTCGGGATTCGGGATTCGAAAGAGCGGCGTCGCGGTACGCGCCGCTGCGCGCTGAGCCCAAGCCTGGTGCTTCGCTCACTCAACGACCATTCCACTGAAGCACGGGCTCCGCGAAGCGCGCGGAGCCCGATTTTCTTGCTGGAGGGCAACGGCTCCAGTCACCGCTGCAGACGGTATCGTCGGCGGTAAGCTCGCTCAGCCCTGCAGCCGCAACGACGTCGGCTGCGAATCCCCAATCCCCAATCCCGACCAAAAATGCGCATCTCCACTGGCCTTCGCCGCAAGATCTGGGCGGCCTTCATTCTGCAGATCGCAGCCATCAGCTGCGCCACCGTGCTGGGTGTCTATGGCGCTTCGGCGGTACTCAAGGATGTCCTGATCCAGCGCGCGCTGACCGACGAGGCCGAACATTTCCGGCAGCGTCTTGCCGCTGATCAGCGCATGGTGCCGCCGGACACCTTCAATATGCAGGGCTATCTGCAGCGTCCCGGCGAGAGCGAAGCCGTGCTGCCGGAGAATCTTCGTGGGCTTGCGCCCGGCTACTACAGCCTGCCGGCTGAACGCGGTGGTTCGCTGGTGCTGGTGCAGGAAGGGCAGGGTGGGACCCTGCTGTTGGTGTTCGACGCCGAGCAGGTCAACGCCCTTGCCTTCTTCTTCGGTGCGGTGCCGCTGGTGCTGGTGCTGATCGTCATCTACATCATCGCCTGGGCCACCTACCGGATCTCCAGACGCGCGGTGTCGCCGGTGATCTGGCTGGCGGGTGTGGTGCAGCACTGGGATCCGAAAAACCCCAACCTCGAAGCGCTGTCGCCGGAACAGCTTCCGCTGGATGTCGAAGGCGAAGTGCTGGTGCTGGCCCAGGCGCTGCATGAGTTCGCCTCGCGCATCGATGCCTTCGTGCAGCGCGAGCGGGACTTCACCCGCGATGCCAGTCACGAGCTGCGCAGCCCGCTCACGGTCATCCGCATCGCCTGCGATGTGCTGGGCGCAGAGGACGATCTGCCGGTTTACGCCAAACGCCAGATCAAGCGGATCCTGAGTTCGGCGCGCGACATGGAGGGCCTGATCGAATCCTTCCTGATCCTGGCCCGCGAAGGCGACGCCGACCTGCCTGAGGAGGACTTCGTGATCAACGAGGTGGTGGCGGACGAAGTCGAGAAAGCACGGCCGCTGCTGGGCGAGAAGCCGGTCGAATTGCGGATCGAGGAGCACGCGGCCTTCTCACTGCATGGCAGCCCGCGCGTGCTCCGCGTGATCCTCTCGAATCTGATCCGCAATGCCTGCGCGTACACCGATCAGGGCAGCGTGGTTGTGCGGATCCACGACGACCACGTCTGTGTCCAGGACACCGGCTGCGGGATGACGCCGGAGGAGTTGGACCGAGCCTTCGATCCCTTCTTCCGCGGCGGGCTGCGCAAGGAGGGCGGGCAGGGGGTCGGGTTGACCATCGTCCGCCGACTATCGGCCCGCTTCGGTTGGCCGGTGACCCTGGAAAGCGAAGCCGGCAAAGGCACCTGCGCGCGCGTACGCTTCCCGACCGCGATCCAGCCCGGGCCGGCCGACGCCCAGGGCGCCGCCTGAAGCGAACCGCTTGGACCGCTGAAGCTTCCGACGAACGGTTGTGCTGGGTCCATAGCCCTTCGAACTCACCGCTCGTCTCGCCTGCGGCACCTTTGGTCCCGATGTGCGCACGGCGCCTTCATCCCGGCTGGATGAAGCCCTCATGCGTGTGCAGACGCGGTGCGTGTGGGTTGATCCGGCCTTCAGCTTTTATGCAACATTGCGTCACGTTCTGCCGGGTACAAATTCGGCGCGCCCCATTCCGGCGCGCTGCTACGGAGACCCTCCATGAAACGAATCGCTACCCTACTGCCCGCCAGTCTTGCTGGCCTTGTCCTGTTCGCGCCCGCGCTGGCCTTGGCCGACGCCCGCATCCTTGTCGGCCACTTCGCGCCGTTCAGCGATGACCTTGCCGCGACCGCTGTCGATGTCCGCATCAATGGCGCCACCGCGCTCACCAACGTGCGCTATGGCGACTTCACCGGCTACATCCCGCTCGCCCCGGGCGCGTATTCGCTGGAAGTCGTGCTGGCCGGGACCAGCACGGTGGCGATCAGCGCCAACGTTACGTTGGCCGACAACACCGACTACACCGTGCTCGCCACCGGCGGTGCCAACGGTCAGCCCCTGACCCTGCGGCCGCTGGTCGACGACAACCGGCTGCCGGCGATGGGCAACTTCAAGCTTCGCGTGATCCATGCCGCGCCCTTCGGCCCTGACGCGGCTTCGACGGCGGTGTCGATCCGCACCGACCGAGGCGCCGTGGTGGGAGGGCTCGGCAACGTCCCCTTCTTTGCGGCCAGTGGCTATCTGGAGCTCCCCGCCGGCAACTACGACCTGAAGGTGGCCACACCCGACGGCACGCGCAACCTGATCGATCTGGCTCCGGTGGACCTGCCTGCGGGCGCGGTGCTGTCGGTGCTGGCGACTGGCGACGGTGTCAACCAGCCGCTGGGTTTCACCGCACTGCCGCTGGGCGCTCTGCCCACCGAGCCGCCGGTGGATGCCTCCGTCAGCGGCCACTGGTACACCCCCGAGTTCAGTGGCCAGGGCTTCGCATTCACGCCCAAGCCCGACGAGAATCGTCTGCTCGGCAGCTGGTACGCCTTTGATGCCAGCGGCAACAAAATCTGGTTCACCCTCGACAGTGCAGGAGCTGGTCTGGGCGCCGCGGCGGCCACCGGCGGTGGCTTCAACAACCGCAGCGCGGTACTCGCCGTGCTGAATACGACCGGCGGTCGCTTCCTCACTTCCGGCCCCGTCCAGACCACTCAGATCGGACGCCTGCGGATCGACTTTGCCGACTGCCGCACGGCGGTGGCGGAGATTCTTCTCGACGGTCAGGCGGCGCGCAGCATTCCGCTGGTGAATCTGACGCCCTCGGGAATCTGTTCGTTCTGAGGCCCACCCGGGCGAGCCCCTCTTGGGGCTCGCCCGGATGCAGGCGAGCCGAGAGCGGTCTGCGTTCGCCTTATCAGGCTTCGGCGCGCTCCAACCAGCGGCACGCCCTCTGCGATGTGCTAGAGGCATCCCGGCGCCGCTGCTACCAGGTGGAGGCGGGCTTCTCTGGTCTGCACGACCCACGCGATGCGTTAGCCTGTCCGCCCGAGCCCTGATGGTTGAACGCTGCATGTCGAGCCTCTCGTTTGCTGTTCTGGTCGCTGCCTCCATGCTCAGCAGCGCTGAGACCGCGGACGATCCCGTCCTCGTGGTTTGGGAAGCGCAGGCCGATCTGACGCCCATGGCAGATATCGCCGGGGACGCGCGTGCGATGGCGGCCTTCGAGCGCCTTCGGGCGGTGGCTTCGGCCCAGCGTGAGGAGGCGCAGCGGCTGGCGGAAGCGCACGGTGGGCGTGTGCTGCGCCACTATACGGTGCTCAACGCCAGCCTGATGCGCCTGCCCGAGGCCGCGCGCTCGGCCCTGCGGGGCGAATCCGGCGTGGCTTTCGTGGCGGAGGAGCGCAGCTTCAGGGTCAGGCTTCCAGAGCCGGCCGACAGCGGCGAAGGTTCTGCGTCTGCGCTTGCAGTGGAAGCCAGCCTCAGCCAGCTCCGCGTGCCCGAGGTCTGGGCTCTTGGCCACGAGGGCCAGGGCGTTACCGTGGCCGGCGCCGACACCGGCGTGCGCTGGAACCACGAGGCCCTGATCAGCCAGTACCGCGGCAACAGCGGCGGCAGCGTCAGCCATGCCTACCATTGGCACGATGCCGTACATGCCGCAGGCAGCAGCTGCGGCGCCGACAGCCCCGTGCCCTGCGACGACCATTCGCACGGCAGCCATACCGTCGGCACCATGGTCGGCGCAGGCGGCGTCAATCAGATCGGCATCGCGCCGCAGGCGAAGTGGATCGCCTGCCGCAACATGAACGCGGGCGACGGCTCGCCGGCGACCTACCTCGAATGCATGGACTGGTTCCTGGCACCGACCGACGCTGCCGGCCAGAACCCGCAGCCCCTGCTCGCCCCGCATGTGATCAACAACTCCTGGGGCTGTCCGCCCAGCGAGGGCTGCACCACGCAGCAGAGCGCGCTGCTGGAAGCGGCGGTCAACAACCTGCGCGCCGCCGGCATCCTGTTCGTCGCAGCGGCCGGCAATTCCGGCTCCAGCTGCGGCTCGATCACCGACCCGCCGGCCTACTTCGCGGGCTCACTGACGGTCGGCAACAGCCGGCTCGACGGCACCATCAACGGCAGCAGTTCTCGCGGCCCGATCACGATCGACGGCAGCGGACGCATGAAGCCTGACCTCAGCGCGCCGGGCACGACGATCCGTTCGGCTCTGAACAGTGGCGGCTACGGCAACATGACCGGCACCAGCATGGCGGCCCCGCATGTCGCCGGTGTCGCCGCTCTGGTGATGTCGGCCTATCCCCGGTATCGCCGCAACCCAGAAGCGTTGGAGGTGCTGTTGACGCGCGCGGTGGTGCCGATGAGCCTCACCCAGACCTGTGGCGGGGTGGCACCGACCACCTATCCGAATCCAGTCGCGGGTCATGGGCGAATAGACGCGATGCTGGCCATCCAACTGGCCGCCGAGGCGGCAGGCCCGATGTTCGCGAGTGGATTCGAGGCGCTGCCGACGCCCTAGGAGCCTGTCGGGCTTTGGGGGTCGAGGCGAAACCTTGGCTGCGTGAGGACAGGTTTTCGGCGATGTGCAGGCCCATAGCAGCGCTATGGGTCAAGAATCGGTGGAAAGATGGACCGCGCAGACGGATTTGCAGCCCGGCCATCCAGAGTCCGACAGGCTCCTAGCGAGTCGCTGGCTGCTGATCGGTGTAGCACGCCTCCTTGGCGTCGCCGAGCGCCAGGCGAGTGTCGAGCGCTGATCGCGCACAGGACGTACGCAAGCGCAGCTTTCTCAGAGTCCCAGCGCGAACAGCAGCAGGCAGAGGATCAGCCCCAGACCCGGCACAATCACGGTCAACGCGGCCACCGGCCCGTATGCGGCTCGGTGGGTTTCTCCGCAGATCGCACGGATGGTGGTGACCACATAGCCGTTGTGCGGCAGCGAGTCGAGCACACCTGACGAGATGGCCACCGAGCGGTGCAACTGCTCCGGGTTCACCCCTTGGCCCAGAAAGATCGGTCCGAGAATCGGCAGGGCGATCACTTGCCCACCCGACGCGGAGCCGGTGATGGCAGCGACCAGGCTGACCGCGACCGCCGCACTGACCAGGCCGCCGCCCGGAAGGTGGGTCACCCAGTCGACGATCAGCATGAAGGCGGGCGCGACCTTTGCCACCGCGCCGAAGCCCACCACGGCAGCGGTGTTGCCGATCGCGATCAGGGCACCGGTGCTGCCTTCGGCGACCGCTTTGCCGGGATCGCGTCGCGACCTGAAGCACAGCGCATACACGCCCATGCAGCCCGCCAGCAGCGCGAGGATCAAGGCCGAGGTCTGCAGGCTGTCATGCAAGGCGAAGCTGACCACGAGCACCAGCGCGGGCCCGATCAGGGCGCGCCAGACCGGGGGCAGGGCGATGTCCTGCGGCTGCGGATCGTTGGCGCGAGCCTCGAAGTGCTCGCCGCGCAGCTTGGCGCGCTTGAGCATCCACACCAGCCAGGCGTAGCCGATGGTGGCCATGAAAACCGCGGTGATCAGGCTGGCCTGCCAGGCGGCCCAGGGCGTGGTGCCGAGGTATTGAATCGGTATCCAGTTCTGGATCTCGGGCGAGCCTGCTGACGTCATGGTGAAGGTGACCGAGCCGAAGGCCAGCGCTGCGGGAATGAAGCGGCGCGGCAAATCGGCCTCGCGGAACAGCGCCAGGGCGGTCGGATAGACCGAGAACGCGACCACGAACAGGCTGACCCCTCCGTAGGTGAGTATCGCGCAGGCCGCCACCACGGCCAGCGCAGCGCGCTGCGCCCCGATGCCGGTGATGATCCAGCGCGCCACGCTGTCGGCGGCGCCGGTGTCTTCCATGAGTTTCCCGAAGATCGACCCGAGCAGGAACATGAAGAACCAGCTGGCGATGAAGCTGGTGAATCCGCCCATGTAGGCGGTGATCACGTTGGCCTGGCCTTCGGCAGCCAGCGGCGGCAGCAGGGCAATGTCGGAGGTCAGCGCCACCAGCAGCGCACACAGCGGGGTTGCCACGAACAGGTTCATGCCGCGGATGGTCAGCAGCATCAGGAGAACGAGGGCGGTAATGAGCCCGATCAGGCTGAGCATGGGCGAGTGCGCATTGGGAAGAGTCGACGGCAGCGAGTATTCGCAGCGCGGAGTGCGCACCGTCACTGTACGAAGGTACAAGTGCCCGGGGTGAGGCCCCCGCCTAGGCTTGCGCAGCATCGGCAGCCTGTGCCCGTTGGTCAGGCGCCGCGAC
>JBIJCA010000318.1:0-4700 GCA_044344935.1 Aquimonas sp. | reverse complement strand
GCCGCCGCTGGTGGCCGCCTATGTGGATGCAGTCGACCGCTTCGACGCCGAGACTTTCCCGCACAGCGGCCACGGCTTCGCGGCCCTGCGCGCCTACCCCGGCTCGCCGCTGCTGGCCGCGCGCGCATTGCGCCCGCAGGACCGTCTGCTCGCCTGCGAGCTGCAGCCCGGCGAGCAGTCGGCGCTCAGCAAGTCGCTTGAACCCTACCCGCGCGCCAAGGCTGAGGCGCGCGACGGCTACGCCGCGGTGCGCGCGCTGCTGCCGCCGATCGAGCGCCGCGCGCTGGTGCTGATCGACCCGCCCTTCGAGGCGCAGGAAGCCGAGTACGACGCCATCCTCGGCGCCGTGCGCCAGGGCCTGGAGCGCCTGCCGCAGGCGGTGTTCGCGGTGTGGTTCCCGATCAAGCGGCGCGCCGGCGTGGCGCGCTTCCTGCGCCGCGCTGCCGAGCTGCCGGCGAAGTCGGTGCTGCTGGCCGAACTGCTGGTGCGGCCTGATGACTCGCCGCTGCGCATGAACGGCTGCGGCATGCTGGTCGTCAACCCGCCCTATCGCTTCGACCAGGCGCTGTCGCAGGGCCTGCCCTACCTGCGAGATGCGCTGGGCGAAACCCAGCCAGATTCGCGCCTGGATTGGCTCAAACGTGAGGAAGCGGCATGAGACTGCGGACTGCCCTGATCACCCTGAGTGCGCTGGCGATGACGGCCTGCGTGCCGACGCCGATGTTTCGCGATGCGCCTGTCGAGGCCAGCCCATCGCCGCGGGCCGTGGCTGCACAGATCGAAGCGCAGCGTGACCGCACCGTGCTGTGGGGAGGGATGGTGATCGAGCTCACCGAGTTCGAGGGCTATGTCGAAATCGAGGTGCTGGGCTTTCCCACCGACAGTCAGGCACGGCCGATCCCGCAGGCGCGTGATGGCGGGCGCTTCATCGCGATCCGCGCCGGGCGAGTGGATGCGAACGAGGTGGTGCCCGGGCGTTTCCTCACCCTGACGGGCAGCATCACCGGTGAGCGCCGCGTGCGTGTGGGTGAGCAGGAGCTGACCCTGCCGGAAATCGACACGCGCGAGATCCACCTGTGGCCGCAGGATTGGAACACCCGTGAACGGCCGCGCATCAGCGTCGGCATTGGCGTGCGCGGCGGGTTCTAGGCTTCGCCGGCGCACAGGATCGGGCGAGCGATGCCGCCCTTCGCACCGCCGATGTCATGGGGGGATTTCAACCCACCCAATCGGCGGCTCGTGTCATTGGGTGGGTCTTGACCCACCGCGCGTTCCCACCCCTTGACCGAGGCGAGCGTCTGGCTCCGGTGGGTCGAGACCCACCCTATGTGCCGCACCCTTGATGCGGTCGGCCTTGACCCACCCAATCTGCAGCAGCCTGCATGCGATCGGTCTCGGCCCAGCTGAAGCGCTTGAGACTTGTCAAAGCCCGCCGGATCACCGAGGTGCAGCATGGCGCTGTACCCCGCACGCCTTTCTAAGGAGGCCTCATGATCCGCTACGTATCCGGTGACATCCGCCACAGCCAGGCCGAGGCGATTGCCCACGGCGTCGCTCCGAACGATTCCTTCGACCAGGGCCTCGCCTTCGCGCTGCACGAGGCGGTGCCGGCGATGTACAAGGACTTCCGCCACTACTGCCACACCCAGCACCCGAGGGCCGGCGAGCTGTGGACCTGGGGCGGCGTCTACCCCAGCCGCATCGTCGCCCTGTTCACCCAGGACGCCGCCTATGACCACGGCGCCAAGCCCGGCAAGGCGACGGTTCAGCATGTGAACCACGCGCTGCGCGCGCTGGCCAAGGAAGTGAAGAAAGAGGGCTGGACCAGCCTCGCGCTGCCGCGACTTGCGACCGGCGTCGGCGGTCTCGACTGGGCCGATGTCAAGCCGCTGATCGAACAGCATCTGGGTGATCTCGACGTCGCCGTGGTGGTCTACGAGACCTACCGTCCGGGTGAGCACGCCGACGAAGGCCTGCCCGCGCGCGCCGCCTGATCCAGGGCGTGGTGTCAGCGACGACGGCCGGGCGCCATGACGCCCGGCCGTTTTCGTATGCCGGCCCCTTCGGCACGCGCCGGCACCGTAGCCACGCCTACACTGCGCGGCTTCGCCCACACGCCGGACCTCACCTCATGCACCCGCTTCGCCGCCTGTTCGGCCACGCTCGCAGCTATCGCCGCACGGCCTCCATTGCGACGGTCTACACCGTGCTCAACAAGGTCTTCGACGTGCTGCCGGAGATCCTGATCGGCATCGCCGTCGACGTAGTGGTCAACCAGCGCGAGTCCTTCATCGCTGGCCTCGGCCTGCCCGATCCGGTGCACCAGCTGCTGTTGCTGACCGCGCTGACGGTGCTGATCTGGGTGCTGGAATCGCTGACCGAATACCTGGCCATGGTGCGCTGGCGCAACCTGGCGCAGAGCCTGCAGCACGACCTGCGCATTGAGGCCTACGCACACCTGCAGGGGCTCACACCGGGTGCGCTCGCGGATGCGCGCAGCGGTCGACTGTCGTCGGTGCTGAACGAGGACGTGCACCAGATCGAGCGCTTCATGAACGCTGGCGCGCATGATCTGATCCAGGTGTTCTGCTCGACCCTGCTGGTCGGCGCCGTGTTCTTCGTGCTGTCGGCGCCGCTGGCGATTCTGGCCCTGCTGCCGGTGCCGCTGATCCTGTTCGGCGCGTTCTGGTTCATGCGCCGCCTGCAGCCGCGCTACGCCGCCGCGCGCGATGCCGCCGCCGACATCTCGCAGCGGCTGTCCAACAACCTGCAGGGCATGGCCACCATCCAGGCCTACACCGCGGAAAGCGCCGAGCTGCGTCATCTGGAAGACGCCAGCGCGGCCTACCGCGAGCGCAATGCCGAGGCGATCCGTGTGGCGGCGGCGATCACGCCGGTGATCCGCATCGCCATCCTCGCCGGCTTTGTCGCCACCCTGCTCTACGGCGGCCTGCTGACCCTGCGCGGTGAACTCGGCGTCGGCAGCTATTCGGCCCTGGTCTATCTGACCCAGCGCCTGCTGTGGCCGCTGACCCGACTGGCCGAACTCACCGATCTCTACCAGCGCAGCATGACCTCGGTCCGCCGCGTTTTCGACCTGCTGGCCCTGCCGCAACCCGCGGACCGCGGACAGCGCGCGCTGCCTATGCCCACGCAGGGTGCCTTGGCCTTCCGCGGACTACGTTTCGCCTACGGCGACACTGAAGTTCTGCAGGGCATCAATCTCGATGTGCCGGCAGGACAGACGGTCGGCCTAGTGGGGGCCACCGGCAGCGGCAAGAGCACCCTGCTCAAGCTGCTGCTGCGCTTCGAGGTGCCGAGCGCGGGCGCGATCGAACTCGACGGAGTGGACATCGATGAGCTGCCGCGCAGCGCGCTGCGCCGGCAGATCGGCCACGTCGCGCAGGAGGCCTTTCTCACTGACGGCACGGTCGCGGAGAACATCGCCTATGGCGACGACACGCCCGACGCAGCCCGCATCGAAAGCGCCGCGCGCGCGGCGGAAGCGCACGGCTTCATCGCCGCCCTGCCGAACGGCTACGCCACCCAGGTCGGCGAGCGCGGGCACACGCTTTCGGGCGGCCAGCGCCAGCGCATCGCGCTCGCCCGCGCGCTGTACCGCGACCCGCCGCTGCTGGTGCTGGACGAAGCGACGTCCGCGGTCGACAACGAGACCGAAGCGGCGATCCAGCGCTCGCTGGCCAAGGCCTCGCAGGGCCGCAGCGTGCTGGTGGTCGCGCATCGCCTGTCGACCGTACGCCACGCCGACTGCATCCACGTCATGGACGCCGGACGCATCGTCGAGTCGGGCACGCACGAGGCGCTGCTGGCGCGCGACGGGCTGTATGCGGGGCTGTGGCGGCTGCAGACGGGGGAGGCGAGCGGCTGAGGCATCAGGTACGCCTCGAAGCGCACCGCTGGCCCCGGGCTGCGCGTTGCCTCGGCGAATCCCGGGCCCAGGGTCGACGCGCCGAGGCGGCAGCGAATGGCTGTCGAGGCGGACGCCGGGCTCGCCGACGCTTCCGCCGCAGCGGCCGTCCGCAAGCCGAGCATGTCGGCCCAACCGCGGATCTCGACGCAGCGCTCAGCCGGACGAGCGCGCGGGTTCGACCGGCAGATGTGCGTCCAGAAACGCGCGAACCCGCAGCAGAAATTCGCGGCGGTGCTCTTCCCGATGGAGACCGTGGCCCGCCCCCTTGACGAACCAGTCCTCGACCTCCGCGCCCGCCTCCCTGAGTGCGGCCCGCATGCGCCGGCTGTGCGCGATAGGCGCGATCGGGTCCTCGGTGCCGGCGATCAGCAGGACGGGGGCGCGCACCCGCTCTGCCAGGTTCACCGGAGACACCTCTGCAAGCGCCCCGACCGGACCGATCCAGTCTTCACTCCAGGCGCCGAGACTGGTACTGATCCGACGGTCTTCGCGGGCCATGCGCGGCAGGTCGTAGACGCCGAAGGCGCCGATCGCACACGCGAACACTTCGGAATCGCGCGCCACGCCCATCAGCGCTGCGTAGGCGCCGTAACTTGCGCCAATGAGGCAGATCTGGCCGGGCCTGGCGATCGCCTCGGTCACGGCCCATGCGGCGGCGTCGGCAAGGTCGTCCTGCATCGCCCGACCCCATTCGCGCGCACCGGCGGACCGGAAGGCCCGCCCGCGATTGCCGGAACCCCGGTAGTTCACCTGCAGCACGGCGTAGCCG
>JBIJCA010000317.1:0-4716 GCA_044344935.1 Aquimonas sp. | reverse complement strand
ACCGCTGCGGGCGCTGGCCGAACAGCAATAGCCCCGCGAGATTGAGCTCTCGCCCATCGCCCAGTCCGATGTTCTGCAGAACCTGCGAAAAGGGCTGGCCGGACGCTTGAGCCGACTGGCCGTAGCGCCGAGTGAAATACCCATCGAACGCCTTGTCATCAATGTCGGCGGCCGAGGTGCCTTCCACCGGCACGACGTCGGCGTAGATCAGGCCGGCACGCTGGAACAGCCGCTGGATTTCCTCACGTGCCGTGACGTGGCGTTTGTCCGCACCACTCTTGACCCAGATGCGGCCCTGATTGTCGAGGTAGGGCTTGCTCAAGCCATCGGGCACGGTGACAGCAATCACCACGCCCTGCGCCGTCTGGACGTTTTCCGTGGTCGGATGAATCGGCGGCCGCACGTTCTGCGAAGCCGCATTCGAGATCAGCTGGTTCAAGCGTCGAACGCTGGCCGCGTCCAGCCCGTTCACACTGCCATCGTCGCCCGCGCCCAGCAGCAACATCCCGCCGCCGCTGTTAGCGAACGCGGCCAGCTCCGCTGCGACGCTGTCGGCGCTGGTCTCGTCGCGCTTGAACTGGTGGCGACTGTCTTCGCCGCGCGCGAGGATCTGCAGGAGATCGGCTTTGTTCATGACGTGCTCTCCATTCGATACCCCATCGCCCTGTAGCCACGCTGGCGCTTGTCCCACATCCGGAGCAGCGCGGGGTGCCCGGTGTCGACGAAGTCGATGATGCGGACGTCTTCTTTGCCGGCATGATCGCGGTGCAGCCGGCCGGCGTACTGTTGGAGGGTGCCCTTCCACGACACCGGCATCGCCAGCACCAGGGTATCCAGCGGCGGATGGTCGAAACCTTCGCCGACCAGTTTTCCGGTGGCCAGCAAGACGCGCGGTGCGTTGCGCGGAAGCGCGTTCAGCGCGGCGACCACAGCAGCGCGTTGTTTCTTCGACATCCGACCATGCAATACGAACGGTGCAGGGATCTCCTCGGCTACAGCCGCCAGGATGGCGTCGATGTGCTCGGTGCGTTCCGTGAGCACGAGCACCTTCCGTCCCTGCCGATAGACTGTGGTGATGGCATGGGCGACGGCACGACTTCTCGCCGAATCCTGGGCGAGATGGCGAAAGACATCCTGGATTCCGGCTTCAGGTGCCAGTTCAATCGGTGATTCGATGAAGTTCGGTGTCACCGACAGGTCGTGAGGTGCTTCCGCCGGTCGCGCCGCGCGGTGACGAATGGGTCCACACTGCATGAAGATGATGGGCTGTTGGCCATCTCGGCGGATCGGTGTCGCGGTCAGGCCGAGCACGTACTTTGCCTTCGTGCGGCGCAGGATCGCGTCGAACGATGCTGCACCGACGTGGTGGCATTCGTCGACGATCACCTGGCCGTAGTTCTCGACCCATGGATCGACATCGCCCTGGCGCGACAACGACTGCATTACGGCAATGTCGATCTTGCCCGTGGGCTTGGCTTTGCCGCCGCCGATGACGCCGATCAGCCCCTTGCCTGCGCCAAGGAAGGCGCCAAGGCGTTCCTGCCACTGCTTGAGCAGTTCGGTGCGGTGCACCAGCACCAGGGTGTTCACACGGCGTCTTGCGATGATCGCCGCCGCCGTCACGGTCTTCCCGAATGCCGTCGGTGCGCACAGAACGCCGGCATCGTGGGCCAACATCGCGGCAACCGCGGCATCCTGGTCGGGGCGCAGTGTGCCGACAAAATCGATCTCGATGGATTCGCCGAGATAACGCTCGTCGTGCAGGTCGACGCTTACGCCGTTGTCGGCCAACAGGTCGGATGCGGCGTCGAGGCAGCCTCGCGGCAGCGCGATGTGCTGCGGGAAGTTCTCTGCGCGGCCGATGACGCGTGGCTTGTCCCACACCGAGATCCGCATCGCCTGTGCCCGGTAGAACTCAGGATTCTGGAAGGCAGCCAGACGGATCAGTCGATTCGCCAGCGCTTGCGGTAGCTGGCTCTTCTCGAAATAGACCTGATTGGCCAGCGTCACCGTCAGCGTGGTCGGCATATCGACGGCCAAACCCTGGACCGCAGCGCCGGACCGCCGCCACGGCGTGGCCAGGTCTTCGTCTTCGATGAAGGTGACGTCCAGCGGATGAACACCGCCGGTTGCCCGCAGGATGGTCGGCTCGATGTCGTGGGCGGGCATCGGAACAATGGATGCGAGAAAGCCCCACTGATCGGCATAGGGCTGCAGATTTGCATCCACGAAGACGCTGAAACCATCCTCGCGCGGTTTCTTCTGCAAGGGCAGGGCGATCAGGTTGCCGAAACCTCCCTTTGGCATCGTGTCCTGATTCGGAAACAGCCGGTCGTAGGAAGTCAGCTGCAGTTGCCGGGTGCGTGCGCAGGTGTGGCTGATGATGGCCGTGCCCAGGCGTCGTGCGTCGCGCGCCGGTACCGCGCTGGCGAAGAAGATCCATGCGTGCGCGCCATTGCCGGAGCGCGAGATTTCCAGGGCAGCAGGTACCCCCAAGTCGGAGCACGACTGCATGAACGCGCGGGCGTCATCGCGCCAGTCGGCTTCGTCGAAATCGACGGCGAGGAAGTGGCAGGTATCGTCTTCGCGCAAGGGATAGACCCCGACCGTCAGGTCGCCAGCCAGATGCTTGTAGATGACGGCATCGGTGAGCGGCAAGAGCAGACGATGGCTGCAGTCACCACACTTGATGCGCGGCTTTTCACAGACGCCGGCACGCCATTCGTTCCCACAAGCCGGCGCGTAGCCGTTCTTGCCGCTGGTCTTGCCTTCCCAACGGACCGGATAAACATCGGTGCGTCCGCGGAACAGCTTGCGGAACAACGCGATCTTCTCGCTCTTGCTGAGGCGCGAGGGTTCAGCAACCTGCGGCTTCGGCGCTTCGAGTGGCACACGCCAGGCGATGCCGTGCGCGTCGAGCAGAGCTATCAGGCGCGCGTTTTCGGCGCGCAGGGCGGCCAGGTCATCGAGGAGTGGCATCGAACCTGGCCCTTGAGAAAAGGGCATCGTTGAACACGAGCCCGGTCGAGGTCATTCGACGTCGCCGCCGTCAGCTCGGTCGCCCCTGCCGATCTTTTTGATCAGTCGGTCAAAGTCGCTCTCGAACAAGCGATCCTGCACGATGCGATACTTCTCGAACTCGCTCTCAGCGTGCGCTTTGGCGATTTCCGCCGTCACTTTGCCGGCGTCCTGCAGCACTTCCCGATCGGTGGCTTCAATGAAGCGGTTCAGGCGGGTCTCCCAATCCTGCATGGTCATGGGAATCTTGCGCTGCGCCATGTCCTCGGCGACATCCAGATAGGCGTTGACCAGGCGGGCGAGTTGCGCCATCTCCTGTTCGCTCAGATAGTTCTTGGCGACCACTACATCGAACTTCTGGATTTTGCCGCCTGGGGCATCTTTCCAGGTGGTCAAACCCATGTTGTTCTTGTCCGCATCGGCACGCTGGTAGATGACCTCGGCGGCCGTCTGTCCGTGAATGGCCCAATGCAGTTTGTTTTGCACCGTGGCGAAGAATCGCTTGGTGGCCTGCGCCGTCACGTCGTAGTCGACCGCGGTAGCATAGATGTCGGTGATCTTCTGGTAGAACTTGCGCTCCGACAGGCGGATCTCGCGGATGCGCTGCAGCTGCTCTTCGAAGTACCGATCGGTGAGGATGGAGCCGCCGGCCTTGAGGCGCTCATCGTCCATCACGTAGGCCTTGATGGTGAACTCGTCGATGACGCGGGTGGCCCACTTGCGGAACTGCACCGCGCGCTCGGAGTTGACCTTGTAGCCCACGGCGATGATGGCCGGCAGCTGGTAGTGCAGGGTGTTGTAGTTCTTGCCGTCCGAGGCAGTTATCCGGAATTTCCGGACGACTGAGTCTTCCTGCAACTCACTGTCGGCGAAGATTTTCTTCAGGTGCTCGTTCACCGTGCGCACGTTCGCCTCAAACAGCAGGCCCATCATCTTCTGGGTCAGCCATATGCTTTCGTCGGCATACACCGCCTCCACGCCACCCTGGCCGCTCGCGGCGACGAAGGTCAGGTACTCGGCGGCCGATGAGCGGACCAGCGAAACCTCGGTCTTGCGCGGTGGCTGCGGTAGCTTGCGCTCGGTCATGGCCTACGCAACCTTGACTTGGCCATTCATTAGCAAGGGCAGTAGCCAGTCGCGCAGTTGGGCGAGTTGCTGGTTTTCTACAGTGTTGACAGCCATCTTCTCGTACAGGGCTCTTGCGGCTTCTTCAAAGCGATGGAGGACTCCTTCGTTGGCACTCACAATTGGGCATTCACATATGTGATACCTTGTGAGGTTGTTAATGTTTGTGCCAAGGCATTGATTCTTTATATGAGTCTTGAACCAGGAGGATTGAAGAAAGGTATTGACAAAATACCTTGCATTGGCAGCCGGGGTGATTTTGGAGCAGAAGGCTCCAAAGCCCAACGGCAAGTCGAAAAAATAGATGCCATTCTTTCCAACGTGCTCCTTGCTCCCGCTAGACATGACTATGAGCGTAGAGAATTTAGTTATGATTTGATCGGAGCCTACTAGGCTAGCAGGCACATAGATCAGATCATCTAAATCAATAACATTGCCCGTAACATTCGTTGCACGGAGAATGCCAATTGCTCCTCTTGTGCTAGATGTACAAACATCCTCCTTTCGATAGGTTACGCCCCGATCAAACGAGATATACTGCCCAAGTTGTCCCGCGCTCCAACCCTCCGGAAT
>JBIJCA010000079.1:0-16692 GCA_044344935.1 Aquimonas sp. | reverse complement strand
GTGGAACGCGCACCGGCGCGCGCCGGGCCAGGCCCTGCTGATGCTGCTGGGTCTCGCCCTCAGCGTGGCGGTGGTGGTGGCGATCGATCTTGCGGTCGACTCCGCGCGCGGCGCCTTTCTCGAATCGCGGCGTGCGCTCTCCGGCTCGGCCACGCACCAGATCACCGCGGATGGCGGCGAAGTGCCAATGCGCCTCTTGGCCGAGCTGCGCGCGCAGGGGCTGTGGCGCAGCGCGCCGCTGATCGAGCGCGAGGTGCTGCATGCGGGTAGCGGCGCGCGCCTGCGTCTGCTCGGCATCGAACCTTTGAGCGAAGCCGCGCTGCGGCCGTGGCTGGCGGGCGGCGTGGGTGGCCGTGGTGGTTCAGATTCGGCACCGCTCGACCCGGGCGCGCTGATCGGTCGAGACGACGTCGTGCTGCTGTCGCAGCGACTCGCAACTCGCTTGAAGCTCGCGCCGGGCGACACGCTTGCGCTCAGCGTCGATGGCCGCGCGCGAGCGCTGCGCGTGCTTGCCCTGCTGCCCGACGACAGCCTGCCGAGCGGCAGCGGCGGCTGGCTGCTCGCCGACATCGCCGCCGCCCAGGCCATCACCGGCCTTGAAGGCTTCACCCGCATCGACCTGATCGCGGACGAAGCCCGCGCCGCCGAGATCGCTCAGTCGCTGCCGCTGGGCCTGCGTCTCGTTGCCACCACCGAGCAGGACACCCAGCTCGCCGCGATGAGCGGCGCCTTCGAGATCAATCTGAAAGCACTCAGCCTGCTGGCCTTGCTGGTCGGCGTGTTCGTGGTGTTCCAGACGCTCAGCTTTCTCGCACTGCAGAGGCGAAGACTGATGGGTCTGCTGCGGGCCTTGGGCGTGTCGAACCGCGAGCTCAGCGCGCTGATGCTCGGCGAGGCGGCCCTCGTTGGCGTGCTCGCCGCCGCCCTCGGCATCGCACTCGGCATCGCCTTGGGCAGCGTGCTGCTGCAGGGGCTGGCGCGCAGCTATGGCGAGCTGTTCTACCGGGTTGAAGTCAGCGCGCTCAGCCTGTCGCCGCTGCTGCTCGGCAAGGCCGCGATGCTGGCCATCGCCGGCGCGCTCGTCGCCGTGCTGCTGCCGCTGCGTGATGCGCTGGGCGTGCCGGTGCTGGATGCACTCGGCCGCGACAGTGCCGGCCTGCGCACGCCCGAGCAGCGCCTGCGCGCCCTGCTGCTGCCGGCGCTGGCCGTGTTCGCTGCGGGTCTCACGCTGATCCTGTACGGCCCGCAGGGATTGTTCTGGGGCTTCGCCGGTTTGTTCGCCTGTCTGATCGCCGCACTCGGCTTGATCCCCTGGGCCGCCGGCCACGGCCTGCGCGTCATTGAGCACGGTCTGCGCGCCGCCCCCGTGCGCTGGCGCTGGCTGATCGCCGGCACGCGCCGCACGCTGGGCCGCACCGGCATCGCGCTGGCCGCGCTGTCGCTGGCCATCGCCACCGTGATCGGCATGAGCAGCATGATCCACAGCTTCCGCGAAGCGCTCAGCGTCTGGATTGATCGCAGCCTGCAGGCGCAGGTGTATCTGTCGACAGGCGGCCGCAGCGCGCTGCCGGAGGGCCTGATCGCAGCGGCGGAAGCACTGCCTGGTGTCGAGGGCATCGGACTCAATCGCCGCAGCCAGCGATTGCCCGAGTCCGGCCCCGTGGAAGTCGTGGGCCTGCAGCTGCCTGCGCAGGGGCGCAGCGGCTTCGAGCTGATCGCCGGCGCTGACGATCCGGATCTCTGGACGCGCTTCGCCGCCGGCGAGGCCCTGATCAGCGAGCCGCTGTCGCAGCGCCTGAAGCTCGCTGTCGGCGACGCGTTCCGCATGCCCACGCCGCAGGGCCAGGTCGACCTGCATGTCGCCGCGATCTACCGCGACTACAGCAGCCCGCAGGGCGTGCTGACGCTGGATCTCGCGCGCTACAGGGAATTGTTCGGCGACCGCGCGGTCGGGGCCTTGGCCCTGTACGCGCCAGTGAGCGAAGCGGCGCGCCTCAAGACCGAACTCGAAGCGCTGATCGCTGCGCGCTTCGCCGACCACGCCGGCCTGCAGGTGGTCACCGCCGGCGAGATCCGCGCGATCAGCCTGGAGGTGTTCGCGCGGACCTTCGCCATCACCGACGTCCTGCGTCTGCTCGCGGGCTTGATCGCCGTGGTCGCGGTGCTCGGCGCGCTGTCGGCGCTGGCCATCGAGCGCAGCCGCGAGTTCGCCCTGCTGCGCGCGCTGGGCCTGACGCCGGTCGAGCTCTCGCGCCTGCAGCTTGTACAGGGCGGCGTGTTGGGCCTGATCGCCGGGCTCGCCGCGTTGCCACTCGGGCTGGGGCTGGCGGTGCTGCTGATCGAAGTCATCAACCGGCGCAGCTTCGGCTGGAGCATGCAGCTCGACCTGCCCTGGGCGCAGATCGCCAGCGCCATCGCGATCTCGACGCTCGCTGCGGTGCTCGCCGCCTGGTGGCCGGCGCGGCGCAGCGCGGGCGCGGATCTGAGTCGTCAGCTGCGCGGGGCGGGGGCATGAACACTGTGCTTCGGGGCTGGACCGCAACGATGGCTCGCACGGGGCTTGCGAGCGTCGCGCTGATCCTGCTGCTGGTCGGCTGTGCTCGCGAGCCCGCGCCTGCGGGAGATGAAGCGGCGCCTGCGCCGCTCGCCCGCACCCTGCAGCTCGGCGAGGACACCGGAGGTTTCGAGACGGTCACGCCGCGCGCGCTCCGCTTTCCTGCCGACCACGGCGCGCATCCGCGCCACCGCATCGAGTGGTGGTATCTCACCGCGCGGCTTGAAGACGCGCAGGGCCGGCGCTTCGGCGTGCAGTGGGCGCTGTTCCGCTTCGCGCTCAGGCCGGAAGGCGCGCCCGCACGCGCCGATTTCGAGGGCGGGCAGATCTACATGCTGCATGCGGCGGTCAGCGATCTCGATCGGGGCGACTTCCGCTACGTCGAGCGCTTCGCCCGCGGCGCGGCCGGGCTGGCGGGTGTGCAGACCTCGCCTTGGCGCGGCTGGCTGGGCGACTGCGTGGGCGCGTCTTCCGACACGCAGGAGCTGCTGCCGCTGACGCTCGACTGCGGCGGCGAGGATTTCCGTTACCGGCTGGAACTGTCCGAGATCGGCCCGCGCGTGCTGCACGGAGAAGGCGGCTACAGCGCCAAGTCGGAGCTGCCAGGTGCGGCTTCGTACTACTACGCCTATCCCTTCCTCGGTGCGCGCGGAGAGATCACGCTCGACGGCGAGACGCATGCGGTGGAGGGCGGCGCCTGGTACGACCACGAGTGGACGTCCAGCCTGCTCGGCGACGACCAGGTCGGCTGGGACTGGTTCTCGCTGCGCTTCGATTCCGGCGAGGCCTTGATGCTGTTCCACATCCGCGATCAGGCTGGCGCGGTGGTGTCGAGCCGCGGCAGCTTCATTCACGCCGACGGCCGCGTCGAGCCCTTCGCGGACGGCGCGGTGGAAGCCGCGGCGCAGAGGCAGTGGATCAGCCCGAAGACCGGCGTGCGCTATCCGCTGGGCTGGCGCCTGCGCTCGACGCGCTTCGACTTCGATCTGCAGGTCGACAGCGTGCAGGACGCCCAGGAGCTGGACACCACGGTGCGCTACTGGGAAGGCGCGATCGATGCGCGCGGTCGTCTGCGCGCACGCGACGTGCAGGCCGAGGGTTACCTGGAGCTGACTGGCTACGGCGAGTAGGCGTGCAGTGGGCTTTGCGCCGCGGTGCGTTGCTGGAAGCGGAAGTGCGGCGTAGGGGATTGTCTGCTTTGATCGAGGCTTGGCGTCGCTCGCTTTTGTAGGGTGGATAAGCGCAGCGCATCCACCAACGCGTCCTGTGGAAGCAGGGCATTCAACGCAGCCCGAGCGCAGGTGAGCACCCTCCGCCTGGCGCGGCAGCCTCCGGCCGACCGCGGCGGCAGCACGCCGCGCGTATGCGATCACCCGCTGGCCGGAATCCCTCGAATGCACCCACCGTGCCTCGCCTCGAACACCCAGCGGCGCCCGCGCCATGGGGTCTGGGACTTGTCACACGCTCTGAGCGCTGCTGGCTCCGGCCTTACTGCTCCCGCTCCGGATCCGGCTCCGACGTCGTCCCCTCGGCCGCGTCCGCCGGCGCGGGCTGCGGCGCGTGTTCCGATTCCCCCTCCGATGCGTCACGCATGCGCTGCTGGAACTGCTCCCGCTGCTGCGCGCTGCGCTCGGCCAACTTGGTGTTCAAAGCCTCGCGGTCCGCCGCCAAGCGTGCGCGCAGCGCCTCGCGCTCCGCATCCAGGCGTGCGCTCCGCGCCTTCCGCTCCGCTTCCATCTGCGCGCGCATCGTTTCGCGCTCGGCCTCCATCTGCGATCGGAGTGCGTCCATCTCGGCGCGCTGTTCCGCCTGGACCTTCTCCACGTGCGCGCTGATGTTGGGCGGGCGAATTTCCGGCAGCCTCACCTGCACGTCGATGCGATTCAGCCTTGGCAGCGCCGGCCGCTCAGGCATCAGCAGCGCCGTCAGGTCCAGCACGCGCTGGGCATCGATCGGCAGGGCGCTGTTGAGCAGGCCCGGATAGAACTCCGGGCTGCGCTGGCGCGCGGTGAGTTCGTACAGGCCGAAGGCGCCGGGGCGTGCGACTGCCACCACGAACTCGCCGTCAGTGGCGATCTGCAGGTCCTCGATCCGCCCGAGACGCGCCAGTGCCTCGGCGGTCCACGGTGGCGTCGGTGCGGGTGCGCTGTCCTGCACCCAGCGGGGCAGCTCGGCGCGTGGCAGCTGCACGATCATGCCGAGCCGCTGCAGCTCGCCGCTGTGGCGCCGCGCGCCGCCCTGCGGTTGCGCGCTGACCAGCAGGGTTTCGTCAACGCCGAACTCGAACAGCCACAGGCGGTGCGCTGAGTCCGCGCGCGACAGCACCGGGCCGATCCGCGCGGCGGGGACGCCGAGCTCGGGCAGTGCTGCCAGACGTTCTGCCAGCAGCCCCGCGTCGGGTGAATCGAAGCTCAGCGCCAGGCCGAGCCGTTCGGCGACAGCGGGCAGGGCGTCCTGCAGGCTGAGCGGCGCCTCGCGGATGAACAGCTCATCCACCAGCAGCACGCCGCCGCCGAGCACGATGACGGCAGCGCAGATCGCCAGCAGCCGGCGTTGGCCTGTGCTGAATCCCCCGCTGCGCGCGCTCATCGGGCGCGACCCGTGCTGGCGATCCGGGTTTGGCGAGTGGAGGGTTGCAGGGCTGCACGCATGACGGAATCCTCTTCGGGTGTGGAAGCACATACGCGAATCCAGCGCGCGGGCCCTTCGCGGCGGGTGTTGAAGGTAACCGTGTGGCTCACTGCGTATTCAAGCCTGAACCCATTCAACGGCCGCCGACCATGCCCTTCTTGACTCGCTCCGACTCACTGCTGCATCCCCGCACGCGGGTGGCAACCGGCGTTCGCCAGCCGTGCGGTCGTGTGTCGGACCCCATGGCGCGTGTCTCAGCCGGTCCTGGCCCTGCGCATAGCGTGCCCGCAGCGCAGCGCCTCGGCGTCGGTCTGCTGCTGCTGTGCATGTCGCTCGGCAGCGCCGCGCAGACGCCGGAGCGGCCGCAGCTGCGCATCGAAGGCAGCCGCGCGGTCGCACTTGAAAGCAGCAGCGATCCGGTGCGTCTCACCGTGGTCGCCGATATGCCTGCGCCGGCGCAGGGCCTGCGCGTGCAGCTCGGCTTCGCCGGCGGCACTGCCGAACCCGGCGTCGACTTCCTGCTGCCGGAGCAGATGCCGGTGATCGCTGCGGGCGCGCGCTCGGTCACCGTCGAGCTGACCCTGATCGACAACCGCCGCGTCGATGGCGACCGCAGTCTGGGCATCGAGATCCGGCCCGATCGCAGCTACACGGTGGCCGAGCCCGCGCGCTTCCTGCTGTTGATTCGCGATGACGACGACGACGAGGCCGGCCTGCGCGAGCGCCTGAACCAGCTCGTCGAGCGCGTGCCCGATCCGCTGCTGGCCAGCCAGATCGAAACCCTGGGGCGACTCTGCGCCAGCGAGCGCCCCGAGCCCGGCTCCAACCTCGCCCAGCGCTGCTCGGCCCTGCGTCTGGCCATGCGAGATCCACAGGCGGCCCAGCAGCTGGTGGTGAGCTTGCGCGGTCTGCTGGCGGAAGAGCTCAGCAGTCAGCGCCGCGGCTTCCGCTCGCTCGCCCAGGGCCAGCTGGCGCCGATCGCGCAGCGCCTACAGGCGCGCCGCGAGGGCGCCACCGCGCGCTTCGACGCCAGCGGCCTGCGCCTGCGCGGAGGCGAGCACGCGGCCTCGTTTGGTCTGCTTGGCTTCGGTGGCGCAGCTGTCGATGAGCACACGAGCCCAGCGGAATGGCACAGCGGGCTTGCACTGTTCGCCAGCGGCAGCCTGGGCCGTGGTCGGCGCCAGAGCGACGGCCTTGAAGCCGGCTACGACAGCGACCTGCAGAACCTCACCCTGGGTCTCGATCGCCGCTTCGGCGAAGCCGGCGTGGTTGGCGTCTTCGCCAGCTTCAGCCGCTTCGACGCCGATCTCGCCGCCGATGCCGGCGACCTCGCGCTGCAGCAGCGTGCCTTCGGCGTGTTCGCGGGGCGCGGCTTCGCCGACGGTGCCGGTTTCATCGACGCCAGCCTTGGCTTCGGCCGCGGTGACCTGCGGCAGCAGCGCGCGGTGCGCTTCGATGCGCGCAACGACGAGGGCGAACTGCGCTTCGATGATGTGCTGCTGGGCGAAGCCGACAGCCGGCTGCGCTTCGCAGCGCTGGCCTTCGGTTTCGACCACCAGCGCGGCGGCTTCGGCATCGGCCCGAGGCTGGCGCTGGAGTACTCGCAGCTTGAGGTGGACGCGCTCACCGAGCGCGCGCTGCGCGGCGACGACAGCTTCGCGGTGGCGCTGGATGCGCAGCAGCTGCGGTCGCTGCTGGGCCGCGCCGGGCTGTCGATGCAGCAGGTCTGGTCGGTGCCCAGCGGCGTGCTGCAGCTGCAGCTCGACGCCGCCGCGGTGCGCCAGTTCGAGGACGCCCGCGAGCGTGTCAGCGGCCGCTTCCTGCGCGATCCGCAGCAGCTCGCCTTCAGCCTGCCGACCGGCGCCGTCGACCGCGACTACGCCGAACTCGGGCTGGCCCTGAACGCGGTGTTCGTGCGCGGGGTGTCGGGCTTCATCGCCTATCGGCGTCTGTACCGGCTGGAAGCCAGCAGCCTGCACTTCGCCAGCCTCGGTCTGCGCATCGAGTTCTGAGGCCGGCTGCCTCGGGCGTCGCCCGGAGCGCGCAGGTAACCCAAGAGACCGTCGCGAGGGGGTGGCGGGGCGTTCGGACAGCGCCGCGTCAGGCGGCGGAGGGTTCTCTCAGCCCGCGCCCGGAATCGCGCAGGCCTGCAGTGGCTGCGCGCTTGCCTGTGCCCATTGCGTGGCATCGACCGGCGCCGGCGGCTGCGGAAACGCGATGTGCGCGACCAGATTGCTGCTCACGCTCTCGCGGATATTGGTGAGGCCCTCGAAACGCAGCAGCCAGCGGTCGGAGTCGCGGTAGATGACGTCGATCGGCGGTGCGAACAGGCCGAACAGACCGCTCAGACTCAGACGGATCCGGCTCGCCGCCGCGCCGTCGAACTCAAGCGCTTCGACCTTGCGCAGCCGGAAGCCGTAGGCGCGGCCGCGCGAGGGCACCAGGAAATCGATCGGCACGGTTTCGCCCGCCTGCAGGCGCGACCAGTGCGCGAGCACGAACAGATCAAAGCCGGCGTCGGCGACCAGGTTCTCGGCGGCTTCGACCGCGGTGGCGTCGACGCTCCCGCCGATGCCGCCGAACACCTGCAGGGCCTCGCCCTCGCGGCGCAACCCCTCGCGGTAGTCGAGTCGCGCATCGATCAGCTCGAATGCCGGTGCCAGCGGGGTTTCGCCGTAGTCGACCTGCTTGCGCGCGAACGGTGTGCCATCGGCGCAGCGGTACAGCACCAGCCGCTCGCTGGGGCCCTGCGCACCTTCGCGCAGCAGGTGCTCCTCGACGTACAGCAGAGCGCCACCTTCGGGCGCGCGCGCCTCGCCCCGATAGGCGAGCACGCGGCTGCTTTCGACGGGCTCGGGCACGGCCGCGTGGCCGACGAGCAGGGGCGCGCACAGCGCGGCGGCGAGCAGGAAGCGAAGGTCGGGAGCGGGCAGGGTCATGGCAACATCCTGAAGGCGCTGGCGTAAGCGCGCGTGCAGGCCGCGTGCGCGCCGCGTCAAGGCCGCCGCCTGCGTGCGCCCGCGGCCCGGTCGCATCAGGCGGCCTTGAGCGTCGCCATGTCGATCACGAAGCGGTAGCGCACGTCGTTCTTCAGCAGTCGCTCCCAAGCCTGGTTGATGTCGGCCATGGCGACCGTCTCGATGTCGGCCAGCACGCCGTGCTGTGCGCAGAAATCCAGCATCTCCTGGGTCTCGGCGATGCCGCCGATAAGCGAGCCGGCGAGCCGGCGGCGGCGGCCGATGATCGCGAAGGGCTGCACCGGCAGCGCGGCTTCCGGCACGCCGACCAGCACCAGGGTGCCGTCGGTGCGCAGCAGATTCAGCGCGCTGTTCAGGTCGTGCACCGCGGACACGGTGTCGAGGATCAGATCGAAGCGCCCGGCGGCGGCCTTCATCGCTTTGGCATCGGTGCTGACCAGGAAGTCATGCGCGCCCAGCTCGGCGGCGTCCGCGCGCTTGCGCTCGGAAGTCGAGATCACCGTGACCTCGGCGCCCATCGCCCGCGCCACCCGTACACCAACATGGCCCAGCCCGCCGAGGCCCATCACCGCGACCTTTTTGCCCGGCCCGCAGCCGAAGCGCTTCAGCGGCGAATAGGTGGTGATCCCGGCGCACAGCAGCGGCGCGGCGCGGTCCAGCGGCAGGGCCTCGGGCACGCGCACCACGAAGGCCTGGTCGACGGTGATGCGCTGGCTGTAGCCGCCGAAGGTCATCGTCTTGCCGTCCTGCTCGAAGCCGTTGTAGGTCATCGACGCACCCGCGTCGCAGAACTGCTCCTCGCCGGCCGTGCACTGCTCGCAGGTCCGGCAGGAATCGACCATGCAGCCGACGCCGACGCGGTCACCGACCTTGTACCTCTCGACCTTGGCGCCAACCGCGCTCACGTGGCCGACGATCTCGTGCCCCGGCACCATCGGAAACAGCGCCGGACCCCAGTCCTCGCGCGCCTGATGCAGGTCGGAATGGCAGACCCCGCAGTAGGCGATCTCGATCAGCACATCGGTGGGGCCGACTTCGCGACGGTCGAGCTTGAAGGGCGTGAGTTCGGCCTTGGCGGAGGGAGCGGCGTAGGAGAGGGTGGGGTGGGGCATGGGGGAACTCCGCAAGAATGTGCGCGAAGAGTAGGCCATGCGCGGTCCTCAAAGCGTGTTGCCGGGGCGCGCAAGACTGCGGGTTGAGGCAGGCGATTCCGCCGCTGACGGGAGAAGGGGCCGACAGCGCGTGGATGTTCGAGGTTTTCTTCCGGCAGCGATGTCTTCCCATTGAGCCGGTGCGCGACACGCGCACCCTACAACCACCATTGACGCCATCCCCCGAAACAAGCCCCAGCCATGGGCCGCATAGGGTGGGTCTCGACCCACCGTGCGTGGCGTTTGCATCTGGCGTTCTGTCGCGGCGCTTGCGCGTTGCCCTTGCGGTGTCGAGGTGCCGAGGCAGGCAGCCGTCTGCACGGGCTTCGTTCTGTTGACGCAGCTTCGGAATCACGGCCGCGAAGTGGCTCCCAACTGGCGCTCGCGAGCCCGCCGGGGTGATGATTCTCGAACCTTCCTTACGCGGGTCCAACTGTATGAATCGTCACCTTCTTTTCGCCTTGATCGCCTTGTCCCCGATCGCCAGCGCCCAGGAGTTCAATCTCGATCGGATTGTCGTCACGGGATCACGGATCGACACCTATGGCCTGCCGGCGGTGAACATCGAGCGCCCTGCCGATTTTCTTGCGCAGAGCGTGCGAATCGTCAACGACAGCCGCGCGCCCGAGCTGCGCCGGCAGGAAATCCTCGCCACCCTCAAGCAGCTGCAGGCCAATGCACGCAGGCTGGGCGGCGTCGAACTCTCGGCAGGCGAGGAGTACCTCAACGCCCTGCGCCTAGACGACGATGCGCTCGAACTGCAGACCGACGACAAGCGCGCGGACACCAGCTATCTCGACCTCTACATCGAGCGCCGATTCGATCCGCAGCGCCCCGCCGTGGATCAAATCCGCGAGTTGCGCGAGTTCATCCGCGATGCGGGAATGGACGGCCGCAGCATGCTGGAGCCCAAGGGCGAGATCGCGCTCAGTCTGGTAAAGCCCGAGCGCTATCGCGCGGAGATCCTCGCTGCCATCGGCGAAGAGCTGCAGCGCATCCGTGGCCAGTTCCCGGCCAGCTGCACCCTGACCGTGCATGGCCTGGCCGGTCGCGTGCAGTGGATGCGCGTCGGCACCGCCCAGCTTGCGCTCTACATCGAGCATGAGATCGCGTTGGCGGGTTGTGGTGGCTAGCTCGGTCGCCTCGATCAAGGTCGGATCGAAAGCGATGGCCTTCCACCAACGCGGCGAAGTGGGTCGCAACACGTGTCCAGCTTTGGTGCTTCAAGAGCCACCGAAACAGTGGGATAGGGTGCGCCCTTGCCCAACGTGCGCGGCGTCTGCGCCTGGCGTTGGGGTCGCGGCGCTTGCGCGTTGCCATCGCGGTGTAGCGATACCGAGGCTGGCGCGGAGCTCCGGTGGGTCAAGACCCACCCCATGGGTCGCAAAGGTGTGGGTCTTGACCACCCTGCGCGGCGTTTGCATTTGGCGTTGGGGGCGCGGCGCTTGCGCGTTGCCATCGCGGTGTAGTGATGCCGAGGCAGGCGTCGAGCTCCGGTGGGTCAAGACCCACCCTATGGGTATCGCGAAGAAGTTGGATCGAGAGCAGCGTCGCGCCTCGGTGGGCCAAGACCCACCCCATGGGTCGGATAGGGTGGGACTTCATGGGTCGATTCGAGCCGCGGTGATCGTGCGTTGCCGTCGGGCGGCGCTGCCGGCCTATTCGCAGGGCCGCAGGCGATGCGCGTCCTGCAGCGCATGCAGTTCGCGCTCAGCGCCCTGCAGGCCCTTGTCGATCGAATACTGCCGCTGCCAGCGCGAGTGCGCAAAGCGGGTCTGATAGATCTGTTCGACCTCCTGCCGCAGCGCGAGGTCTTCGGCCGACTCCGTTCCCTCGATCGGCAGCGGATCCCGGCGGTTTGCACGCAGGGCCAGTGCGGTTGCCAGTTCCGGACGGCGCCATGCATCCGGCATGACGCCCGAGAGGGCCGAGAGTCGTCCGAACTCATCGCCGAGAGCCACTGTGGCGTACCAGGTCTCGACGGCGTCTGGATGTCCAGCTTCGAAGGCCAGCTCGAAGAAGCGCCAGGCGTGGGCGCGATACAGGGCATACAGCTGCGGATCGCTGACCAGGTCGCCTGCCATGACCACGTCGCCCACGAACTGCGCCGCCGAGTGCGGGTTGCCCTGCAGCGCGGCGACCAGATGGTAGCGAGGCAGATCCTGCTGGATGCTCGGGGCGATGCGGTCGCAGGCTTCGATCAATCGCTGCCCTTCCAGGACAATCGCCCGGCGTTGCTCCTTGGACAGAGCGCGTCCTGTCAATCCCGCTGCGAAGGTTTCCCATCGCTCCAGGCGCCGACAGCGCTGCAGCTCGCTGCCGATCCGGCAGGCCGCCCGCGCGTCACCCGAGCGGGCACGGGCGTCCAGGGCGGCGATGACCTGATCGACTGGCGTACCGTCGGGCGGCAGTGCGCGTTCGAAGTTCGCGGGTCGCGTGTCCGCGGTGTTGCCTGACACCGAGAACACCGGGCTACGCAGGACGTCGTCCTCAGACCTTGATGCGATCGCTCCCGTGGTCGCGCCGGGTGTGCTGGTGGTTGCGTGCGCAAGGGCATCGTCGGCGTCGTCGTTGCCGTGCTTCAGTAACAGAACGAGCACCATCATGCCGAGGCCCAAGGGCAAGCCGACCCGGAACGCGCGTTGGTAGGGTGTTGGCACGGCCATGGCTGACACCAGGGTGAGGGAGTGGAAGGGGCTAACGGCCCGGATCGCGGATCACCCGTTTTGTGACGGCTACAGGTGTCCACCCGTCGGGCAGGAGCGAAGGCAGGGCGAAGCCTGCGCTTCGAGCCTCTCCCGCCAGGGGATCTCGGTCCATGGTTCGAAACAGGTGGGGACGAAGTCGAACCGGGGCGGGTGCGGAGCTCATGGTGGGTCGAGACCCACCCTATGGGCATCGCGAAGACGCCGGGCCGAGGCCAGCGTCGAGCTCCGGTGGGTCGAGACCCACCCTATGCAGCGCACGGGTGGCTGACGCATCGGCCGCGTCGCCGACCGCTCCCCACGCGGTCAAACCGCTGATCACATTTTCCGTGCGGCCGCGTCCTGCCCCCGGCACGCTAGCTGTGCCCACTCTTTCGTGCCCACTCATTCGGGGAGACCGTCATGACCGCTTCGCGCAACCTTCCATCCGCTTTGATCGATACCTTTCTGGCACCCGGCCAGGCCTTCACCGCCCTGCGTGAGCGTCCGTCCTGGGCCTGGGCGGCGCTGCTGCTGGTGGTGGTGGCCTCCGTGGCCAGCATCTACACCCTGTACTCGGGCATGAGCCCCGAGTGGATCGTCGAGCAGCAGATCGCGGGCATGCCGGAGATGCCGGCCGATCAGCTGGCGGCGACGCGCTCCCAGTTGGCGGCCGTGGCGCCTTACAGCGCGCACATCGGCGCGATCATGGTGGCGCTGATGATGCCGGTGGTCTGTCTGGTGTTCGGCTTCGCCTATTTTCTGTGCGAGCGGATGCTGAGTCGTGAGCGCAACAGCTTCGGCCGCTGGTTCGCTGCTGCGGCGTTCGGCCAGCTGCCCATGGTGATCAATGCCTTGGGACTCATCGTGCTTGTGCTGGTGCGCGGCGGTGGCAACCTGCCCTTGGATATCGGCAACTACGCCAGCCTCAACAACCTGGTGTTCGGCATTCCCAACGGCGAGAACGGCTACGCACTGGCGAGCTTCGCCAATCTGTTCTACGTGTGGAGCATCTTCCTGGTCGCGGTCGCCGCCCGCGTCTGGAGCGGCCTCGGCTGGGGCAAGGCGATCCTGCTGGCGGCGCTGCCGAGCCTGCTGATCTACGGCCCGTGGCTGGCCATCGTTTTGGCGCAGGGTTGAGCCTCATGCGCAAACCTCTGATCGCACTCGCCATCGTCGTCGGCCTGGGTCTGGTGATCTGGGCCGGCTCGCGCGGCGGCCAGCAGACGCCCCAGGTCGATGTCGCCAAGGTCGAGCGTGGCGCACTCAACGACACCGCGCTGGCCTCGGGCAACCTCGTGTACGAGACCCAGATCCAGCTGCGCTCGGAAGTCACCGGGCGCGTCGCCGAAGTGCTTGTCGAGGAAGGCCAGCGTGTGCAGCGCGGCGACCTGCTGATGCGCCTCGACCAGGAGGCCTTCCAGGCCGATCTGGACTCGGCTGATGCCGGCGTGCGATCTGCCGAGATCGAGATCCGTTCGCGGCGCGCACGGCTGGCCGACCTGTCGCGACAGCTCGATCGCCAGCGCACCCTGCGCGAGCGCGGGCTGGTCGGCCAGGACGGCTTCGAGCAGCTGCAGAGCCAGCACGAAATCGCCCGCATCGCGGTGGAAGCCGGCGAGCAGACCTTGGCGCAGGCGCAGGCGCAGCGCGAACTGTCGCGCGATCGTCTTCAGCGCACGCTGTTCACCGCGCCGATCGACGGGGTGATGATCTCGGTCGACATCAAGCCCGGTGAGACGGTGATCGCCGGCACCACCAATATCGTGGGCTCCGACCTGATGGTGCTGGCGGACCCGAAGGTGCTGCTCGCGGAGCTGCGCGTCGACGAGGCCGACATCGCGCGCATCCGCCTGGACCAGGCAGTGCAGGTGTTCGCCGCGGCGCATCCGAACACGCCGCTGACCGGCAAGGTGGTGCAGATCGGCACCTCGGCGCGCGCCCAGGGCGTCAGTCAGAGCCTGAGCTTCAAGGTGCAGGTGCAGATCGATGCCACCGAGCTGGTGCTGCACCCGGGCATGAGCTGCCGGGCCGAGATCGAGACCGCACAGGGCGAGCCCGGCCTGAACGTGCCGGTGGCGGCAGTGCGCAAGGACGGCGAACAGCACTACGTCTGGCGCGTCGGTGCCGAAGACAGCGCGCAGCGGGTCGCGGTCGAGGTCGGTATGGCCAATGACTTCTCGCAGGAAGTGCGCGGCGAGCTCAAGGAAGGCGATCGCGTGGTGACCGGCCCCGGCCGGGTGCTGGCGGGCCTGACCGACGGCCAGCGCCTGCGCATCCGTGAGGCCGCGGCAGAGGCCGAGGACGAGGATGAGGCAGAGGCCGACAAGGACGCCGGGCAATGAACGCGCAGGCGCCGCAGCCCGGCAGCGAAGTGATCCGCCTCGAGGGCGTCCGCAAGGCCTATCGCATGGGCGAGTCCGAGTTCATGGCGCTTGACGGCATCGATCTGGCCATCGAGGCCAACGAGTACGTCGCGATCGTCGGGCCCTCGGGTTCGGGCAAGTCGACCCTGATGAACATCGTCGGCTGCCTGGACGTGCCCAGCGCGGGACGCTATCTGCTGCGCGGACGCGACGTGGCGAAGATGGACGAGACCGAACTCGCGCATGAGCGCAATCGTTCGGTGGGCTTCATTTTCCAGAGCTTCAACCTGCTGCCGCGCGCCTCCGCCTTGGCCAATGTGATGCAGCCGCTGGTCTACCGGGTGATGCCGCGCGCCGAGCGTCGCGAGCGTGCACTGCTGGCGTTGACGCGGGTCGGTCTGGCGGCGCGCGTCAGCCATCTGCCCAGCCAGCTCTCCGGCGGACAGCGCCAGCGCGTGGCGATCGCCCGCGCCCTGGTCACAGAGCCCGCGATCCTGCTGGGCGACGAGCCCACCGGCAACCTCGACAGCCGCACCACGGTCGAGATCATGGGCCTGTTCGACGCCCTGCATGCGGAGGGCCACACCATCATCCTGGTCACCCACGAGCAGGAGATCGCCGACCACTGCCGGCGCAGCGTGCGCCTGGTCGATGGCCGCATCGTCGAGGACCGCCGCCAGCCCGGACGCGCGGGGGTGCCGCATGCAGCGGCCTGACGCGCACAGTTCCAGCAAGCGCCCGGCTGCCTCGGGCCTGATCGAATCGGGCCTCGCGCATGCGGTGCTCGAAGGCAGCTTCGCGGCGGTCGCGGCGATCCGCGCCAATGCGCTGCGCAGCGCGCTGACCGCGCTCGGCATCATCATCGGCGTGGCGGCAGTCATTGCCGTGGTGGCGGTGATGCAGGGCCTGTCGAGCACGATCACCACCCAACTCGATGACCTCGCCTCGGACATGGTGATCGTCAGCGCCTACACGCCGCGCCAGCAGGCCATGATCGGCATGCGCAACACCCTGTCGAGCGAGGACTTCCTCGCCGTGCGCGAGCGCGTGCGCGGCGTCGAGGACATCACCGCGGTGACCCAGCCGATCGGTCTGGGCGGCCAGATCCGCAGTGCCTCCAGCACGACCACGGCGCAGATTCTCGGCACGGTCGCCAACTACCAGAACGTGGTGCGGGTCTATACCGATGCCGGTCGCTTCATCTCCGACAGCGACGACGCGCGCCGCCGCCGCGTGGTGGTGCTGGGGCCGACCGTGGTCAAGGACCTGGAGCTCGGCGATGACCCGGTCGGCGAGTTCGTGCAGATGGGCAGCGAGTGGTTCCGGGTGATCGGCGTCGGCGAGTCGCGCGGCACCCTGTTCGGATTCGACCAGGACAACTACGTGTTCGCCCCGTTCTCGACCCTGCGTTCGCTGTCCGCGCCGGGCCAGCCCGAAGACGTGCAGATCTACTTCCGGCCGCAGGCAGGGGCCGACGTCAAGCAGCTGGAGGCGCAGGTCAAGCAGGTGATCCGCGCGCGTCGCGGCCTGGCCAAGGACGCGCCCGACCCGGTGCAGTTCCAGACCGCCGAGCGCACCCGCGAGAGCTTCGACAGCATCGTCAGCGGCGTCACCCTGGTGGCCGGCGCAGTGGTCAGCATCAGCCTGCTGGTCGGCGGCATCGGGGTGATGAACATCATGCTGGTGTCGGTCACCGAACGCACCCGCGAGATCGGCATCGTCAAGGCGCTGGGCGCGACGCCGCGCTTCATTCTGCTGCAGTTCCTGGTCGAGGCGCTGGTGCTCAGCCTGTTCGGCGGCCTGATCGGGCTCGCACTCGGTTGGGGTTTCGCCCTGCTGATCAGCATGGCCGTGCCCGGCATGAGCGGGGCCTCGGTGCCCGGCTGGGCGGTGCTGCTCTCGCTCGGCTTCACCACCGCGATCGGTGTGATCTTCGGGCTGGCGCCGGCGGTGAAAGCGGCGCGGCTGAATCCGATCGAGGCGCTGAGGTATGAGTGAGGGGCGGGGATTGGGGATTGGGGATTCGGGATTGGTCCGTGAGCTGGCGAGTGCGGCACCTTCACGGCTGATCGATGCAGAGCGATTGCTGGGCTCCCCTCTCCCCTTGTGGGAAGCGGAGGAGAGCGCTTGTCGGCTGCCGGTGGCAGCCGACGCTCTCTGGAGCCCGAGCGAAGCGAAGGTGGGCAGGGGGAGAGGGGGCGAACGCCCGCGGCGAGGTTCGTCCCCCCTCTCCCCAACCCCTCTCCCGCGAGGGGAGAGGGGCTCGATGTCGCACGTCCTTTCGGTGTCGAAGACACGGCCTCGATTGCCTGAATCCGATCGATGCAG
>JBIJCA010000078.1:0-16696 GCA_044344935.1 Aquimonas sp. | reverse complement strand
ACCGCAGCACTGCAGGTGACCGCAATCACGCTGGCCAACGCGCCCTTCGTGCGTACCGCGGATGGAACCTGCGGCAACAGCTTGCCGATCACGATCGCTGTCGCTGCCAGCTGCACGCTGTCCTACCGCTTCGACCCGACTGCAGGCGGCAGCGCCAACCAGTCGTTCACCGTCACGGCGGACTCGCCCGGCGCGAGCAGCTTCGAACTGCTCGGCAATGGCACGCTCCCGCCGCAGATCTTCGCGAACGGATTCGAGCCACCGCTTTGAGAAACTGAGGAGTCGTGCCTGCCCCGCCGCGCGGCGGGGCCGGACGTCCGAAAGGGCGCCACGGGTGGCGCCCTTTTTTGTGCCCGCAAATCACCGCGCGAACGACGCCGGCATCCTCGTTACCGACCAGACGTTGCCGAATGCGGGAAGCCTTGGCGCGTACGCACAACCCGTCGGACCGGTGACCCGGCGTCGAGTCAGGGGGATCCAGCGAATACGCTCCCGCGGATAACCGAGATGCGCTGTTCCTCGCACGAGAGAGCCTTTCTTGCGCGGCTGACGCGCAACGACGTACCGAGCGCCACGGCGGCCGGAAGCAAGCTGTCCGCGTGCCAAGCCAATCATCGGTGGCTCTCACGCCTGCGCCGCGATTGAAGGCACGAACAGCCGAAACCAGACGGGGACATGCACTGGCCGACCAAGCCGTTCCTGCAGTCGGATGCGTTGGGGTTACACCGGCGTCTTGATGGCCCACGCACGGCGGCATGTCGGCGAAGTGCCTGGCTACTCCCAGGCGGACGAACCTGAAGCACGACCGAGAACCCCATACGCCGCGCAGATTCTGCGCAGTTCCACCCGTCGCGCGATCCGTTTGGAACAACGTAACACCACGATTGATACGTAGTAACGGCGAGACGTTCGGGTGTGTTTCTGCCACGCACTCAGGCCCAAACCCCCTATTTTTCATGCGCTTGCAGACTCCGGATCACGGAGCGTGTGCCATGCCATGGAACAGTTCGCAGTTCGGAACACTTCTGCCGCAGCGCGGAGTGTTGACGGCGTGGAAATGCAGTAGGTTCCGACCGTCGCGCAACGCTGAAGACGGGGGTTTCCGGCGCCGTGCGACAGGGGATATTCAACTCAACTCACGAGGATCCACAGCGATGAACTTCCATCGTCATGCACTCGCTTTGCTTGCTGTTTCCTGCGCCTTCTCGGGGGCGGTGCAGGCCCAGCAGGACCTGTTCTCCACCATCGCCAACCGCGAGGCCTTCGCCGCGCCCGGCCCGCTGCTGCAGCGGGTCGCAGCCGATCCGGTCAACGCGCGTATCGAGCTGGTCGCCGCACGTGCGGATGCCGTGCACGAGCGCCAGTCGAGCCTGCGCATGAGCCTGCCCGGCGGTATCGGTGTCGAGGCCAAGCAGATCGCCTTCCAGCGCATGGAGAGCGGCAACTCGGTCTGGATCGGACGCATCGAACTCAATACGAAGACGGACGACAGCGCGCGGCTGCAGCCGATCGACCACGTACTGAACGAAGCCATCCTCGTCCGCTCGGGCGAAGAACTCTGGGGCACGATCCGGGTTGCGGGTGAGCTCTACCGGCTGCAGCCGGTCGACAAGGGAGCCCATGCGCTGATCGAGGTCGACCAGCTGGCGTTTCCGCCGGATGAGCACGAGGACGCCTACAAGGAAATGGTGTCGAAGTCGCAGCCGGCGGACTTCCGCTCGGGCTCGCCGCTGGCGGGCCCCAAAGCGATCTCGACCATACGCGTCATGGTGGCCTTCGGCCCGGCAGCGCGCGCTGCAATCTCGAACCCGCAGGCGGCAACCGATCTCGCCTTCGCCGAGTCGAACCAGGCGCTGGCCGCGACAGGCACCGAGATCGTGTTCCAGCAGGCTGGGGCCATCCAGAACTTCAGCCAGGCCGAGAGCACCAACTACTCGACCATGCTGAGCCGCCTCACGCGCCTGACTGACGGCTTCTACGACACCATCGGCAGCCTCCGCAATACCAACACGGCCGACATCGTGGCCTACGTGGCCCCAGCCAGCGCAGGCCTGTGCGGGCAGGCCGCCGGTATCGGCACCAGCAACGCCAACGCCTACTTCGTGATGAATCCGTCCTGCCTGTCGGGCAACTTCACCTTCGTCCATGAGGCCGGACACGTGGTTGGCGCGCGCCACGACAACGATCCGACGCTCACGCCGTTCGCCTATGGACACGGCTTTGTGATCACCAGTCAGAACAGGCGCACCGTAATGGCGGTGAACAACGGCCCGTGCTCGACCTGTACCCGCATCGGTGCCTTCTCGTCGCCCAGCTTCACCATCGGAGGCGTACCGATCGGCACGGCAACCCGTAACGACAACACCCGCGTCTGGAAGACCCGCGGCCCCACCGTCGCCGCCTTCCGCTGATCAGCTCGCCCCGGGCTGGACCGGCCGAGCCAGGGACGGCTCGACCGCGTCCGGGCACATCGCAGCCAGGCCCGGGCTGCGCTGCCGTCTCCCATCTGGCAAGCTTTCCGGCTTTCATCACCCTGCCAAGGAAACCGCCATGGGTCGAGGCCCCAGTATCGAAGGCCGCAAGAACGCGGAAGACGCGCGTCGCGCCAAGGTCTTCACCAAGCTCATCCGCGAAATCACCATCGCCGCTCGCGGCGGCGCCGACCCCGCCGCCAACGCGCGCCTGCGCATGGGCATCGACAAGGCGCTGGCCGCCAACATGAGCAAGGACACGATCGAGCGCGCGGTCAAGCGCGGTTCGGGCGCCGACGGCGCCGACAACATGGAAGAGATCCGCTACGAGGGCTATGGCCCCGGCGGCGTCGCCGTGATCATCGACACCATGACCGACAACAGCGTGCGCACCGTGGCCGACGTGCGCCACGCGCTGTCCAAGTTTGGCGGAAACCTGGGCACCAGCGGCTCGGTGGCGTTCCAGTTCAGCCGCCGCGGCGAGATCGTGTTCGCCACGCCCGACAGTGCCGCCGAGGACCGTCTGATGGAGCTCGCGCTGGAAGCCGGCGCCGAGGACGTCGCCAGCGCTGACGGCCGCAGCAGCGTGATCTGCGCACCCGCCGACTTCGAAACAGTCAAGAAATCGCTGGAGGCCGCGGGACTGAAACCCGACAGCGCGGACATCGTGATGGCCCCGGCCAACCGCGTGAAGGTCGAGGGCGAGGCGCTGGAAGACCTGCTCGACATGATCGACCGCCTGGAAGGCCTCGACGACGTGCAGGAGGTCTACCACAACGCCGATCTGCCGCCGGAGCCGGTTGAGGACTGACCGTATCCGGAACGCGCTGGATTGAACCGAGACGCCCCTGACTGACGGGGGCGTTCTCGTTGGTCGGGTGCGCAGGGCCGCTGGCGGAAACAGCCTGCAGTGCGTCCGATCCGCCACTGCCCCGAGCAGACCTGCGGGCGCAGCCTTGAGTCCACCCCGGACCCAGGAGACGCCCGATGAAGCTGCAAACCGCCCTCGCCTGGCTGCTGGCCGCTGCCGCGGCGTCAGCCACCCTACCCTTCGCGGAAGCCACCACTCGCAGCGTCGAGCAGGCCTATCCCGACAGCAGCTACAGCGCGATTGTCAGCGATGCCGGCACGCGCTGGCGGCTGCTCGATGTCAGCGGCGCTGTCAGCGCGATCGACGTCCAGGGCTGCGGCGCTCCGTTCCGGATTCCTCCGGGCCTCTGGCTGCTGAGTCGCGATCGCGGCGGCGGCGCGCAGCTGCTGGCGCCGTCGGCAACGATGCTGCCGCCCGGACATCGCGGCGTCATCGACGTCCGCGCTTGCGGTGAGGCCACCTCCAGCGAGACCCTGCAGCTTCCTGCAGCGCTCATCGCCACCCTGGAATCCCATGCCAGCACGATCCTCGTCCAGCGCTGAGATCCGCCAGAGCCGCGCGCGTACGAAGTCCGCTGATGGCGCTCAGGCTCGCGCACCGCAGGCGTCGGGACCCTCGAACGATCGCGCCGCGCGGCGGCTGCGGATCGGCGTGCTGGCGCTCGACGGCATGATGCTGTCGACCTACGGCAGCGTCGTCGACACCCAGCTGATCGCACAGCGCATCGCCGACATCCAGATGCCCGGACTGCTCCGCTTCGAGGCCGTGCTGGTCGGCGCCCCCGGGCGTCACCAGGTGCGAACCGCCGACGGCACGACGCTGACGCCGATGGAGGCCGCAGACACGGCCGACCTCGATCTGCTGCTCGTGCCCGGCCTCATGCACGGCAGCCCCAGCGAACTGTTCGCGCGACGGCACGACTACCGCGCCGAGATCGAATGCCTCCGGCGCGTGCATGCCCGGGGCACCGCACTGGCCTCGGCCTGCTGTGGGACCTTCCTGCTGGCGGAAGCCGGCGTACTGGATGGCCAATCGGCGACCACCAGCTGGTGGCTGGGCGCCGCTTTCCGGCACCGCTATCCACACATCCGGCTCGCAGCCGACGCGATGCTGGTGGAGGCTCCCGGTGTCACCACCGCTGGCGGCGCTAGCGCCATCTCCGACCTGCTGCTGCGGCTGGTTGCCCGCCACGGCGGCGAAGCGCTGGCCCAGCTCACCGCACGGCTGCGCCTGCACGATCCGGACCGCCAGAGCCAGGCGCCCTACATCAGCGAAGCGCTGATCGAACGCCCCCGCTCCAGCCTTGGCGAGCGCACCGACCGACTGCTGCAGGACGCCGTGCAGTCGGATTGGGGCATCGCCGAGATCGCAGCCCGGCTGAACACCAGCGAGCGCAGCCTGCTGCGCCATTTCCAACAGCACTACGGGGAATCACCGCTGGCGCATCTGCAGCGACTGCGCGTCGAGCGCGCCAAGGCCCTGCTGGAGACGTCGCTGCTCAGTCTTGATGAGATCGTTGAACGCTGCGGCTATCGAGACACCTCGAGTTTTCGGCGCCTGTTCAAGCGCGCCACCTCGATGACGCCGGCCGACTATCGCGCGCGCTATCGGCTGCGACAGCACTGAAGGGGCATTCCGGGCGCGGCGTGCGCGTGTTGCAGGGCTGCCCCAACCATCCGCGCTGAGGCAGACTGCGAGCCCGTGCCTGGATTTTCTGTCCGGTGAGCCTGCATGTCCTTTCCTTTCGTGTCGCGCTTCTTGCTTGCCCTTTGCTGCCTGCTGCTGACGCCTGCCGCAGCGGCGCTTGACGAAATCGAACCCGGAGCGTTGCCTGAGCTCGCTGCCGATGAAGGGCTGCTGGTGGTCGCGGTGGACAGCCGCCAGCCGCTGTACGGGCTGCGATTCGGCCGCGACGGCAGAATGCTGGGCTCGGCCTTCATTCGCAGGCTGCCGCAGGGCCGCAGCCATCGCCTGTTCAAGGCCAAGGCGGGCGACTACCAGTGGATGGAAGTGCAACCCTTCGGAGGTTGGCGCTTCGGTCTTCGCGACGACGGCGAGTTCCGCTTCAACGTCGAGGCCGGCAGCGTCAGCTATCCCGGCGACTTGAGCTTCGAAGCCAGCAGCCTGTGGCGCGCGCAGCTGCGTATGGCCAACCGCGGCGTGGCGGCCATCGACTGGCTGCGTCAGTCGCATCCGCAGCTGCTGGAGCGCCACGGTTTCCGCTTCCTGGGTGATTCGCCGGATCCGTTTCCCGCGGCCTACCTGGCCGCCGTGGGCGCCAGCACCACCGCGAGTGTTCCCACCGCAGCCGCCGAAACCGCGCTCACGGCGCCACCGGAGCCAGGCAGTCTGTCCCTGACGCCGGAGACGCTCTGGCAGCAAAGCCCGCTCACGGATCTGGCGCTCAGCCCGGACGGCCGCTTTCTGGCTGTGGAGCTGTCGAGCCCGCTGCCGGAGGAAGAGACGGCCGGCGCGATAGACACCGACAAGGCCAAGGACGCCGACGCCGAACCTCCCCGCCAGTGGCGCATCGAACTCATCGACCTGCAGAAAGGCGATCGCCATCTGATCGCGCAATCACCCTTCATGTATGCAAGCCTCAGCTGGTCGGGGCCGGACCGGCTGGTTCTCGAAGTCGGGCCTGACGGGCAGCGCATCATCGAGGTCGTTCGCGTGCAGCGCGGCGAATCCGGTGACGCGCGCTTCGAGCGCGTGCGTGTGCCCCGGCGCGGCGAGCTGATCAGCGCACTCCCGGCCGAGCCCGACCACATCCTGCTGGGCAGCTACACCCGCCGCGGCCAGCTGATGGTGCACCGGGTCGATGTTTCCAGCCCGGAGGCCGCCCAGGCCTTCCACGGCAATCAGGCCAACCGGCTCAACAAGGGCGTCGAGGGTGACCTGACCTGGATGGTTGACGGTCGCGGACGGCTGCGCATGGCGCTGGTCGAGAATGACGAGAAGCGCGTGCTGCTGCATGGCGTCGACGGCGTCTACGAGACCCAGATCGAGCTCGATGACGCGCTTGGCTTCAATCCCTTCGCGCTTTCGTTCGATGGCGACACGCTGTACGGCACCAGCGACCGCGACCGCGGCCAGCTCGATCTCGTCGAGTTCGACATCGCCACGCAGAGCATCACCCGCACGCTGTTCTCGCGCGAGGGTGTGGACGTCACCAGCGTGCTTCGCGATGCACGCGGCGACGTGATCGGCGTCGGCTACTACCGCGAAGGCCGCCCCATGAGCGAGTACTTCGGCGAACAGGAGCGCCGCGACGAAGCGGCGCTGCAACGCGCTCTGCCCGGCCGCAGCGCCAGCACCGCGGCGCGCAGCGAAGACGGCCTTCAGCGTCTGCTGTGGGTGGACGGACCGGATACGCCACCTGCGCTGTTCCACTTCGACGGCGAGCGCCGCAGCCTGAGCCCGGTGATGGAGGTGTCGCCCTGGCTGGCGGGACTGAGCTTCGCCTCGACCCGCGCGATCGCCACGCAGGCCCGCGACGGCACGCGGATCGAAGCCTTCCTCACGCTGCCGCAGGGAGACGGCCCGCATCCGCTGGTGCTGTTTCCGCACGGCGGCCCGATCGGCGTGGCCGACAGCCTGCATTTCGACAGTGAACTGCAGTTCCTCGCCGGCCTCGGCTACGCCGTACTGCAGGTGAACTTCCGCGGCTCCGAAGGCTACGGACGCGCCTTCCGTGAAGCCGGCAAGCGCAACTTCGGGCGACTCATCGAAGACGATATCGATGCCGCGCTGGAAGCGGTTTTGGCCACTGAACCGCTGGATCGCGAGCGCATGTGCGTGCTGGGCAGCAGCTACGGTGGTTTCTCCGCGCTGGTGGCGAGCCTGCGCTGGCCCGGGCGCTTCCGCTGCGCGGTCTCGATCAACGGTCCGACCGACTTGCCCCTGCTGTTCACCGCCTCCGACGCCTCCGCGAGCGAGGAGCGGCGCACGCGGCTGGTGGACATCGTCGGTGATCCCAATGAAATGCTGGACGAGCTGCGGACCACGTCACCGGCCTACCGTGCAGACGAGCTGCAGACGCCGCTGATGCTCATCCAGGGCGCGCGCGACGCACGCGTCGACCCGGAGCATGCGCGGCGCCTGCTGCGGATGCTCGAACTGCGCGGAGTACGGGCGACCGGCCTGTGGCTCGAAGACGAGGGCCACAGCATCCGCAGCCTGAAGAACCGGCATCGCATGTGGCGGGGCATTGCCGGATTCCTGCAGACGCACCTGGACGAAAAGCCGTGAGCCGCCGCGCTTCGGGCTATGCGCGACGCGACCTGAGCGTGCGGCGCGCCACGCTGGGCGCCCATTGCGACTAGCGCGACTAGCTCGACTGCGGTGACCAGCGCGACTAGCGCTCAAGCCTCCGCTCCAGCGCTTCCAGCACGCGCGCATCGCGACCGTACAGGTCGTCAATGAATCGAACACCACCTTCGCCGTTGTCAACCACTGTCAGATACAGCAGATGCACGGGCAGCGGCTCCGCAAGATCGACGCGCATCTCGGCGCCGCTGGCGATCAGCGCATCAAGCCGCGCACGATCCACGCCACCCACCGCCGCCAGCACCCATTCGGTCAAGCCCAGAACATCGTCGACGCGGATGCAGCCGGAAGAGAAGCTGCGCCGCACGCGGGCGAACAGACCGCGAGTCGGCGTGTCGTGCAGGTAGACATCGTGCTTGTTCGGAAAGATCAGCTTGACCTGACCGAGCGCGTTCGAAGGGCCCGGCTGCTGACGCAGACGAAACGGAAAGCGATGGCGCGAAAGCTGGCTGAAGTCCACCTGGCTCGCGTCCACCGCTTGCCCCTGCGGATCAAGCAGCGCGTAGCCGCCACGGTCGAACGCCTCCGGGTCGCGCTGGAACAGCGGCAGCTTGTCCTGCGTCGCCAGCCTGCGCGGCACCTCCCACCAGGGGTTCAACACGACGTAGCGCATGCGCGCCGAGAAGCTGGGCGTCTGGCGGTAGCCGGTGCCGACCACCACCCGATGGACCCGCTCGACCTGTCCCGCGTTCCAGGCTTCCAGGCGGAAGTCCGCGATGTTGACGCGCAGATGGCGGGTTCCGAGGTCAGCGGGCAGCCAGCGCCAGCGCTCCAGGTTCACCTTCAGCTGTTCAACCCGCGCCGCCGGACCGCGCGCGAGCTGGGCGAGCGTCATACGCCCAGCAACACCGTCGGGCTCCAGATTCAGGCGACTCTGGTAGGCCATGAGTGCTGCTTCGAGGTCGGCATCGAAGAACTGTTCGGGGTCCTCGATCGCTGCGGGCAGGGGCGGCCCGGCGTCTGCGGCAGACAGTGCTTCGCCCGAGGATGCACCACCCGCGGGCCCGCCATCGTCGGCTTCGAGAGGAACAGGATCCGCCGCGACTGCAGGCTCTGCCGGGTGCCCTTCCGCCCTGAGCAGCGCGCGCAGCTGCGCCACGCGCACGCTGCGCTCACCCGGCTTCAGGCTCTCGCCGGCATCCACGGGTTGGGGCCGCGGCGCATCCAACTGGGCACGCTCGGCGATCAGGGCCGATCGCAGCGCGGCATAGAACGCATCCTGCGGCGCCAGCGCGTCAAGCGCCGCGGCCACCTGCCTTTCGGACAGTGCGCGCTCAAGCGCGGCCGGCGCATCCAGACTTGGGCGCTGCACGGTCCAGTCAGGCTCCACGCGCAGCGGATCAAGGCGCCCGCCGCGCAGGTGCGAGGCGAGACTCAACCAGGCGTCGCTGGCTAGCAGTTCCTCGGTGAGCGTGCAGGCCTCGGCCGCCTGCAGGGTTGCGATGTGGTAGTCCTCGGGACGCAGACCGTGCAGGGCGCTGGCCTCGATGGCGCGCAGCAGGTCGGCATAGTCCGGTCCGCAGCCGTGTTCGGCCCACGCAAGACGGTAGTCGCGCGCGGCGTAGAAGCCGCGCACGGCATCGGCGGCATGCAAGGTCTGACCCTGCACCTGCAGCACCTGCCCGGGTGCGCCCAGCAGGGATTCCAGCGCAGTGCGCGCTCGCATCGGCTGCGGACCGCCCCACGCAGGAAACGCGCAGGCCAGTAGAACAAGCCCCAGAGAGCGGCGAACAGGCGACGGACACTTCATTCGCATCGAGGCGGCGGCACTGGCGAATCCAGCCGACCATTGTGCCTGCATCAGTCTGTCGATCAGTGCGGAGGTTGATCCGAAAGGCCAAAGGCATCGTCCGGACGGATGCGCGCACCCGCCAAGGAACAAGATCGGGACGCGTGGACCGTCGCACTTCGAATCCGGCGAGTCCTCCGCCTGTCCGGACTCGCCGTCGCTACTGCGAGCAATCGCCTGGCCGAATTACCAGCCTGCGCTCCGCGCAGCGCGGGGACTCGCAGGTCGATCAGCGAATTTCTAGGGCGGCGCGCCTGCACCCAGGCCTTGGCCCATCGACGCCGACTGCGTCGCTCGCGCCTGCCGCAGGCAGGACAGGCTGCTGGCGTTGGCCAACAGCTGGGGATCGGGGAAGTAGGCGAACACCAGCTGACCGTGGCGCAACTGGTTGATGAGCGGCCTCGCCACTTCGTCACGCACCGCGGGACAGCCCAGGCTACGCCCCAGACGCCCCTGCTCCTGAGCGAATGCGGGATCGACGTACGGTGCGCCATGCATGACGATTGCGCGCTGCCGGGCGAGATCATTGAAACCGGGGTCGAGGCCATCCAGGCGCAGCGAGTAGCCGTTCGCGCCGTAGTAGGTCTGATCGGTCACGAACAAGCCCAGGCTGGTCTGGTGACTGCCTTCAACGTTGGAGAACTCGGTCGCGAGGTTGTCGCCGCTGCCGCGACCGTGGGCGACGTGCTCGGCATACAGCAGGCGCTTGCGCTGCAAATCGAACACCCACATCCGTGGTTCGGTCGAGGGCAACGAGTAGTCGATCACCGCCAGCCTTCGCGCGCGCGGCGCCTGACCTGAAGCACGAGCACATTCCTGGGCGGACAGGGCGAGCTCCAGCACCTCAGGCTCCAGACCCGGCGCCTGCTGCAGAAGACGCGCCGCGAGCTCACCCGCCCGGGCGGGTACGGCGCAGACCAGGCACACACTCATCAACATGAGGGCGAAGCCGAAAGGGTGCTTGGGCGTGTGCATAGGAGCGCGAGCTTACTGGCCCGGCTGCGCTGCGTCGCGTGACCCTTGACACACGCAGGAGTGCCTGACGCAGGCCTCGCCGCAGCGCAACATGCGCTTGGCGAGCGGTGTCATATGCTTCGGCCGGTGAATCCTTGCGGCGCCAGACCGTGCTGTGACTGAGTGCACCGCGTGCAGATCAAGCGCCGGGGATCCGATGACATTTGTCTTCGGAAAGGGGCAAGGCATGGCAGGACGAGCGCGATGGCAGGCGGGCGGAGTTGAACTGCAGGAGCGGACAGCGAATCCAAGCCGCAGTCTATGGCTGAGCCTGCTTGGGGCGCTTTGGCTGCTGTCCGGCTGTGGCTCTGATCCGGCACCGGCCGAAACCGCCCAAGCCCCACCGCAGGCGGTGGTCGAAAGCGCGACGCAGAGCGCGGAACCGAGCGACGTTGAATTCGCCGCAAGTCGCGCAGAAGTCGCCCTGCGCGCTCAGCGCCTGTTCGCGCCGCCTGGCGACAACGCCTTCGAATTTTTCCTGCAGGCAGTGCAGGATGATCCCGCTGACGAACGCTCACGCACGGCGCTTCAGGACCTGCTGCCCTACGCCGTACTGCATATCGAGCAGCGCCTGGGCGCACGCGACAGGGGGGAGGCGACGCGCGTGCTTGGGCTGCTGCAGCAGGCGCAGCCCGGAGCCCCTGCACTTCCGCGCCTTCAGCAAGCGCTGCTGGCGCTGCCCGCGGAGACGCGCGCGCAAAGCGCAACGCCTGAGGCGGCCACGCCAGCGGACGTGATCGCGGTTTCCAGCGAGCCTGTCGCGCCCCCCATTCAGCCAATGACACCAATGGGTGTGATCGGCACGGAAGACGAAAGCGAAGCCGAAGTTCTCGAAGCCCCTGCCTTGCCGTCGCCGGCTGCGCCCCCGGCAGGCTCGGCGAACGCGCCCACCCAGGAAGCCGCTCCGGCAACCGCCAGCGTGGCCGAGACACCCGCGGCTGACGCGCCAGCGGCTGCAAGCGTCGCGGCTTCGAACAGAACGGACCCGCTGCCGCGAGTGCTGCGTCAGGTTGCGCCCAACTACCCACCCGCCGCCGGCCGCCGTCGACAGGAGGGACAGGTGGAAATCGGCTTCACGATCAACCCCGACGGCGGGGTCAGTGATGTGCAGGTCATCAGCAGCGACCCGCCCCGGATATTTGATCGCGCGGCGATTGCCGCCATGCAAGATTGGCGGTACGAGGCGCCCGGAAGCAGCATTCGAACCTCACGCACCTTCGTGTTCAAGATGGAATGACGCTCAGCGCCCACGCTTCCGCTGGTCGTGAGCGCGGTGAGCCTCCTGCTGCCGCAGCTTCAACCGCTAGCTGACGCCGAGCGTGGCGAAGGCACCGTCAGGCAGCTTCCACCCGCACCGAACCACCCTCCACCGCGACGATTCGCACCCGAGTGCCTTCCGGCATATCCCGCCCCTCGGCCCGCCAGAACGCATCGCCGATCTTGAGTCGGCCGCGACCGTCGACGATGGCCGACTCCAGGGGGAAGACTTGCCCGACCAACTGCGCGCCCCGACGGTTGAGCATTGGATGATCCTCAGTCTTGGCGTTGATGCGTCGCCGCTGGGTCCAGCCGATCCAGACCGCCACCAGACTCAGCACACCGAACAGGAACCACTGGCTCACCGGATCGATCGGCAGCAGCAGCACCAGAAGTGCGGTCGCCACCGCCGCCAAGCCCAGCCACAGGAGAAATGTACCCGGCAAAAGCGCCTCGGCTGCGAACAGGGCCAGGGCGACGCCCCACCAGAACCAGGGAGACTGCATCCAGTCACTCATGGCGCTTACTCCCCGCGAAAGTTGGCTGGGCCTGCTGGACGCGGTGGCGGTGTCGGGGCCTTGGGTGCGGCCTCGCCGCGGCCGGCCTGGGCCAGTTCGGCGATGCCCGCCAGCGCCCCGAGGATGCCCGTGCTTTCCATCGGCAACAGCAGGGTCTTCTGGTTGGGCGAGCGGGCGAACTCCTTCATCGCCTCGACGTACTTCTGGGCGACGAAGTAATTCACTGCCTGCACATCACCCTCGGCGATCGCCTGGCTGACCATCGTGGTCGCGCGGGCCTCGGCTTCAGCGAGGCGCTCGCGGGCTTCAGCATCGCGATAGGCGGCCTCGCGTCGACCCTCGGCTTCCAGGATCGCGGCCTGCTTCTCGCCCTCGGCACGCAGAATCTCGGCGGCGCGATGGCCTTCTGCATCCAGGATGTTGGCGCGCTTCTCGCGCTCGGCCTTCATCTGCCGGGCCATCGAGTCAACGAGGTCACGCGGCGGCTGAATGTCCTTGATCTCGATGCGGTTGACCTTGATGCCCCAGGGGTGCGTCGCGTCGTCCACCACCGCGAGCAGCTTGGCGTTGATCTCGTCGCGCTTCGAAAGAGACTCGTCAAGGTCCATCGAACCCAGAACGGTGCGGGTGTTGGTCATGGTCAGGTTGAGCACCGCGATCTCCAGCTGGGCGACCTCATAGGCGGCCTTGGCAGCATCCAGCACCTGGTAGAACACCACGCCGTCGACCTTGACGACAGCGTTGTCGCGGGTGATGACGTCCTGGCTCGGGACGTCCAGCACCTGCTCCATCATGTTCATCTTTCGACCGATTGCATCCACCCAGGGAATGATGAACGCGAGCCCTGGAGAGAGCGTGTGGGTGTAGCGTCCGAAGCGCTCCACCGTGTACTCGAAACCCTGCGGCACCGAGCGCACGCCCTTGAGGAGAGTGATCACGACGAAGCCGATCAGGATGACGACAAAGATGTTCATTGGATTCTCCATGCAGCCCTCCCGGGCGAACCTTGGGTGAATGCAGCCGAGCTGCCCAGCCTACGCGATTGCGATGATCTACCCGACGCGCAGCCTGCAGCGCCTGACAACCTTGCGCGCCGTGTGTGACGCGGTGCGCGCTCCGCGCCACACGGACTTCGCCCCGACCGCTGGCATTGGCTACACTGCCAGACGGCCCGCAGGGGGGCCGCAGCCGCACTTGGGAACTTGCATGGGCATTCTGGACGAACTGAAGCAGGAAGCGGAGCGACGCCGTACCGGCGAGCATCCCACCTTGCAGGACGAGCCCAAGGAGGGCCTCTGGACCGAGCGTCTGGGGCCGAAGGTGCAGAACCTTTACGAGTTCCTGAAGCAGCTTGCAACCCATCTGAACGAACTCAAGAAGCGGATCCGTGTGGTCTACAGCCTGCCCGGCTACGGCGATGTGATCGCCCAGGTCGAGCCGCCCTACTCCATCCGCGCAAACCCTGCGACCGACAGCGTCGAGATCGTCTTCGATTGTTTCGCTCAGGTCGCTTCCGAAGAGTGCCCCGTGCTCGAAACCGAGGGACTGGTGCGCACCCAGGCGGTCAACCAGATCTTCGTCAAGCACCGACTGTCCGGTCTGCAGGAGAGCCGCAAGAACGCCAACGGTGAAGTGGTGGCCGGGCGCTTCCAGGCCCGTGGCCGCATACCGCTCACCTTGACCGTCGAGGCCGGCCAGGGGCTCGGTGTGGCCCGCATCACGCTCACCAATTTCTACGGCTTCGCCACCACCGTCCGCAGCTTCCGGCACGGCCAGTTGACCAGCGAACTGTTCGACTCGCTCGGGCGCTACATCACTCACGAAGACGCCAGCTTCGGTCGCGAGAGCGTCGACGAGGACGTACGTCGCTCGCTCGCGGCAAAAGTCCAGCGCGAACAAGCCAAACGCCGTATCGAGCAGGATCTGGCCGACCAGGCCATCGAAGACGAAGCCAAGGTTCGCGAGTTGATGAGCGGTGGCCGGCTTGTGCAGGCGATCCAGAGGCTGTTCGGGCGCTGATCACGCGCTCTTTGAGTCCAGCTTGAGGCCTTGGTTGCACGCTGCCTGCCCATTCACCGATTCCGCCCAAAGAGCAATCACTTCGTGATCGCAGACGCCGGCAGTCACTATCCCGTTCTGACCGCCATGCTGGCGCCAGCCTTGCTGATGGCGGCGACGGGATCGCTGTTGATTTCGGCCAACAATCGTCTGGCGCGAGTGGTCGACAGGCTGCGCTCGCTCATACACACCCGCAGCGAATGCACCAGCACCCAACTGCGCTCGGCACTGGATGGCCAGATCCGCCAGCACCGCCGCCGGAGCCACTATGTGCTGCGCGCCTGCGTTCTCCTGTACGTTGCGTTGGGCGCCTTCGTAGCCACCAGCCTTGCACTCGCCGTGGATGCCTACACCGGATTCGCGCTGGCAGAGGTGCCCGCGGGTTTCGCGCTTTTCGGCGTGGCTTCGCTGCTGGTCGCCAGCATCGCCATGGGCCTTGAGGTGCATCTGGCCGTGAACGGACTGAACGCCGAGCTTGAATTCAGCCTGAAGCGTCAAGCCGAACGCGAGAATCGCCCGCCCGCTTGAGACTTAAGCGAACACTGGCTCAGGCCGGGTCGAAGTCGAAAGCGCCTGCGACAGGCGTGCGTGAGCGCGTGGACAGAGCGCCCAGGTTTCGGCGCATCTGCACGGGGTGTCAGCCTGATGATGGGGAACCCAGCGCGCTCCAGAATTGCGCCATCCGCCGCAGCGATGCATCTGCGGAGGCCTCCTGCTGCAGCGAGGCGATGTCCACCCAGGCCAGCGCGAGGGACTCTTCGCTCACCGCGAAGGTCTCCGCTCCGCCGGCACGGATCACGTAGCGCACGTCGTAGTGCCAATGTCCGGGCGCGTCGGCACGTTCAGGAATCCAGTGGCGGTCCAGATCGAACAGCGCACCCTCGCGGCGCAGCGCTGGAAGACCCGACTCCTCTTCGGCTTCGCGCAGCGCTACCGCACCGAGGTCGGCCTCGCCATCAGCGTGTCCGCCCAACTGCAGCCAGCGCTGCAGCTTGCGGTGATGGGTGAGCAGCACCCGTTGCCCGTCACTCGATACCAGCCAGGCCGCGCCGGTGAAGTGGCCCGCCAAACGCTCGCGCGAGAAGGCCTGCGGCTCCTCCAGAAGCTGGATGAACTCCGCCGCAAGCTCGGCCTGCGAGGGGCAGGCCAAGGCATGGGCCTCGAACTCCGCGCGCAGGCGGGCGCGGAGTTCTGGCGTGTCGATCAACGAATCCATAGGGCAACGCGGCTCAGGCGAACGGATCCTTGAGCACGATATTGGCATTGCGGTCAGGGCCGGTGGAGACCATCGCCAATGGACAGCCGACCAGCTCTTCCAGGGACCGCAGATAGGCGCGTGCGGCCGGCGGCAGCCTGTCCCACTCGGTTACACCATGGGTGGATTCGTTCCAACCCGGAAACTCGAGGTAGACGGGCTCGCACTCTTCCCAGCCAGCGGCATCCAGCGGAGCGTATTCGGTCTCTTTGCCGCGGTAGCGGTAGCCGATACACATCTTCAGGCTCGGCAGGCCATCGAGCACATCCAGTTTGGTCACGCACAGGCCGCTGATGCCGTTGATCGCGACCGCGCGCTTCAGCGCAACGATGTCGATCCAGCCGCAGCGACGCGGGCGGCCGGTGGTGGCACCGAATTCCTGGCCGCGGCGACGGATCTCCTCGCCCAGTTCATCCTTCAGCTCGGTCGGAAACGGACCGCCACCGACGCGCGTTGCATAGGCCTTGGCAATGCCGAGCACATAGTCGATGGCATCGGCGCCCACGCCGGTACCGGCGAGCGCGCCGCCCGTGGTGGTGTTGCTGGAGGTGACGTAGGGATAGGTGCCGTGGTCGATGTCGAGCAGCGAGCCCTGGGCACCCTCGAACAGCACCTGCCTACCCTGCTTGCGCAGCTCGTGCAGCAGGCCGGCGACGTCCGCCTTCATCGGCTCGACGTACTCGCCGAAAGCCAGCGCCTCGTCCAGGGTCTTCTGGAAGTCGACGGCTTCGACACCCAGGTACTGGGTCAGCACGAAGTTGTGGTAATCGAGGACATTGCGCAGCTTCTCTGCCAGCTCGCCCGGGTAGTGCAGGTCGGACACCCGAACGCCGCGGCGGGCGACTTTGTCTTCATAGGCCGGGCCGATGCCGCGGCCTGTCGTGCCGATGGCCTTGCCGCCGGCCTTCTTCTCGCGGGCCTGATCGAGCGCGATGTGGTAAGGCATGATCAGCGGGGTCGCCGGGCTGATCTTCAGCCGCGAGCGAACGTCGATGCCCTCGGCTTCGAGTTCGCCGATCTCCTTCTGCAGCGCAGCCGGCGACAGCACCACGCCGTTGCCGATCATGCACAGCACGCCCGGATGCAGGATCCCCGACGGAATCAGGTGCAGCACCGTCTTCTTGCCACCGATGA
>JBIJCA010000077.1:0-16723 GCA_044344935.1 Aquimonas sp. | reverse complement strand
CCGAGACCCCTGCTGGAACCCGGCCGGCGGTGAACTGCCAGCCCCGAATCTGCCATTCAGTCGTGCGAGCGACAGCGCTGTGAATTCCGAATCCCCAACCCCGAACCCCGTCGCCCAAAGCGACCGCCTGCGCCTCACCGAGATCTTCCTGTCCCTGCAGGGGGAATCGCGCAGCGTGGGCTGGCCCACGGTGTTCGTGCGACTGACCGGCTGCCCGCTGCGCTGCGGCTACTGCGACACCGCGTACGCCTTCCACGGCGGCGAGTGGTGGGAGATCGACAGCATTCTGGCTGAAGTCGCGGGCCACGGTGCGCGCCACGTCTGCGTGACCGGCGGCGAGCCGCTGGCGCAGAAGCGCTGTTTCGTACTGCTGGAGCGGCTCTGCGATGCCGGCTACAGCGTCTCGCTGGAAACCTCGGGCGCGATCGACATCGCGGCGGTCGATCCGCGCGTACAGCGCGTGATTGATCTCAAGACGCCCGGCTCGGGCGAGCTTGCGAAGAACCGCTGGGAAAATCTCGACCATCTGCAGCCCTCCGACCAGATCAAGTACGTGGTCTGCGATCGCGCCGACTTTGACTGGGCGATGCGAACGACCCGCGAACACCGCCTGCACGAGCGCTGCGAAGTGCTGGTCTCACCCAGCTACGGCCAAGTGGCACCGGGCGACCTCGCCGAGTGGCTGCTGGCAGAGAAGCTGCCCGTGCGCTTCCAGATGCAGCTGCACAAGCAGCTGTGGGGGGAAGCGCAAGGGCGCTAGTGCGCGCGGGATTGGGGATTCGGCATTCGCTGGAGTCGGGATCCAACCGCTACCGCTGTATCTCGCGTGCGCCCCGGCATCGATTGGCGAGGCTGCCGCCGAAGCAAGGCCTTCGACGCGGCGCTCCCAGCACCACAAATGACTTCCCAAGCCCCGATCACCTGTTCCGCCGAGAGCCTTACGCCAATGACCCCCCCAAAAGCCGTGGTGCTCCTCTCCGGCGGCATGGACTCCGCCACCGTGCTGGCGATCGCCCGCGCCGAGGGCTACGAGGCCTATGCGCTGAGCGTGGCCTATGGCCAGCGCCACACCTCGGAGCTGGCTGCCGCAGCCAGGCTGTCGAAGTCGCTTGGCGCGGCCGCGCACAAGGTGGTCAACATCGACCTGCGAAGCATTGGCGGCTCCGCGCTCACCGCTGACATCGACGTGCCCGAGCACGGCGGCGACGGCATCCCGGTGACCTATGTGCCGGCGCGCAACACCATCATGCTGAGCGCGGCGCTTGGCTGGGCCGAAGTGCTGGGTGCGCGGGATATCTTCTGCGGCGTCAATGCGGTCGATTACTCCGGCTATCCGGACTGCCGACCCGAATTCATCGACGCCTTCGAGCGTCTTGCCAATCTGGCCACCAAGGCTGGCGTCGAGGGGCATACGCTGCGTGTGCGCGCGCCGCTGATTGATCTGAGCAAAGCCGACATCGTCCACCGTGGCATCGAGCTCGGCGTGGATTTCGCCGAAACCGTGTCCTGCTACCAGGCCGATGCCGAAGGCCGTGCCTGCGGCCACTGCGACGCCTGCCGGCTGCGCGCCGCCGGGTTCGAGGCCGCCGGTGTGGCCGACCCCACCCGCTACGTCGGGTGAATGGGGCGGACTTGCGCGCGCGTTCCAGCTTGTGCCGTCGCCACGCGATGACTACACTGCGCGGCCCCGCGCGAGGGCCGCATCTGCGGCCGCACTCCGCGCAGCGCGTCCAGACCGTGAAACTCTCCGGGTCGTTAGCTCAGCGGTAGAGCTGCGGACTTTTAATCCGTAGGTCGAAGGTTCGAATCCTTCACGACCCACCATTTCTTCGAGTCAGACAGCCCGCTCGGCCCGCCGCGAGATCTGCGCCTCCGCAGGCCCTGGATCAGATTGTCTGAAGGCCGTCGAACGCTTCCCGCAAATCGCGCTACGCGAGACCACGCTTCGCTGAGCCACCGGGCGGGTTGCCAGCGCGTTCAGCCGCCGGCAGCAGCATCCTGGCAGAGGCCTTCGACCTCACAGGGGCACAGCGCTAGGCCCCCGCCTGCGCGGGGGCGACGAAGCCTGACTTCCTGTCGACAGTCTTGTGTCAATCCCGCGATGCATCGCGGGCTTGGCCGTTTCCTCTGGCCTCTTCGCCCGTCGACACCGCGCACGCGGAGCCTAGGTGCGCTCGCTTCACTCGCGGAACGATGCAGCGTTTACTCGGGGCGTACCCCGAGCTTCCGCCTGCGCAGCTCGCGCATTGTGATCGCCAGCAGCGTGGCGGCGGTGATCGGCAGCACCACCCACTGCATCACCGTGGCGAACTCATCCTGGGCATCGTGCTGCGCAGACGCCAGGATCAGGAAGGCGGTGTAGGCGAAGTAGTAGCCGAGGAACATCCCGCCTTCCCAGCGCGCGATCATGTGTCCCGAGAACAGGATCGGCAGGCAGGCGATCGCTGCCGCCAGCATCACCTGCATGTCGAAGGTGATGAGCGCCTGCGAGACCGGGAGTGCAACCGGCGCCACCAGCGCGGTCAGCCCCGCCACACCGAGAATGTTGAAGATGTTGCTGCCGACAATGTTGCCCACCGCCATGTCGCGCTGGCCTCGCAGCGCGGCAATAATCGAGGTGGCGATCTCAGGCAGCGAAGTGCCGATCGAGACCACGGTCAAGCCGATCACGAGTTCGCTCACGCCCAGCCACTGCGCGAACACGATCGCGGCCTGCACCAGCCAGTGCGCGCCGAGGATGAGCATGGCAAGGCCAAAGGCGATCAGCAGCAACTGCACCGCCCAGTGCCGGTCCCAATTCGAGTCGGGCGGAAGCTCAAGGTCGAGCTCGTCGGCCGGGCGACGCCGACTCTGCCAATACAGCAACGCGATATAGGCGAAGAGGCCGGCGAACATCAGCCCGCCCTCGACGTGGCTGATCTCGCCGTCGAGCGAGAGCCCGAACAACAGCAGCGAGGCGCCGACCATGATCGGCACTTCCTGGCGCACGATCTGCCGGTTGACCACCAGCGGCACGATCAAGGCCGAGATGCCAAGGATCAGCAGGATGTTGAGGATGTTGCTGCCGACCACGTTGCCCAGCGCGATATCGGCCTGGCCTTCGAGCGCGCCGCGCAACGACACAGCGAGTTCGGGGGCGCTGGTGCCAAAGGCAACGACGGTCAGGCCGACCACGAGCGGGCTGACGCCCCAGCTCAATGCGAGCTTGGAGGCGCCGCGCACGAGCACGTCGGCACCGACAATCAGCAGCACGAGTCCAGCGGCGAAACTGAGGTAGAGCATCGAAGTTTCCGAGCAATTGGGGGGCCAGATACGACAGATCCCGGCACGCATGGCGCGGGCCGGGATCCGATGGACGTGCCGGTGACGCCTGCCGTTACGGGCGGCGCGCGTCCAGCACGGCGTTCCAGTCGGCGACGCGCTTGGCCTGCGAAGCCAGCAGCGCCGACGCGTCGCCCTCGATCTTCACGCTGTTGATGGCGTCACCGCCGGCGATGGCGTCGACCACCTTCTGGTCGGCGGCATCGACCACCTTGCCGAACACGGTGTGCTTGCCGTCCAGCCAGCCGCAGGGAACGTGTGTGATGAAGAACTGGCTGCCGTTGGTGCCGGGGCCTGCGTTGGCCATCGACAGGACGCCGCGCTCGTGGCGCAGGGCGGGGCTGCACTCGTCCTCGAAGCGGTAGCCGGGGCCCCCACGACCGCTGCCTTCGGGGCAGCCGCCCTGGACCATGAAGTCGGCGATGACGCGGTGGAAGCTGAGACCGTTGTAGAAGCCGCGGCTGACCAGATTGACGAAGTTGGCCACCGTCAGCGGCGCCTGCTCGGCGTGCAGACGCACGCGGATCGGGCCTTTGGCGGTGTCGAAATGGGCGATGAGCTCGGACATGGGGGCTTCCCGATGAATGACAGCCGCCAAGGATAAGCGATCCGGAGCAGCTGCAACTGGCTTGTAAGCGGCAGGCCGGTATAATGCCGCGCCGCGTCAAGCGTCAGTGATGACTGGCTGCGGGCGGCAGGTGGTCGAGCTTCTCTCCAGCGCGCGTTGTCCCCCACAACCGTTTGCCCTGGCCGAGCGCCAGCAGCGTTTTGCGCGCGACACCTGCCCGAACCCTTCTTTCCATCCGCGATCCGCGACGCTTGCGTGGCTCGCTTCAGGCCGTGCCCCATGATCCAGAATCTGCGCAACATCGCCATCGTCGCCCACGTCGACCACGGCAAGACCACCCTCGTCGACCAGCTGCTCAAGCAGTCCGGCACCTTTGGCGAGCGCGAGAAAGTCGCCGACCGGGTCATGGACTCGAACGACCTCGAGAAAGAGCGCGGCATCACCATCCTCTCGAAGAACACGGCGATCCGCTGGAAGTCGCCGCAGGACGAAGAGTTCCGCATCAACATCGTCGACACGCCGGGCCATGCCGACTTCGGCGGCGAAGTCGAGCGCGTGCTCTCGATGGTGGACTCGGTGCTGATTCTGGTCGACGCCATGGACGGGCCGATGCCGCAGACCCGATTCGTCACCCAGAAGGCGTTCGCGATGGGCTTCAAGCCGATCGTGGTGATCAACAAGGTCGACCGCCCTGGTGCACGTCCGGACTGGGTGTTGAACCAGACCTTCGATCTGTTCGACCGCCTCGGGGCGACCGACGAGCAGCTCGATTTCCCGGTGGTCTACGCCTCGGGCCTGAACGGCTATGCCGGCCTGACCGAGGACGTGCGCTCCGGTGACATGACCCCGCTGTTCGAAGCGATCATCAAGCACGTGGCGCCGCCGCCGGTCAACATGGACGGCCCGTTCCAGATGCGCATCACCAGTCTCGACTACAACAGCTACGTCGGCATCATCGGCGTCGGCCGAGTACAGCGCGGCAAGATCCGCACCAACATGCCGGTCACCGTGATCGACCGCGACGGCAAACCCCGCAACGGCAAGGTCCTGCAGGTGCTGGGCTTCCACGGCCTGCAGCGGCACGAAGTCAAAGAGGCGCAGGCCGGCGACATCATCGCGATCTCCGGCATCGAAGGCCTCGGCATCTCCGAGACCGTCTGCGAGCAGGGCAGTGCCGAGCAGCTGCCGGTGCTGACCGTCGATGAGCCGACCATCAGCATGACCTTCCAGGTCAACGACTCGCCGTTCGCCGGCGTCAAGGAGCGCTCCGGCGGCAAGTTCCTGACCAGCCGCCAGCTGCGCGACCGGCTGATCCGCGAGACCCAGCACAACGTTGCGCTGAAGGTCGAGGACACCGAGGACGCGGACAAATTCAAGGTCAGCGGCCGCGGCGAGCTGCACCTGTCCATCCTGATCGAAACCATGCGTCGCGAGGGCTACGAGCTGGCGGTTTCGCGCCCGGAAGTGATCCTCAAGGAAGTCGACGGCCAGACCATGGAGCCGATCGAGAGCCTGGTGGTCGACCTCGAAGAGCAGTATCAGGGCGGCGTGATGTCGCGCCTGGGCGAGCGCAAGGCGCTGCTGCAGAACATGGAGCCCGACGGCAAGGGCCGCGTACGCATGGATTTCATGATCCCGGCGCGCGGACTGATCGGTTTCCAGACCGAGTTCCGCACGATCACCGCCGGCACCGGCCTGCTGTTCCACGTGTTCGACCACTACGGCCCGAAGGCCGATGGCACCATCGGTCAGCGCCAGAACGGCGTGCTGATCTCGAACGGCACCGGCCCTTCGCCGGCCTACGCGCAGATCGCCATGCAGGAACGCGGTCGCCTGTTCCTCGACCCGGGCGAGGAGATCTACGAAGGTCAGATCGTCGGTATCCACTCGAAGGACAACGACCTCACCGTCAATGCCCTGCGCGGCAAGCAGCTGACCAACTTCCGCGCCTCCGGCAAGGACCACGACGAAGGTCTGATCCCGCCGATCAAGTTCTCGCTGGAGCAGGCGCTGGAGTTCATCGATGACGATGAGCTGGTCGAGATCACCCCGGTGTCGATCCGCCTGCGCAAGAAGCACCGCACCGAGAACGAGCGCAAGCAGGCCTCGCGTCGCGGCGACTGATCGCTGGCCTCAGGCTTGACAGCAGAAGGCCCCGCCATGCGGGGCCTTCTGCGTTTGCGGCCTTCGATCCAGCACACCGCGCGCGGCTGCCTGTGCAGACCTATCTCCGCAAGATCAGATCCAGCAACTCTCCGATCCGACAGTGGCGCTCAAGCGGGTGCCGTAGCGAAGCATTGAGGTTCAGCGCATAGCGATTGCGCCGGCCCTCGCGCTCGCGACTCAGCACGCCGCCCTGCTCCAGCTCCTCGACGATGCGGATCACGCCGCGCTCGGTGATGCCGACCCGCTGGGCGATATCGCGCAGGGTGAGGTCAGGTTCTGCAGCCAGCGCCACCAGCACATGGGTGTGGTTGCTCAGGAAGGTCCAGCCCGGCCCGGTCGCTGCGTCGCTCGCGATCTTCTCGGGCGCGGACGCTGCGGTCTTGGCCGGTTTGCCCGCCGGCTCGGGCAGGGTTTTCCGAGCGCCCTTCGACGCGGTCTTCACGGTTTTGACTGCAGCCTTTTTCATGAACTGTATTTCATGTATTGGAGTGCCGAAATGTCTGCCCTGCCCCGCTTCAACCGCGCATTCGCCGCCACGCCTGCCACAGCCCCCCTCACCATCGCGGTCGCCGAGGGCGACGGCATCGGCCCCGAGATCATGGCCGCCACGCTGGAGGTGCTGCGTGAGATCGATCCTTCGCTCGATTTCCAGCCGCTCACCGTCGGCCTCGCGGCCTATCGCGCCGGTCACGCTGCCGGGCTCGGCCCCGAGGTCTTCGAAGCCATCGACCAGCACCGCGTGCTGCTCAAGGGCCCGATCACCACGCCCCAGGGCGGCGGTTACAAGAGCGTCAACGTGACCCTGCGCAAGACGCTCGGACTGTACGCCAACGTGCGGCCCTGCGTGTCGTACGCGCCCTATGTGCGCAGCCTGCAGCCGGGCATGGACGTGGTCATCGTGCGCGAGAACGAGGAGGACACCTATGCCGGCATCGAGCACCGCCAGACCGACGAGGTCGTGCAGTGCCTGAAGCTGATCACCCGCCCGGGCTGCGAGCGCATCGTCCGCCACGCTTTCGAGTACGCCCGCACCAACGGCCGCCGCAGCGTCACCTGCATGACCAAGGACAACATCATGAAGCTCACCGACGGCCTGTTCCATCAGGTCTTCGATGAGATCGCCGCCGAATACCCCGACATCCGCAGCCAGCACCAGATCATCGACATCGGCACCGCGCGCATGGCCAGCCGGCCGCAGGACTACGAGGTGGTGGTCACGCCGAACCTCTATGGCGACATCCTCTCCGACGTCGCTGCCGAAGTCGCAGGCTCGATCGGGCTGGCGCCTTCAGCCAACCTAGGTCTGCGCGCAGCCATGTTCGAAGCCGTACACGGCTCTGCGCCGGACATCGCCGGCAAGGACATCGCAAACCCGTCCGGTCTCATGCTGGCCGCAGTAATGCTGCTGCAGCACGTCGGCCGCAGCCGCGCCGCCGAGACCCTGCACAACGCCTGGCTGCGCACGCTCGAAGATGGCGTGCACACGGCCGATCTGTGGCAGGAGGACCTGAGCCGCGAGCGCGCCGGCACCCGCGCCTTCGGTCGCGCCGTAATCGCGCGCCTGGGTCTCGAACCCGGCAAACTTGCAGCCCTGCGCTATCCGGAAAATGCTCCGCGCGCCGACGCGCGCGCTCCGCTATCCAAGGCGGTGGCCCACGCAGCACCGAAGTCCTTCGACGGCGTCGACGTGTTCCTGCATTGGGACGAGGCGGGTCGCTCGGCGAAGCGTCTTGCCGAACGCGCGCAGCCGGCGGCCGGCTCGTTCAAGCTGAGCCTGATCACCAACCGCGGTGTGCGCGTGTGGCCGCAGTGCCACCCGGACACCTGGTGCAGCGATCACTGGCGCCTGCGCTTTCGTGGCGAGGACGCGCGCGCGGTCCCTGCCCTGCTGACGCGGCTGATGGATGCCGGCCTGGAGCCGATCAAGACCGAGAACCTCTATCGCTTCGGCGAGCAGCGCGGCTACTCGCTGGCGCAGGGCGAATAGCGCCCGTCGGAAGAGCCCGTCCGGTTTTCCCAAGCGGTGTGGAAAGCGCTAGGGTTGGCGCACCCGGGCTAGAGAGACTGACGATGCGCGCGCCTCGACTGCAGCACCTGCTGCTCGCCCTGCCGCTGGCCTTGGGTTCGATGCACGTCAAGGCGAGTTCGGTGCCGGCCAGCGCGAGTAACAACGAGTTTTCGGCGCGACCGAACTTCACGGCGCCCGTCGAGGCGGACGGCGGATCCGTCGACGCCTGCGGCCACAGTCCGCAGGCCCGGCAGCTGGCCGAACTGATCCGCAGCCATCCGCTGCAGCGTCGCTTGCGGCTCAGCTGCCATCCGCTGCGGGCGGCCGCGGCCGCGGACAAGGCGGAGGAAATGGCCGCACGCGGCCACGTCTCGCACATCTACGGCGTGATGGCGCCGAACCGTCGCCTCCGCCAAGCCGGGTACAGGCTGCCGCAGAGCTACCCGGGCACGTTCCACAACCAGGTGGAAGCGGTCTCGGGGGGCTTCTCGACGGCCGCGGAGGCGCTGCAGGCCTTCCTCGACTCACGGCCACATCGCATCCACCTGCTGGCCGAACACCCCTTCTACGCCGAGCAGGACGAGATCGCGGTCGGCTACGCACGCAATCCCGACTCGGAGCACATCGACTACTGGGCGGTCTTCATCGCCCGCCGCGTCGACAGCGGCAATCCGCCGACCCTGCTGCAGGCCGAGGCGACTTCGGGGCCGACGACAAAGTAAGGCGCTCGGCGGCGTCTAGGGAACTTCGGCTGATGGCGCTCCCGCCTCGGGCTGCGCACCTGTCTCGCCCGGTGCCCGCACTTCGTAGCCGCGCTCACGCAGGCCCTCGATCAGTCCACTTTCGGGGTCCAGCAGGCTTCCGATCGAAATTACCGCGAGGCTCGATCGGTGCTCGGCCAGCGCGGTGTCGGCCACCGCAAGCCAGGCATCCCGCAAGCGATCCGGCAGGTCAGCGATGCGGTTCTGCTCACCCACGCTGGCTGAGAGGAAGGCATCCTGACAGACCCGGTTCTGGTCACTGAAGGGCAGCGCACGCAACGACTCCAGATCGCCCACGGCCCAGGCGTCGGCGCGCTCGCGCATCGCTTCGATGTCGCTCTCAAGGCGCTCCAGGGTGCGGCTGAAGCAGGCCAGATCGTCGAGCGGGCTCTGCGCGAAACTGCGGATGGTCGCCTTCGGATCGACGATCTGGACATCGACCCGCGGGGTCTCGACCGCAAGCTTCAGCCTTTTCGCCGACTTCGACACAGCCCGCCAGACCGGACCTGAGCCGGTCATGCGGGCGTCTTCGATCGCTTCTTCCCACAGCTTCAGCGCGGCGAACAGCGGCCGCCAGGTCTCGACCTTGCGGCCGCGGCCCAGATAGCGCTGCTTCAGCGGCTGCCAGCGCGCGTACAGCTCCGGCCCGACCGCCTCTTCGAGCGTTCGTTCGTCGGGATTGCGGCGCGCGCGCAGCAGGCTCGGCACCAGCATCAGACTGCGCAGGCGGCCAACGCCGGCATCGAACTCGACGCGCGGCGGGGCGATCAGCAGGCTCGACTCGGCCAGCCGCGCATCAACCTCGTCCGAGACCCATTCAAAGCGGCGCGGCAGCGGCGACTGCGTGCCGAGGATCCACAGCACGTTCTCGCCATGGCGCACTTCCCAAAGGCCCGGGCCGCTGACCCGCGCGACGACCTCGACGGTGTCCATCTGCGTAGCTGCGACCGGAGGCTCGGGGGCCTGAGCGTTGGCCCTGCCCTGCAGGGCGCTGATGACGATCAGGCAGGACAGCAGCGGCCGACAGGCAGCGAAGGACGTCATGCAGAAACCTCGGGAAGGTGAAGGCGGCGCACTCTACGCCGCTGACGCCCAGCGAGGCGTTAGGCCGTCGCTAAACGCGTCGGCGATTCAAGGCCGGGTTGCCGACAGTTCAGCCTCAGGCGGATCGCCCGGCGCCGCTTCGGCGTCCGGCTCGACCACCTCGATGCCGCGCGCGCGCAGGGCCTCGAACATGCCGAGCTCGGGGTCGAGCAGCAGGGCGATATCGAGCACGGCCACGCTGCTTTCGTTTTCGGCCAAGGCCGACTCGACCGACTCGATCCACAGGGCGCGCAGGCGCTGCGGGATCTCGTCGAGCCCGCGGTCCTCGGCGAACTGCGCTTTCAGGAACGCGTCGCGACAGGCCTGGGCCTGATCGCGGAACGGCAGCGTGCGCAGCGCCGCGACATCGCCCACCGCCCAGGCCTCGGCGCGCTCGGCCATGTCGGCGAGGTCGGACTCCAGACGATCAAGCGTGCGCTCGAAGCAGTCGAGGTCGTCCAGGGTGTTGTCGGCGAAGCTGCGGATCAGCTCGCGCGGGCGACCGGCCTCGATCACCAGTTCGGGCCGCGCGATCTCGATGCGCTGCCGGCGTGCCTTGCGCTCGACGGCGTCCCAGACTTGGCGGCGATAGCTCAGGCCCACGTCTTCCATGGCTTCGCTGTACAGCTCGAGCGCGGCGATCAGCGGCCGCCACTTCTCGGTGCCGCGCTTGCGCGGAAAGTACTTGTCCTTGAGCACCAGCCAGCGCGCGTGCTGCTCGGGCGGCACGCGCTCGGCCAAGGTCAACCCTTCCGGGTCGCGGCGCGCGCGGATCAGGCTGGGCAGCAGGAACACCGCGCTGAAGCGGTTGACGCCCTTCAGATCGAAGCCGGGCGGCGCGATCAGCAGGCTGGACTCGGCCAGCCGCGCGTCGAGCTCGGGTGACTCCCAGCGGAATCGTTTGGGCAGGGGCGACTGCACGCCCAGCACCCAGACCACGCGTTCGTCGCGACGCAGTGCCCACAGCCCGGGGCCGGTGACCTGGGCGATCACTTCGACCGTGTCGAGTGCGCGCGCCGGCTCGGCAGCGGGCAAGGGCGTGGGCGTGGGCGTGGGCGTGGGCGTGGGCGTGGGCGGAGCTGCAGAATCCTGCGCGCCGATCGTGCTGCTGGTGATCAGCAGCAGGACGGCGAGCGCGCGGCGGCGTGCGGTGGCGGCAGGAAAGATGCGAAACATCCCAGCAGCCTAGCGCGCGGCTGCTGCAGATCGATGTGAAGCAACTCCAAGAGCCTTCAATCGCCCTCGCCGAGGTGGCTCCAGGCCTCGGACTCGCTGACATAGATGTGCGGCGCCAGTCCGCGCTGCTTCAGCGCCTGCCCGAGCTTGGCGCGCAGGAAGGCCGAGGTCGTGTAGCGGCGCACGTCGATGTAGTAGCGCTGCATCAGGCGCCCGACCATGTCCGCCCAGGCGCTCTCAAGCTCGGGCGTGATCACGAAATGGTCGTAGTTGACCACCGCCCGGACGCGGCGGCTGTGCGGCTCCAGCAGCGCCGCCACCGCGTGCTCGACCGCGTCGATGTCCTCGGGCCGCTGGATGCGGTAGTGCTCGAAATTGATGAACAGCAGGTCGCGCGCGGCATCCAGCTGCAGTCGTGCCGGCAGCGGCAGGGCCAGCAGGCGCTGTCGCAGACCGAGCGCTGCCTCGCCGAACAGCGCATCGTCCATGGGTGGCAGCGGCTCGGCGATCGCCGGCACGAAGTCCATCTGCGCCAGCACATCGCGCTGCAGGTCCAGACCCGGCGCGAGCTCGATCAGGCGCAGGCCGCGATCGGTGAGTTCGAACACGCAGCGCTCGGTGACATAGAGCACCTGCTGGCCGCGGCGGCGCGCCTGCTCGGCGCTGAAGGTGACCTGCTCCACCGCCTGCACGAACTTGCGCGTGAGTGGACGACCTTCGCCGGCCGGCGTGAGAAAGCTGCCGACAAAGACCAGGCGCCGCGCCGACTGGCTGATGTTGATGAAGCCACCAGCACCCGCGAGCCGCGTGCCGAAGCGGCTGACGTTGACGTTGCCGGCGGCGTCCGCCTGGGCCAGGCCGAGCACGGCGACATCCAGCCCGCCACCGTCGTAGAAGTCGAACTGGTAGGGCTGGTCGATGATCGCCTGCGCGTTCACCGCGGCGCCGAAGTTCAGACCCGAAGCCGGCATGCCACCGATCACGCCGGGCTCGGCGGTGAGCGTGATCAGATCCAGCACGCCTTCCTCCGCCGCGACTGCGGCGACGCCCTCCGGCATGCCGATGCCGAGGTTGACCACCGCATTCGGCGGCAGCTCCAGAGCGGCGCGGCGGGCGATCGCCTTGCGTGCGCCCGAGGGCAGCGGCGCGATGCGCTCCAGCGGCACCCGGATCTCGGCTGCGAAGGCCGGGCTGTAGGCCTCGGCAAAGGTCTGCGGATGTAGCTCGGGCCGCTCGGCCAGCACCACGCAGTCGACCAGCACGCCGGGAATCTTCACCTGTCGCGGGTTGAGGCTGTGGCTTTCGGCGATGCGCTCGACCTGCACGATCACCACGCCGCCCGAGTTGCGCGCAGCCATCGCGATCGACAGGCTCTCCAGCGTCAGCGCCTCGCGCTCGAAGGTGATGTTGCCCTCGGGGTCGGCGGTGGTGCCGCGGATCAGCGCGACATCGATCGGGAACGCCGGGTAGAACAGAAAATCCTCGCCGTCGATCGGCAGCAGCCGCACGCGTTCTGCCGTGCTGCGCGCGTTGACGCGGCCGCCGCCGTGGCGCGGGTCGACGAAGGTGCCGAGACCCACGCGGGTCAGATGTCCGGGCCGGCCGGCAGCGATGTCGCGGAACAGGTGCGAGATCACCCCCTGCGGCAGGTTCCAGGCCTCGATCGCGCCGTCCAGCGCGAGCGTCTGCAGGGCCGGCACCAGACCCCAGTGGCCGCCTATCACCGCGCGCAGAAGACCGGGTTCGGCCAGATGGTTCAATCCGCGCTGCCGGCCGTCACCCTGGCCCGCCGCGTAGACCAGGGTGAGGTCGCGCGGCGCGGCGGTCTCGCGGAAGCGCCGCTGCAGCGCGACCGCCAGATTCTCGGCGAAGCCGATACCGACGAAGCCGCCGGTGGCGACCGTGTCGCCGTCGTCGATCAGGGCCACCGCTTCGGCGGCGCTGACGATCTTGCCCTTGGCGCTGCGCTGCATGCCGCCTTCCCCTTCATGCCCACCGCAGCCTGCAGCGTAGACCGCGCGGCCGTGCGCGCGAATGGGACGAAGGGGCAGGCCTCAGCGCTGCCAGCGCGGGAAGGGGTCCGGAAGGTTCGCCCAGGCGCGTGGGCCCAGGGCCATCTCGCGCGCGTTCAGCAGGCAAGCGTCGAGGTCCTCGCGCACGGCGTCCTCGTCGAGTCCGATGCCGATGATCGCGAGCTCCTGCCGGCGGTCGCCCCACTCTCGGTCCCACAGCCGCAGCATGGCGGCATGTTCGTTCGGATCGCGCACATCGTCTGCGCTGGGCGCCGGCGCGCTGTGTTTCTGACCGGACCACAGCGGTGTATCCACCAGACCGGCATCGACGCGGTCGCGCGCAGCGAACCAGAAGCCGGCGGCGGAATGCTGGGTCGCCGCACCTACGGTGCTGAGCTCGCCGACCCAGTCCATGCGCGTGGCCAGCCAGAAGAAACCCTTGCTGCGGATCACCCCGCCCAGGCCCTGCGTGATCAGTTTGTGGAAACGCTGCGGATGGAAGGGCCGGCGCGCACGATAGACGAAGCTGGTGATGCCGTACTCCTCGGTCTCCGGCATGTGCTCGCCGCGCAGCTCCTTCATCCAGCCCGGCGCCAGCTGGGCGCGGATGAAGTCGAAGCGACCGGTGCCCAGCACCCTGTCGAGCGCGACCTGGGAGCGCTCGGTGGCGATGATCTCGGCGTCGCGGTTGAGCGCACGCACCACCTGCTCGACTTCGCGCAAGCCTGCCGCACCGGCACGGTCCGCTTTGTTCAGCAGGATCACATCGGCGAACTCGACCTGATCGGCGAGCAGGTTCACCAGCCCGCGCTCATCATCGGGCCCGGCGACCTCGCCGCGCTCGCGCAGGCGTTCGCTGGAGCAGAAATCGCGCACGAAGGTCTCGGCATCGACCACAGTCACCATGGTGTCGAGCCGCGCCACGTCCGCCAGCGCGAAACCCTCCTCGTCGCGCACCGCGAAGGTGGCCGCCACCGGCATCGGCTCACCGATGCCGGTGGATTCGATCAGCAGGTGATCGAAACGCTGCTCGGCGGCGATCCGACGCACCTCTGCGCGCAGGTCGTCGCGCAGGGTGCAGCAGATGCAGCCATTGCTGAACTCGACCAGCTTCTCTTCGGTGCGCGACAGCTCGGCGCCGCCGTCGCGGACCAACTGGGCGTCGATGTTGACTTCGCTCATGTCGTTGACGATCACCGCCACGCGCTTGCCCTCTCGGTTGCGCAGCACATGGTTCAGCAGGGTCGTCTTGCCGGCCCCAAGGAAGCCGGACAGCACGGTGACGGGAAGGCGGGAATCGGTCGCGAGGCTGGCCATGGCGGGCTCACAGAAGTTGTTATAACGTTGCGATTCTATCCGCAATCGAGGCCCGAGATGATCCCCACCAGCTATGAGGAATGGCGCCACTGCATCCAGGTGATCTGCCGCGTTCCGCTGACCGAGGCCTATGTCCAGGAGCGGCTGCAGGCGCTGGGCGATCCCGTGCAGCACACCACCGCGCAGTTTTTGCGTCACTACGGCCCTGAGCACCTGAAGCGCGTGCAGGACTGGTTCGCCGAGGCCGGCCGCAGGCTCGACGCGGGCCAGTCCGCCTGAGGCAGAATCGCATGGGCCGGAGCGGGCGGAACGACGCAGACCGCATGCCGCGCTGAGGGTTCGGGACAGGCAGCCTGCTAGCATTGCGGCACCCTCCCCTGCGGACCTCTGCATGAACGGTTTTGCCTCCGCGGCCGAGGCCGCCCACGCCTGTCCCCTGATCCTGTGCAGCGACGCCGGTCTGGACGACCTGCTGGACGCACTGGGTGAACCGGCGCGGCGCTGGACGCAGGCGCAGGGCTTCCGGGCACAGCCGGGCAGCCACCTCGCTGTCCCGGACGCCAGCGGCGCGGTCTGCGCCGTGCTGGTCGGCCTGTCCCGCACCGACGACCCCTGGGCCTTGGCCGCACTGCCGCTCGGGCTGCCCGAGGGCACCTACGCGCTGGACGCGCGCGGCCTGCAGATCGATCGCAGCGCCGCCGTCATCGGCTGGGGCCTGGGCGCTTACCAGTTCAGCCGCTACCGCAAGCCCGCGCGCGCGGCGGCGAAGCTGGCGGTCGACCTGGAAGACCCCGCTCTGGCCAGCGCAGTCGCGATGCTGCGCGCCAGCGTGCTGACCCGCGACCTGATCAACACGCCGACCGAGAACATGGGCCCGGAACACCTGGAGAACACCGCGCGCAGCCTGGCCCAGGCCCACGGCGCGCAGTTCCACAGCATCGTTGGCGAGGCCCTGATCAGCGAGCGCTTCCCGGCCATCCACGCGGTCGGCCGCGCCAGCCACCGCGCGCCGCGCCTGATCGAGCTGAACTGGGGCGACCCGAACCATCCGCGGCTGGCGATCGTCGGCAAGGGCGTCTGCTTTGACACCGGCGGCCTCGACATGAAGCCGGCCGACGGCATGCGCAACATGAAGAAAGACATGGGTGGTGCCGCGCACGCGCTGGCGCTGGCCCAGCTGGTGATGGCGCAGCAGCTGCCGGTGCGCCTGCAGCTGCTGATTCCCGCGGTGGAGAACGCCGTCGCCGCCGATGCCTACCGCCCGGGCGAGGTCATCGCCACCCGCGCCGGCCTGTCGGTCGAGATCGACAACACCGATGCCGAAGGCCGGGTGGTCCTCTGCGACGCCCTGACCTATGCCGGTGAGTCCAAGCCCGACCTGATCATGGACTTCGCCACGCTCACCGGGGCAGCGCGTATCGCGCTCGGCCCCGATCTGCCGGCGCTGTTCACCAACCGCGATGACATCGCACACAGCTACATTGCCGCGGGCGAAACCCATCTCGACCCGCTGTGGCGGATGCCGCTGTGGCGGCCGTACCTGAGCTATCTGAAATCCGGGATCGCCGATTTCGCCAATGCCGGGCCATCGCGCATGGCCGGCTGCATCACAGCCGCGCTCTACCTTGATCGCTTCATCGACCCAGCGCAGGCCTGGACGCATGTCGACGTCTACAGCTGGAACGACAGCGACCGTCCCGGCCGGCCCGCGGGCGGCGAAGCCCAGGGCCTGCGTGCTGCCTGGGCCTTCCTACGGCAGCGCTATGCCGGCTGAAGTGAACACGCCAGCTTGGCGCGCAGCCGCGCAGCCTCTGTCGCGGCGCCAAGGCGCCATTCGCGAACCTGAAGCCCCTTTCCCCCCTGCGGACCCGACGCCATGAGCCAGGATGCCCAACGCTCCGATGCCCTGCTGGAAGCCCTGCGCATTCCGCGCGGACCCAGCGGGCGCGCACCGCGCAAGCGCCGCCTGCCCTGGTGGCTGCTGGTCCTCGTAGCGCTGGTGATCGGCTTCTTCGCGCTGCGCGCGCTGCAGCCGGTCGAGGTCGAAACCGGCAACGCCCGCAGCGCCGCCGACGCCGGGCCGACCTCGCTGCTGGATGCCTCGGGTTTCGTCACGCCGCGCCGCATCGCCACGGTGTCGTCCAAGGTCACCGGTCGCGTGCTGGAAGTGCTGATCGAGGAGGGACAACGGGTCGCCGAGGACGAGCTGCTGGCCCGGCTCGACCCGGTCGACGCCAATGCCCAGCTGGAACTCAGCCGCGCCCAGCTCGCATCGAGCCGGTCACAGCTGGCCGAAGCGCGCACCCAGCTC
>JBIJCA010000049.1:0-20664 GCA_044344935.1 Aquimonas sp. | reverse complement strand
ACGACGAGCTGGTCAGCGGCAAGGGCAGCGTTTCCAACGTCACGCTTTCCTACAACTACTTGCACGACAGCTGGAAGACCTCACTGTGGGGCTCCAGCGATACCGACGGCTTCAACCGCACCATCAGCTTCGTCGCCAACCGCTGGGAGAACGTCAATTCGCGCGTGCCGCTGTTCCGCTTCGGCGAGGGGCATGTGCTGAACAACTACTACCGCAACGTGCGGGCCTCGGGCATCAACTCGCGCATGGGCGCGCGCATCCGCATCGATGGCAACCACTTCGAGGACGTGCAGAACATGGTGATCTCTCAGGACAGCCAGCAGATCGGCTTCTGGGACACCAATGGCGACAACCTCTTCCAGAACGCCACCTGGACTGAGCTGCCGCCCAACTGCACCAGCAACCCCTGTGCCTGGGGCAACACGCCCGGCACCGTGCAGAACGGCGGCCAGATCGCGTCGACGGTCAGCTATACGCCGCCCTACATGTACACCGCGCTGCCCTCGGCGGAGGTCAAGCCGCATGTGCTGGCCAATACGGGTGTGGGCCGCATCGATGCCTGCCTGGGCTTTCCGGGCTCGTCATCCAGTTCGAGCAGCTCCTCTTCGAGCACCAGCAGCTCCAGCTCGTCCAGCTCAAGCACGCCGCCGCTGCCTGCTCCCGTGTTCGCCAGCGGTTTCGAGGCCGGCGAGGATGCGCGCATCGACGCTGCCCTGCTGCCGGTGGGCCAGCCGATGCCCGCGAACATGGGCCAGCGCAACTATGCGGCGCCGACCGCGAATCTGTCCTTCGTCGAGACGCCGCCCTTGCCCGTCCATGTCAATCACTACCAGAACCTGCCACAGGACCCCACCGGCGGCACCCTGAGCTTCGAGCGCGAGGTCGCGCCTGCGCTCGGCTGGATGGGCTGGAGCGAGTTCGGGCCGGTGCGCGTGACCGGAGGATCGTCAGCCGTGCCTCAGGACATCTATACCGTGCGCACCAAGGAAGAACTGCTTGCCGCGCTTCAGCAGTCGGGCAACCGGCCGAAGATCATCCGTGTGCTTGGTGTCATCGATTTCCGCTTCACCAACGGTGTGTTCGAGGAGTACACCAGCCAGGCCGATCAGTCCGCGGGCGGCACCGTGGTGATTCCGTCCAACACCACGCTGGTGGGCATCAACGATGTGCAGGGCCGACCGGCGCGGTTTGCCGGAACGCAAATCTCGGTGGGCCGCGAATTCTCGCCGCAGCACGCGTTCTCTCCGGCCATGCCGACCGCACAGACCAACTACCAGGCCTGGGTCAATGCCGGGCGCGATCCGGAGGAGTATCCCGGCTGGACGCGCAACGTGATCATCCGCAACCTGGAAATCGAAACGCCCTGGGATGTGAATCCGGGCTCCGCAGATGCGGAGTACGACGGCATCGTGCTGGCCTGGGCGCAGCAGGTGTGGATCGATCACGTCACGATCGGGCCCGGTCAGTACGACGGCGTCTACACCGCCACGCGTCGCGACGGCGCGCTGGATGTGGTGCGAGGCTCCAGCTACGTCACCATCAGCAACAGCCGCTTCTACAGCAGCGACAAGACCAACCTCATCGGCAATGCCGACAGCAGCCGGCGCTGGAGCGATGCCGGGCGCCTGAAGGTGAGCTTTGTCGGCAACCACTGGGAGTACAACCAGGCGCGCATGCCGCGGGTGCGTTACGGCCGCGTGCATCTGTACAACAACTTCTTCTCCGGCAGCATTGCCTCGGTGCCCAACCGGAAGTGGGGCAATGGCATCGCGGTCGCGCACGAAGGTGATGTCCTGGCGCAGAGCAACTTCTTCCATGTGCTGGGCCTGAAGATGAACGCCAGCAACGAGATCTGCGGCAAGCTGGTGCACCACCACGGCAGCGCCACGGGTTTCCGCGGCGAGAATCTGTGGTTCCAGAGTGACGACGCCACTGCGATCGTTCCGCTGCCAGTGGATCAGCACCTGGCCGGCTGCAGTGGGCTTCCCGCCGGCAACTGGGTGCCGCCGTATGCCTACACCCTTGAAGCGGACCCGGTGAGCCTGGGCGCGCGGGTGCCGGCCGAAGCGGGAGCGGGTCGACTGCCGTGATGGGGCTGCAGCGGCACTGAAGCAGAAAGGCGGGCCGATGGCCCGCCTTTCCTGCCCGTGCTGTCGTCTGCCGGATCAGGTCCCGGGATGGATACGCTCAAACCGCGGCGCGCAGACCGAAGCCGGGATCACTACGCAGCGGCTGCGGCCGGTGGGGCAGCAGGTCGGGTCCGAGCAGGCGCCCGATGCGCGAGAACACCTCATCGCGGGAAAACGGCTTCTTCATGAAGTCGTCGGCGCCGATGCGCTGCAGGTAGAACTGCTCGGTCGCCTGCTCGTTGCCGCTGATCATGATGATCGGGATGTTGCGGGTGGCGTCCGAGCGGCGCAGATGACGCAGTGCCTCGAATCCGCTCATCCCGGGCAGCACGATGTCGAGGAAGATCAGATGAGGACGCTCGGCTTCGGCGATCTCGATGCCGCGCTCGGCGTCATAGGCTTCGCGGGTGGCGAAGCCGTTCTGCTGAAGCATCCGGCGCAGCACAGTGACGATCGTCGGGCTGTCGTCGATGATCAGGAAGCGCGTATCGGGTCGCGCCTGCTGGCGAGGTCGCAGGCGGCGTTCGCTGCTGCGGTCTTCATTGCCGAAAAGCCGCTTGAACAATCCAACTCCACTCATGACCCGCCCCTGCAAGACCTCAATGTGACGCTGATTGTCACAATTTGTGATTCAGTGACGCAAGGGGGCTGAGCGTGACGGTTTGTGACAGAGCCCAGCAAGTCCGAAAAGTCGTCGCTGTGAATCGGGGAGCGCGGGTGCGGATCAGCCCGGCCTCAGCGCGACGACATCCGGGCTCAAGACGAGCCTGAGGGCGTCCAGACGCGGCCGCGCCTGCGGCAGTGCGGTGAGCAGCTCGGTGTGTTCGCGTTCGAGCTGCTCGACTTCCTCCGGCCGCACGGCAGGATTGATTTTCGCCAGCCGCTGCAGTCGCGCGAGCTCCGAGCCCAGCAGCTCCTCGGCCTGACCCAGCGCCATCTCGATGCGCTGTTCAGCCTGCCCCTTGGCCAGTTTCTCCGCCGCTTCCAGCATGGGAGGCAACAGGGTCGTCAGCAGTTTGCGTTGACGCGAAAGATCGATCGGACGGTCGCCGGAACTGCGCTGCGCGCGCGCGCCGGGCACATAGTCGTGCTTGGGCTGAAGCCGGGTGTCGACCACTACGGTCAAGGGCAGCGGCGGCAGGAAGCGATCGACGTGCAGGTCGGCTTCGGCCACGCACTCGAGCACATAGACGGCTTCGAGAAGCAGGCTGCGCGCCGGCAGGCTGTCGTCGACCAGGGCCGCGGCGTTGCCGTTCTCGGACGAGAGCAACAACTCCTCGGCATTCAGCAGCATTGGATGGTCGGCGCGGAGATAGAGCAGGTCGTCGCGAGCCAGGGCGCGTGCGCGCGAGAAGGTCGCCTGGCGCGGCCCGCCCTTGAGTTCCTCGAACGCATCGAGGGTGACGTATTCGGGGTCCAGCAGAACGATCTCGTGACCCTGCGGCTCGCTGTGGATGCCGAACTGCTCCAGCAGACGCAGCGGGTAGTCCTCGATGGTGGCGGCGATGTCGTCGAGCTTCAGCGCCTGCAGCAGACGGCCGTCGCTGGCCGCGCGCTGGCTGGAGAGCTCCAGCAGGCGATCGCGTCCGCGGTGGACCTTGTCGGAGAGTTCCGCATGCACTGTCTTGGTCTCATCAATCAGTGCTTCGATGCCGTTGTCACTGGGCCTCTCGAACTGATTCAGCAGCTCCGGCCCGAACTGCCGCAGAAGCTCGCGGCCGTCCGCGCAGACCTCGCGAAACGCGTCGAGGCCCTCGTCGTACCAGCGCAGCAGCAGATCTTGCGGGCTGTTTTCGATCGCGCAGCTGTGGATCTGCACGGCCCCCTTCTGGCCGATTCGATCGAGTCTGCCGATGCGCTGCTCCAGCATGTCCGGGTCAAGCGGAAGATCCCAGAGAATGAGGTGTTGGGCGAACTGGAAGTTGCGGCCTTCGGCGCCGACTTCGGAGGCGATCAGCAGGCGCGCGCCTTCGGGGTCGGCAAAGTAGGCCGCCGCGCGGTCACGCTGCAGAAGGTTCATGTCTTCGTGGAAGCGCGCCACCGGCAGCCCGGAGCGAAGGCGCAGCGCTTCGTCCAGTGCCTGCACCTTGGAGCGCGAGCGGCACAGCAGCAGCGCCTTGGCCGGCGCCAGCATGTCCAGGCGCTTGAGCAGCCATTCGAAGCGTGGGTCGCGCGTGTAGTCGTGCTCGGGTTCGTGATGGCCGTGGGCGCCGGCATCCGCCAGGGCTTCGGCGCGCAGGCGGCCGTGCAGGGCAGGGTCTTCACCGCTGTCGACGAGACGATCGAGGTGTGGAATGCGTTCGGGAAACCCGCCCACCGCCGCGCGCCGGTTGCGGATCATCACCCGTCCGGTGCCGTGGCGGTCGATCAGCGCCTCGACCAGCTTCCAGGCGGCAGCTTCGTCGCCAGCCTCGATCTTCGGCAGCACGGTTGCCAGCGTCTGCGGTTCGTCCGCGAAGAGCTGCTCGAGCAGGGCGCATCCGGCGGCATCCGGCGCGCGCGCTTCCAGCAGTGCCTCGGTGATCCGCGACAGCGCAAGATGGCGGTCGGACTCGGCCATGAAGGCATCGAGGTCTGCATACCGTGCCGGATCCAGCAGGCGCAGTCGAGCGAAGTGGCCGCTGCGCCCGAGCTGCTCGGGGGTCGCGGTCAGCAGGATCACGCCCGCGGTGGCTCGCGCCAGGCCTTCAACGAGGCCGTACTCTCGGCTGGGGGCTTCAGGCGCCCAGGCGAGATGGTGGGCTTCGTCGACCACCAGCAGGTCCCAGCCGGCCTCGAGCAGCTGCTGCGCGCGCTTCTTGGAGTGTGCCAGCCAGCCGACCGCGGCGATCACGCACTGTTCGTCCTCGAACGGATTGCGCGCGCCATCGACTTCGGTGATGGCCTCGCAGCGCTCCTCGTCGAACAGGGCGAAGCGCAGGTTGAAGCGGCGCAGAAGCTCCACGAACCACTGGTGCACCAGGCTCTCCGGCGTCAGCACCAGCACCCGGCGGGCGCGGCCGGTGGCGAGCTGCTGGGCCAGGATCATGCCGGCTTCAATGGTCTTGCCGAGGCCGACCTCGTCCGCCAGCAGCAGGCGTGGCTGGCGACGCTCGACGGCGAGCTCGGCGACCTTGAGCTGGTGCGGAATCAGGTCGATGCGCGCACCCAGGACGCCCCAGCCCGGGTGTCGCCGCGCCTCGGCGCGCCGACGCAGGGCTTCGCGGCGCAGTTCGAAAGCGGGGCTGCGGTCGACGCGGCCTGACAGCAGCCGCGCATCCGCCTGCGAGACCGGCTGCTCGGGGTCCAGCAGGCCTTCCTGCACCTGGCGTTCGCCGACGCCGTAGACGAACAGACCGTCCACCGTGTCAACGGCTTCAACGGTGTACTCCACGCCCTCGGCGCGCAGGCGATCGCCGACGCGGAACTCGGCGCGCGACAACGGGGCGCTCTCCATCGCGTACTGACGGACCACGCCGCTGCCGGTGAAGACGATCTGCACGCTGCGGCCGATGAGGCGCATCACCGTGCCCAGGCCGAGCTCGGGCTCGGCAGTGGACAGCCAGCGCTGTCCGGGGACGAAGGGGGAATTCATCCGTGCAAGTCTACGCGGTGGTTGCGGATCGCCAAAGTCGGGCCTGACCGGTCATTGCGCTGTGCGCTTCACCGCAGCGCCGGGCTGTGCGATGCTCCGCGGCCGCCCGAAGGGACCCGGTGTCCCCGGCGAGCGGCCGCCGCAGCGCTTCCAGGCGACCAGCGCGGCCCAAGACTCCCGCGGCGCCCGATGGCAGGGGCCGCAGCCGTCCGATCCAGCCTCCGGCGCCCGTTGTCCGCGCCCGCGACACCTCGACGGCCCGCCCTGAACGCACACACAAGGCCTTTGAAGGAAAACCGCATGTCCCCGATCACCGTCAATGCCCGCATCTCCCCGCGCGGCGGCCTGGATGTCCTCTCGCGCAGCGAGGTCAGCCGTTTGCGCGATGCCTCCAAAGGGGGGCTGCACGACCTGCTGCGCCGCTGTGCGCTGGCCGTGCTGACCTCTGGCAGCACCAGCGACGACCCGCGCGCCGCGCTGGAGCGCTACCCCGACTTCGAAATCGAAGTTCAGCAGCAGGACCGCGGCGTGCGCCTTGAACTGCGCCATGCGCCGGCTCAGGCCTTCGTCGATGGCAAGATCATCGCTGGCGTCGCCGAGCTGCTGTTCGCGGTGGTGCGCGACATCGCCTATGTTTCCACCGAGGTGCAGAGCTCGGGCCGCTTCAACCTGGAAGACTCTCAGGACATCACCAATGCGGTGTTCGAGATCCTGCGCAATGCGCGCGTGCTGAAGCCCAACGTCGAGCCCAATCTGGTCGTCTGCTGGGGCGGACACTCGATCGCCCGCCACGAGTACGAGTACACCAAGCACGTCGGCTATGAGCTCGGCCTGCGCGACATCGACATCTGCACCGGCTGCGGCCCGGGCGCGATGAAGGGTCCGATGAAGGGCGCGGCGGTCGGCCACGCCAAGCAGCGTCGCTACAAGAACCGTTACATCGGCATCACCGAGCCCGGCATCATCGCCGCCGAGTCGCCGAACCCGATCGTCAATCACCTGGTGATCATGCCGGACATCGAGAAGCGCCTGGAGGCCTTCGTCCGCGTCGGCCACGGCATCATCGTGTTTCCGGGCGGCGTCGGCACGGCCGAGGAAATCCTCTACCTGCTCGGCATCCTGCTGCATCCGGACAACGCCCACCTGCCGTTCCCGCTGGTGTTCACCGGGCCGAAGGAGTCGGCGGCGTACTTCGAGCAGATCGACCAGTTCCTGCGTCTCGCACTCGGAGATGCCGCGGCGGACCGCTACAAGATCATCGTCGACGACCCGCGCGAGGTGGCGCGCTACATGGAGCGCGGTCTGACCAAGGTGCGCGAGCACCGCCTCGACACCAAGGACGCGTTCTTCTTCAACTGGGCGCTGAAGATCCAGCGGGAGTTCCAGCACCCCTTTGCGCCCACCCACGAGAACATGGCGGGCCTCAAGCTGCACCGCGATCAACCCGTGCACCTGCTGGCCGCCGACCTGCGTCGGGCGTTTTCGGGGATCGTCGCCGGCAACGTCAAGGAAGAGGGCATGCGTGCCATCGAAGCCTACGGCCCCTACGTCATCGACGGTGAGCCGGAAATCATGCGTGCTCTGGACGCCCTGCTGCGCGCCTTCGTCGAGCAGCGACGCATGAAGATGAGCGGCGACTACAAGCCCTGTTATCGCGTCGGCTGAGCCGACGCGACGGGATTCGGGATTGGGGATTGGGGATTCGTCCGACGGGCCGTCGATCGAGCCCAGCCTTGGGGTGACGCTCCGCCAGAACGCCCGTAGCGCTTGACCAACGCATGGCGCGTGCCCGCTCAGGTCAACGTGCTCCGGAGCGCGCTTCAAGGTCTCGCCGCGCCAGCCGATGCCGCTCTTGCGAATCCCGAATCTCCAATCCCGAATCCCATCGCAAAGCGACATCAGTCCCCGCGGATGATCCCCGGCCCCTTGCCGGCGGTCTTCTCGTAAACGCCTTTGCCGATCTTGCGGTACTGGGTGAAGCCGGACTCGCCGATCTTCTTCTCCTTCAGCAGGTGTGCACCGCCGATGGCCAGTGCGGGCGCGCCAATCACCTGCTGAACCGGTCCGCCGCACTGCGGGCAGTGCGTGAGGGCTGGCTCGGAAAGCTTCTGCAGCTGGTCGAAGCCGTCGCGGCAGTGCGGGCAGCCTTCGGCGATGCTGCGGTATTCATGGATGGGCATGGCGGTGTCCTGCGGTCTGCCGGGCAGGATGCGGCCGCCTGCGGGGGATCGCAATGGCGCCGCGGCGTGCGAGTCGCGCTTGGGCCGACCCGAGCGACGGACACAAAAAACCCCGCTCGGGGCGGGGTTGCTTGCTACACGCTGGCGCGGATGGTCGGGGAGACAGGATTTGAACCTGCGACTTCTACGTCCCGAACGTAGCGCTCTACCAGGCTGAGCTACACCCCGATGACTGGGCGCCGCGTGAGAGCCGCGCATGATACGGGCGACGCCTTCGACGCGCAAGCAGGGCCGGTCGTGAGGCCGCGAACTGCTAATCTCTGCACCCTTGCCGGCCCATCGCGCCTCCTCTGGCGCCACCCCTCGGGCCCGGCCCCAAGTGACGGAGTTCGTCTTGATCAAGCCCCGCACCGTGCCCGGCGTTCTGGAACTGCTGCCGCGCGACCAGATCGCCTTCCAGCGCATGCTGGACATCATCCGCGGCAACTACGAGCGCTTTGGCTTTCTGCCGATCGAGACGCCGGTGATGGAGCTGTCCGAAGTGCTGCTGACCAAGTCGGGCGGCGAGACCGAGCGTCAGGTGTATTTCGTCCAGAGTACGGGCGCGCTCGAGAAAGCCGAAGCCGGACAGCTGCCCGAGCAGGCGCTGCGCTTCGATCTCACGGTGCCATTGGCGCGCTATGTGGCCGAGCACGAGCACGCGCTGAATTTCCCGTTCCGCCGCTACCAGATCCAGCGCGTCTATCGCGGTGAGCGCGCACAGCGCGGACGTTTCCGCGAGTTCTACCAGTGCGACATCGACGTGATCGGCAAGGATGCGCTGTCGATCCGTTTTGATGCCGAACTTCCCGCCGTCATCCACGCGGTCTTCAGCGATCTCGCGATCGGTGCCTTCACCATCCAGATCAACAACCGCAAGCTGATGCGCGGCTTCTTCGAAGGCCTCGGCGTGGCCGACGCCGAGCAGCAGGGTGCGGTGCTGCGCGAGGTCGACAAACTCGACAAGCGCGGACCCGACTACGTGCGCGAGACGCTCACCGGCGAAGGCTTCGGCTTGTCGGCGGACGCGGTCGAGAAAATTCTCGACTTCGTCGGCATCCGCTCGGCGGGACACGCCGATGCGCTGGCCCAGCTCGACCGTCTGGGGCAGGGCAGCGAGACCTTCAACCAGGGCATCGCCGAGCTCCGCGAAGTGCTGGAAATGGTGCGCGCCTTCGGCGTGCCCGAGGCCAACTACGCGATCAACCTGTCGATCGCCCGAGGCCTCGACTACTACACCGGCACCGTTTACGAAACCACGCTCAACGATTACCCGCAGATCGGCTCGATCTGTTCGGGCGGCCGCTATGAAAATCTGGCTGGCCAGTACACCAAGTCGCACCTGCCCGGCGTCGGCATCTCGATCGGCGCCTCGCGCCTGTTCTGGCAGCTGCGCGAGGCCGGCCTGATCGAATCCGCCGAAAGCAGCGTCGAAGTGCTGGTGGCGCAGATGGACGAGACGCGCCTGCCGGAGTACCTGAAACTCGCCTCGGAGCTGCGCCGCGCCGGCATCAATGCGGAAGTGCAGCTGGAGCCGCGCAAGGTGGCCAAGCAGTTCCAGTATGCCGACCGCGCCGGCATCCGCTTCGTGCTGCTGCTCGGTGAGGACGAAGCCGTCCGCGGCGTGGTGGCGGTCAAGGACATGCGCAAGCAGGAGCAGTTCGAGGTGCCGCGCGAGGATCTGGTTCGGGCGCTGCGGGTGGAGCTTGAACAGGCCCGCGCCATGGCGGGCCGCGGCAGCCATCGCGGCTGATGGCCGGCAGTCGCCCTCTCAGCCAGTGTTCGAGGCCCGAGCTTTCGCGAGGGCATCCAGTGGCGGCGGCCGGCGAATGGTCTTCACAGGCGCTCAGGCCCAGAGTCCGGTCAACAGGTCGACCACTTCGGTCGACAGCAGCACCGACCCGATGATCGTGGACAGACCGAGCACCCAGGCGATCAACTGGAGCAGGCCGTCGCGTTCCACCAGTGCGAGTGCATACAGCACAAGCAGCAGGCCGAAGGGGTAGTTGGTCAGCGGAATCGGCAGCGCCAGCAGGGCGCCTAGCAGCACCAGTTGGGCGCCGGTGAACAGGCTTGACCACAGCTGTGTCGCCAGGCCGTTCAGGCGCGGGCGGCAGAGCCGCTCGATACGCTGAAGCAGGCGCCCCAGCTTCGCATTGAAGCCCTGCAGTCGCACGCGGGGGATCGGCCGCTCGCGCCACCGCCGCGGCAGCCAGGGCTGACGCTGCCCGAACAGCATCTGCACGCCGAGCAAGGAGACCAGCGGCCCGCTGATGGCCCCCACCCCGAATGGCAGCGGCAGAAAAGCCGGCATGATCGCCAGCAACAGGGCAGCGCCAAAGGCGCGCCGGCCGAAGGCTGCGAGGATCGTGTCCAGGCTGGGGTCGGCGTCGGCGGCGGCGAGATCGCGCAGGATCTGACTGGTGCTGGCGGCGTTGGCGTGAGGCATCCGTTTGCGGCTGGTGTTTGTGAGCGGGGATAGGGTCGCCTCAGTCGGCCTGGAGTCGCCGCGGTGACTGCCCTATCGGTACCGGCGGGGAGGCGAAGCGCGCTGCGCCGGTGGAGCCGGACGACACTGTACCCCCGGAGCCGCGACCCTGTCGTTTCACGATCGGTGTCGACAGAACAGGTGCGCGATCGAAACGGCCGGTAGCAGCGCCACGTGCCCGGACGCGGCAGCGTCCTTGACCGAGGTATGTCACGGTAGCGTCATTCAAATGCAATAAATTGCGCTTGCAGGCGTCCGTCCTTCTGGCGGTCGGCCGATCGCTTTCCGGAGTCCTGATGTCCACCCGGCGCGCCCTTGCGTGGTCCGTCTCTCTGCTTTGCCTCGCTGCCTGCGCACCCGCGCCGGACGCTTCGCTGCTGCGCGTGGACGGTTCAAGTACGGTGCATCCGATTCTGGAGGCCGCCGCTGAAGCGCTGCAGACCGAGTCGCGGGGCGCATTGCGGATCGTGGTTGGCGTGTCCGGCACCGGCGGCGGTCTGGCCAAGTTGTGCCGGGGTGACGTCGATCTGGCTGGAGCCTCTCGACCGATCAAGCCCGCGGAGGCTGCAGCCTGCGTGGAGTCCGGCATCGAGTTTGTCGAACTTCCCCTGGCCCTGGATGCCATCGTGGTGGCGGTGCACCCCGCCAATGACTGGATCGACAGTCTTGACCTCGATCAGTTGAAGCGGATCTGGGAGCCTTCGGCGCAGGGCCGGATTCGCCGCTGGAATCAGATCGACCCTGGCTTTCCGGATCGGCCGCTGCATCTGTTCGGTGCAGGTGCGGACTCGGGCACCTTCGACTACTTCACCCGAGCGGTCATGGGACGCAGTCGCTCCAGCCGTGGCGATTTTACGGCGAGTGAGACCGATCACCTGCTGGTCACCGGCGTGGCCCACGACCCCGGGGCGCTCGGTTACTTCGGCTATGCCTACTACGCGCAGAACTCCGATCGCGTTCGCGTTCTGGCGATCCGCGCCGAGCCGGACGCCGCTGCCGTGTTGCCGAGCCCGCAGAGCGTGCTGTCGGGCGCCTACCGGCCGCTGGCTCGGCCCGTGTTCGTGTATGCGAATGCGCGACGGCTGCGTGACTCCTGGCAGCTGCGCGCGCTGGTTGGGCATCTGCTCGGACCTGCAGCCCCGGTGATCGCGGAGCTTGGCTACGTGCCTCTGCCGGAGGCGATCTATGCGCTGGCTCGGCGTCGTGCCGAGCAGCTGCGAACCGGCCGTCTGTTCCGTGAAGGCGATCCGTCCTCGGAGCTGTTGCCCCGCCTGCGCGCCGACGAGGCATCGCCGTGAGCCCGCTCGCGGAGGCGCTGCGAACGCAGCGCGTGCGGCAGCGTCGGCGCCAGCGCCGGTTCGAGCGTGGCATCGAGGCTTGTCTATGGTTGGCGGCGTCCACTGCAGTCGCCGTGACCGTGGCCATCGTTGGCGTGCTTCTGCTCGAGTCCGCACCCTTCTTCGCCGCGGTCGGTCTGTGGGATTTCCTCGCCGGCACCGAGTGGACGCCGCTCTTCGAAAACCCGCGCTACGGAGTCTGGCCGCTGCTTTCCGGCACGCTCACCACGACCCTGGTGGCGGTTGTGTTCGGCGTACCGCTCGGTGTTGGCATCGCTGTCTATCTCAGCGAACTGGCCAGCGCGCGCTTGCGGGAGGCTGTAAAGCCCCTGCTGGAGCTGCTGGCCGGTATCCCGACCGTGGTGTTCGGCTACCTTGCCCTGATGTTCGTCACCCCCTCCCTGCAGTCGCTCATTCCTGGCTTGCCTGGCTTCAACATGCTTTCGGCGGGGCTGGTCGTGGGCGTCATGATCGTTCCCTACGTGAGCTCGCTGTCGGAAGACGCGCTGCGCGCCGTGCCCATGGACCTGCGTGAAGCAAGCTATGCCCTTGGCGCCGGACGCCTGCGAACCGCACTGTGGGTGGTCCTGCCCGCTGCGGTGTCCGGTGTGGTGGCCGCGAGCGTCCTTGCCGTGTCGCGGGCTGCTGGCGAGACCCTCGTGGTGGCGATCGCCGCCGGACAGCAGCCGAACTTCGGTTTCGATCCGACCGAAGGCGGCGCGACCCTGACCAGCTACATCGTGCAGGTCGCGTTGGGCGATCTGCCGCCGGGTTCGCTGGCTTTCCAGAGTCTGTTCGCCTGCGGGCTGGTGCTGTTCCTGATGACGCTCGGCTTCAACCTCGCCGGCCATGCACTGCGTCGACGCTACCGGGAGGGCGGCTGATGCGGCTCAGGCCCGAACAGCTGCAGCGCCTGCTGGCGCGCCACCATCTGCGCGAACTGGTGTTTGAAGCGCTGGGGCTGCTGTTGATGCTGCTGGCGCTGATCGTTCTCGCTGGCCTGTTCCTGCGCCTTCTGCTGGACGGCTTGCCGCGACTGTCGCTGGAGTTCCTGCTCGACTACCCCTCGCGCCACGCCGCGGGCGCGGGCCTGCTTCCGGCTTGGGTAGGCTCGTTCCTGCTGATGGCGGTCACCACTCTGGCCGCCGTGCCGATCGGTGTCGCCGCTGCGGTCTACCTCGAGGAGTTCGCGGCGCGCTCGCGCTGGTCGGGGCTGATCGAAGTCAACGTGGCGAACCTGGCCGGCGTGCCCTCGATCGTCTACGGCCTGCTGGCGCTGGGTCTGTTCGCACAGCGACTGCATCTTGGCGAAAGTGTGCTGGCCGCCGGTCTGGCGCTGGCCCTGCTGGTCCTGCCGATCGTGATCGTCTCCACTCGCGAAGCGCTGCGCGCGGTGCCCCGCGACATCCGTGAGGCCGCCTACGGTCTCGGCGCCAGCCGCTGGCAGACGGTGGGGCATCATGTACTGCCCTATACCTCCGCGGGCATCCTCACCGGCATCATCCTCGGGGTCTCGAGGGCGATCGGTGAGACCGCACCGCTCATCATGCTGGGCGCACTCAGCTTTATTGCTTTCCTTCCTCCTGCCCCGTTCACCGCCGAGCTGCCCTTCGTGAATTTCGACTGGCTGCACTCGCCCGTCGTGGCCATGCCCACCCAGATCTTCAACTGGCTGTCGCGGCCTGACAGCGGCTTCCATGCCAACGCCGCCGCCGCCGCCGTGGTTCTGATCCTGATGACGCTGGCGCTCAATGCCCTGGCGATCTGGCTGCGCCTGCGTGCGCGCCGACGACTGCAATGGTGAGCGGTGTGAACGCCATGGACCCCCCGACCGTCCTCCTTCCGGAAGGGCGTGCCCTCAAGGCTGAGGCGCGTGCGCTCGGCTTTCATTACGGTGACTACCAGGCCCTGGCCGGCATCGACCTGCCGGTCGCGGCCAACGCGGTGACGGCGCTGATCGGGCCGTCCGGCTGCGGCAAGTCGACCCTGCTGCGCTGCTTCAACCGCATGCATGACCTCTATCCGGGCAGTCGCTACAGCGGCGAGATCCGCCTCTACCCGGATGACGTCAATCTGCTGGACCCCGCGGTTGATCCGATCGAGACCCGACTGCGCATCGGCATGGTGTTCCAGAAGCCCAACCCGTTTCCCAAGTCGGTCTACGAGAACGTCGCCTTCGGCCTGCGCGTGGCCGGTGAGCGAAAGCCGCGCGCGCTCGCCGAGCGGGTCGAGCGGGTGCTTCGCGACGCTGCTCTGTGGGACGAGGTCAAGGACCGTCTGGAGGCTCCGGCGATGAGCCTTTCGGGAGGCCAGCAGCAGCGCCTGTGCATCGCCCGCGCTCTGGCGACCGAGCCTGAGATTCTTCTGTTCGATGAGCCGACCTCGGCGCTGGACCCGATGGCCACGGCCAGCATCGAGGAACTGATGCTCAACCTCTCACGCAGCATCAGTGTGCTGATCGTCACCCACAATATGCAGCAGGCCGGGCGCGTGTCGAAGTACACCGCCTTCATGTACCTTGGGACGCTGGTCGAGTTCGGCGAGACCGAACAGTTGTTCACCCGACCCAAGCGCAAGGAAACCGAAAACTACATCACCGGCCGGTTTGGCTGAGCAGACTTCGCAGGGAGCGCACGATGGGCCTGGGTGGCGGTCATACGCTGAAAAAGTTCGACGAAGAACTGGCGACCCTGCGCGACCGCGTGATCCGCATGGGCGGCGCAGTCGAGGAGCAACTGCGACTGGGCATGCGTGCACTGGAGATGCGCGATGCGCGGCTTGCCGAGCAGGTGGTCGAGGGCGACCGTCAGATCGACCGCTATGAGCTGAAGGCGGACGAGGAGATTGCGCAACTGATCGCCCTGCGCGCGCCGCTGGGTGTGGACCTGCGTACGATCCTGGCCCTGTCGAAGACGGTCAACGATCTCGAGCGCGTTGGCGATGAGTCGAAGAAGCTTGCGCGCATCGCGCAGAGCCTGATGCACGGCACCGGCGATCGCGTCGAGGTGCCCATGGTGGCCGAGATCAGCGGGATGTCGAAGATCTCCGCGAGCATGCTGCGCGGAGCGCTCGACGCCCTTGTCCGACTGGATCTGGAACAGGCTGAGCGCACCCGGCGCGACGATGATCGACTGGACACGGTTTACAAGGCGAGTGTTGCTCAGCTGACCCGGCTGATGACGGACAACCCGATCGCCGTCGCACCGGGCATCCAGGCGCTGTTCGCGCTGAAGTCGCTGGAGCGCATCGGCGACCACTCGAAGAACATCGCCGGCTATGTCTTCTATCTGGTGGAAGGTCGTGACGTGCGCCATCCAAAAGCCCGGCTCGCAGACGCCGAGGCGCATGCAAACCTGCCCGTGTCGTCGCGCATCGCCTGAGTTGCGTCGGGTGCGGCTCGCCGAGTCGAGCGGCACACGCAGCCGCTCGGGGCAGCGGGTCGCCGGTTGAGGTCGGATCTCGGCGCTGAGGCCCGTATCGCGTTCCGCCTGCGGACCTTGCGGCCGAGCGTGTCGTGCCCGACTGACACGGGTCCGGGAGTGAGGCCGTGCCAGAGGCGGGGCGCCGGCGCAGCTGCTGGGGCTGCGCTGAGCGCCTGGCAGTGGGGAAGGCTCTAACGCTTCCGTGATGCGCGTATCGCGCGATGCGCGGCTAGAACAGATCGCCGCCGGCCGAAAGTGCGCGCTCGATGCGGTCGCCGAGGCCGCCGATCTCAAGGATCAGGCGGTCGATTTCGGCTGCGCTCAAGCCCTGCAGCGGCCGGTTTTCACACAGCTGAAGATAGGTCAGCCCATCGAGTTCGGAAACCGCGAGATAGCCGACCCGCTGCTCCCAGTTGAAGGCCAGGGCGCGCTTGGGGTCGAGGCCCGTGGTCGGGGCCAGCGCCGTGCTGACGCGCAGGAACTTGCGGCCGTCTTCGTCTTCCAGTTCGGCCAGGAACAGACCCTGATGACGCGCTCCATTGTTCAGGGTCAGCTCGATGCCGATCAGATAGGGCTCGCTGCGTGTGACCGTGTAGTTGGGGGCGACGTGGGCGCGGACTTGTTCGAAGTTCTGCATTGTGAGGGCGAGAGCCTGGGGAACGGGTCGCCGTATGCTACCAGCCCAATCGTCGACGCCGGACCCCGCCAAGCGTGCAGAAGCCCAAGCCCCCAGGGATCGAAGCTCGCGCGATCGAGTGCGATGCCCGCGAGCGTGCGATCCTCGAGGTCGTGCGCGCGATTCCGCCAGGCCAGGTGCGCTCCTATGCGGAAGTCGCGCGCGCCGCCGGATGGCCCAGACATGCGCGGTTGGTGGCGAAAGTGCTGTCCCTGAGCGGCTCGCCCGGTCTGCCTTGGCACCGCGTGCTGCGCGCGGATGGGCGCATCGCGTTTCCGGAGCGGTCGCAGGCCTGGCTGGAACAGTCCCGGCGTCTGCAGGCGGAAGGGGTCGATGTGGTCGAGGGACGCGTGCGTCCGACGCTCAGCACCGCCGCGGTATCCGTAAGCCTGGATGCGGCGCTGTGGGGCGGTGGCTGACCTCGTCCGGATCGAGGTGACCCCTGCAAAAAGGCCTTGAGGCCGGCGAGCGCGGGCAGTGGGCGATCCGCTCCGATCGCTCAGGACCTTCGCCGGGTTGGGCCGTTGCGTGTTCCCGACGAGGCGTCCGGCGGCGTCAGCAGGTCCGGCGGAAGGTTGGAGAGCACTTCAGCGACCTTGCCCAGGAACTCTCCGTGTGCGGAGGACTTGCGCCAGACCAGCGCAATCTGACGACTCGGCTTGGAGTCGGTGAAACTCAGCAGGCGAACGGTCTCCGAGCGGGGTACCGGCGGCTGTACGGCCAGCAGGGGAAGCAGCGTCACGCCGACGCCGGCTGCCACCATCTGTCGAAGCGTCTCCAGGCTGGTGGCGCGGAAGCCGTCCTTCTCGCTGGCGCCGGCCAGATGGCAGACGTCGAGCGCCTGGTCGCGCAGGCAGTGTCCGTCGTCCAACAGCAGCAGACGCTCATCCGCAAGACTGTCGAGACTCAGTCGCGTGGAGTCCGCAAGCGGATGTCCGACCGGCACCGCCAGCATGAAGGGCTCCTCGAACAACAACTGCGCGTGGAGTTGTTCCTCGTGCAGCGGCAGGGCGAGCACGGCCGCGTCGATGCGGCCCTCATGCAGCTGCTGGAGGAGCACTTCCGTCTTCTCCTCGATCAGCAACAGCTCCATGCGCGGAAAGCGCAGGCGCAGGCGCGGCACCACATGCGGCAGCAGGTAAGGCCCGAGGGTAGGGAAGATCCCGAGTTTCAGGCTGCCCGCCTCGGGATCCAGGCTGCGCCTGGCAATGGCCCGGATCTGTTCGATCTCATTGAGCACCACGCGTGCGCGTTGAGCGATTTCGGTGCCGGCCTCGGTCAGCATCACCTTGCGCGGGGCGCGCTCGACCAGGGTGACACCAAGCTCGTCCTCGATCTTCCTGATCTGCGTGGACAGGGTGGGCTGGCTGACGTAGCAGGCCTCGGCCGCGCGGCCGAAGTGCCTGAGTTCGGCCAGCGCGACGAGATAGCGCAGGTCCCGGAGGTTCATGGGAGGCAGCCTGGGTCCGGTGTGGGTTGGCCAAGCATAGCCATTGAAGATCAATTGAGCGAATGCGATCGCGAAAATCGATCAAGGCGGGCGAGGTGTCCCCAAACGGGGCAGCTTCCCGGAGGTCGCCGCAATCCGGCGACGCAAGGGCATCAATGGCTCGATCCGATGGCGCCGCCGGGTGCGCTCGACGCCCGGGCACGGACTTGCTTCTGTGCAGTGGCGCTTCCCGCCAACCGCTGCGCTTCAGCTCGCCGCTGCAGCGCGGCCATTGCGCCCGATCCAGAAAGGAAAGGCCCGCCGTAGCGGGCCTTTCCCCGACCTATGAATCAGCGAGCCGCGTTGCTGTTCATCACCGAATTGCGCGAGGAGTCCAGATACTGCGCCGGGTCCCGCATGCCGTTGGTGTGGCACTGGCCACTGACATGGCCGCGGTTGATGCCGCCCGGCAGCTGCGCATACGTACGTTCGACCGTGCCGTCTTCCGGATCGCTCAGCACCAGATCGGAAGCGAAGTTGCAGAAGTCGTTGGTCCACCAGTTCGTGCTGCGGAAGGCCGTGCTGTAGTAGTTCACCTTGCCGCGCGCCGAAGTCGGGATGCCGGCCAGCCAGCTTGCTGCACCGCTGTAGGTGAGGTTGCTGTTCGTGCCGCAGCCAACGCCGAAGATGCCGCCCAGGGCCGCCAGCACCCCGGCGAGATTGGTGCCTTGGTAAGGCGTGCCCACCGACTGCATCAGCCGCGCGCCGGTCGCGTTGTCGAGGCCGCTCCAGTAGTAGGTGTACAGGTGCAGTGAGGCGGCGCCGCCCTGGCTGTGCGCAACCGTCCCGAAAGAATTCCAGGTCGCGCCGAAGTCGCGGATGCGCTGCGCGAACTGGTCATGGGTGCGGTTCTGGTTGGCATCAAGGAAGGTCGAAGCATTGCTGAACTGGCTCGCCGGCCAGACGCCACCGGAACAGTAGCCGTGTACGAGCAGCAGACGGCTGCCTACGCCTTTGGACGTCAGCTCCGCCGGGCGTGGCCCCTGGGTCATCAGTTCGTCGACTTCAAGTTCGGCTGCCGAGTACTTCCTCGCCGAGAACGACATCGCCAGCGGCATCCGCTCCGCTCTCGCCAGAGTCACAAAGTGATCGGCGTCTTCAATGCGCAGGTTGCGCAGCTCAAAGGGTCCCTGTGCGCCGGTCTTGGCGATCCAGCGCTCGTCGAATCCAATTTCGATTGCGCCGCCCGAGACTTCCACCATGCCGCCAACCCATGCGATCGGCAGCTCCGAGCCCTTGGCGTCGCGCCCCCAGACTTCGCCGACGGCACGGTAGTGTCCGCCCTTCTTCTCGCTGGTCGCCGGCACGCGCAGGCCGAGGCGCGTCGCGCCGCCGCTCTTGGCCATGACGGCGACAGCCTCAAGGCCCAGGTCGAGGTCCGCGTCCACCACCGGGATCACATGCTCGGCCGTGCGCAGCAGTGCCACGCCGGCCGCGCTGCGGCCCTTGACCAGCACCTGCGCGTTCAGCAGACCGGCATCGCCGGCTTCGAACACACCGCCGAACAGCCCATCGCCCGCGGCCCCGTCGCCGTGCAGGCCGTCATCGAACATCGCGATCTTCTCGACTCGGCCGTCGGCGCGGGTCACGCGAATCGAGGCTTCATCGACCTGGCCCGCCTGCGGGCCGAGCACGATGCCCGCTTTGCCTTCCGCGCTGAGCTGGGCGGTCAGCGCGATCTGGCCGCCGGCATGGAAGTCGAGGTGGGCGGGGTGTGAGCTCAGCTCGGTACCGGCGTCGCCCTCGATGAGCAGAAAGCCCTTGCGCGGAGCTCCTGCCGGGGCGGAGATCTCCAGCGACCAGCCGCCCTTCTGCAGGCGCCCGAACTGGTAGAGCTCGCTGGGAAAGCGCTCACCCTCAAGCCCGAACTCGCCCGGCGACACCTTGGCCGCCAGCTCAGCCGCCTTGTACATCTGTCCGGACGGCCCGCGCAGGCCGAGATCCCAGCCGTGGACTTCGCCTGCCAGCAGAAGCACCTGCAGCTCAGCGCGTTCCACGGGCAGCTCCATCCGCCAGCTCTGGCGCCCGGACTTGTCGAGCGCGAGGTCGACCGGGATCAGCGCCGACTTCGAAAAGATCGCGCCAGCCGCCGGCGAGGCTTCACGCATCAACTCTATTTCGGAGGCCGGTCCGGCCAGCTGCTTGAAGGTGGAAGCATCGGCGGCCGGAACGGTCGCGAGCAGGAACAGCGATGCGGCGCTGAGCGCCAGAGGTTTCAGCTTCATTGGTTCCCTCCCCAGGGAATGGATGCGCCGAAGGCAGGATGGCCTCGGCGTGCCGGCGTCCCGAGGGCAGCGGTTCGATCGACCGCGGTTCTCCTCCCCTACGCCAGCGCATGGAGGCTAGGCGCATTCGCCCCTCCCGCGCATTCTGCGCTGCAGCGAAACCGCCCTGACGCCGCCGCCGGACATCCGCCGCGCTACACTTCGCGGATGGAAATCCTGCTCGCCAACCCGCGCGGCTTCTGCGCCGGCGTCGACCGCGCCATCGAAATCGTCAAGCGCGCGCTTGAGATCTTCGGCGCGCCGATCTACGTGCGCCACGAAGTCGTGCACAACCGATATGTCGTAGAAGACCTGCGCGCCCGCGGCGCCGTCTTCGTCGAAGAGCTCGACCAGATACCCGACGGCGCCACCGTCATCTTCAGCGCACATGGCGTTTCGCAGGCGGTCCGGGCGGAAGCAGCGCGGCGCGCCCTGAAAGTGTTCGACGCCACCTGCCCGCTGGTGACCAAGGTGCACATGGAAGTCGCCCAGCATTGCCGGGCGGGCCGCGACGTGGTGCTGATCGGTCACGCCGGCCACCCCGAAGTCGAAGGCACGATGGGCCAATGGAATGCCGACAGCGCCGGCGGCGGCATCTACCTGGTGGAAGATGTGGCGGATGTTGCGCGACTCGCGGTCGGCCAGCCCGACAACCTTGCGTACACGACCCAGACCACGCTGTCGGTGGACGACACGCGCAGCATCATCGATGCGTTGCGCCTGCGTTTCCCGAGCATTCTCGGGCCGCGCAAGGACGACATCTGCTATGCCACCCAGAATCGCCAGGACGCCGTGCGCCGGCTGGCCGCCGAGTGCGATCTGCTGCTGGTGGTGGGTTCGGTCAACAGCTCCAACTCCAACCGACTGCGCGAACTCGCCGAGAAGCAGGGCGTGCCCGCGTTCCTGATCGACGGCGCGGCCAACATCGATCCGGGCTGGCTGCACGGACGCGAGCGCATCGGCCTGACCGCCGGCGCCTCTGCGCCGGAGCTGCTGGTGCAGGGCGTTGTCGATCGCCTGCGTGAACTCGGCGCCGACAGCGTGCGCCAGCTTGAAGGCGAGCCTG
>JBIJCA010000193.1:0-8806 GCA_044344935.1 Aquimonas sp. | reverse complement strand
CTGCGGATCACTCTGGTGGCGTGAGCGTTGCGGCGGTTGTGCGTTGACCCCGTGCCCCGACCTGCTTAGACTTCGCGGCTCTTCGCCGGAATAGCTCAGTTGGTAGAGCGGCGCATTCGTAATGCGTAGGTCGCAGGTTCGACTCCTGTTTCCGGCACCAGACAGGCAAGCGGCCACCCCGTGCGAACTGGGTGGCCGTTTGTTTTTGGGCGTCCGGCGTGGTCAGCGCTCGCCTTCACTGTCTCCTGGAAACACGCGCACGCGCTGCACCACGTTGTCGCCAATGGCTTCGATGCGCATCCGCATTCCTTCGATCTCGATTTCCGAGCCCGCGGAAGGAATAGCTTCGACCCTCGCAACGATCAACCCGTTAAGAGTGCTGAACTCGTCTGTCGGCAGATCCCAGCCAAGATGGCGATTCAGATTGTGCAGTGGCGTCCGGCCATCGATCACAAGGCTTCCGTCCGCTTCGAAGTGGATGCGGCGGGTGTCCTGGCCCGGTGCGCTGACGAAGTCACCGACGATCTCTTCGAGGATGTCAGGCAGGGTCACCAAGCCGACGATATCGCCGTACTCGTCCACGACCATGCCAACGCGACGCTTTACCCGCTGGAACTCAAGCATCTGCTTGGTCAGCGGGGTGCCTTCAGGCACGAAGTAGGGCTTGCGAACACGCGCCTCGATGAATGCCGGGTCGATCAGGACTTCAGGCGGCGTGCCCAGCAGGTTGCGGAGGTGCAGGATGCCCACGACGTGATCGATGCTGCCTCGATACACCGGCGCGCGACTGAAGGGAAAGGCCGCGAGGCGTTCGCGCAGATCGTCGGGGTCGGCTTCGAGGTCGATACCTTCGATCTCATGCCGGGGCACCATGATGTCCTCGACGCGCGCTTCTTCCAGGGCGAGGATGTTGAGAAGCATCTGGCGGTGCTTCTCGGGGATCATGCGGCCGCCTTCTTCGAGCAGTGTGCGTAGCTCTGCAGGCGAAAGGGCGTGGCCGTCGCTGGGCTTCTGCCGCAGTCCGCAGAGCCAAAGGAAGCCCGAGACGATGTGGTTGACCAGCATGACGATCGGCAGGCCGAACTTGAGTAGCGGCCACAGAACGTAAGCTGAGGGAAGCGCCACGCGCTCCGGCTTCAGGGCAGCCAGAGTCTTCGGCGCGACCTCGGAAAAAATGAGAACGATGATGGTGATGACCGGCGTCGCCACCAAGGCGCCGGCTTCTCCGAGCAGGCGCATGAACGTGATCGTTGTGATGCCGGCTGCTGCGTTGTTGACGAAGTTGTTGCCCAGCAGAATCACGCCGAGCAGCCTTTCTGGCTGCTCCAGCAGCTTCTGCGCGAGCCTCGCCCCTCGACTGCCCTCGCGCGCCAGATGCATGAGCCTGTAGCGGTTGATCGACATCAGCGCCGTCTCCGAGCCGGAGAAGAACGCAGACAGCACCAGGAGCAGGCCAAGCGCGGAGAACAGCAGACTTAAAGGTATGTCGTCCATGCGGGGTCGTTGGGGTGGCGCGGTCTGATCGACTGCGACTCCCGTGAAAGGCCGGCGATTGTGGCAGAAAGAGCCGCGGACTGCGCCGCGACAGCACCGTCCGGAGCCGAGCAGCCCGCGTGCGATGGCCTGCTTCGGTCCTGCGCCGAGCGGTGCTGTCGCAGCGCTTGCGACAGCAGGCTTGCTAGATTGCCGACCGGCGCATCAGGGAGCTTCGCGTGGCCAAGTCCAAGATTTCCTACGTCTGCAGCGAATGCGGCGGCAATTCCAGCAAGTGGCAGGGCCAATGTCCGGACTGTGGCGCCTGGAACACCCTGGTCGAGTTCGTAGAGACGCCTGCGGCGGCGGCGACTCGGCGTGCCGGTTACGCAGGCGGTGGCCTGCAGGCCAAGGTGACGAGGCTCGACCAGGTGCCGCAGGGCGTGGAGTCGCGCACTGAGGTGGGCATCGGCGAATTCGATCGGGTGTTGGGCGGCGGTCTGGTGGAAGGCTCGGTGGTGCTGATCGGCGGCGATCCCGGCATCGGCAAGTCGACCCTGCTGCTGCAGACGCTCGACGCGCTCGGCAGTCGTCTGCCCGGGCTGTATGTCACCGGCGAGGAGAGTCTGGGCCAGGTCGCCAACCGTGCCTCGCGTCTCGGGCTGTCGCTGGCCGGCCTGAACTGCCTGACCGAGACCTGCGTCGAACGCATCGTCGCGCACCTCAACGCCGAGAAACCGCGACTGGCGGTGATCGACTCGATCCAGACCATCCACTCCGAGCAGCTGCCGGCCGCACCCGGTTCGGTCAGCCAGGTGCGCGAGTCGGCGGCGCGCCTGGTCCGTCACGCCAAGGAGCAGGGCACCAGCATCTTTCTGGTTGGCCACGTCACCAAGGAGGGCGGCATTGCGGGCCCCCGCGTGCTCGAACACATGGTTGACGCGGTGCTGTACTTCGAGGGTGAATCAGGCAGCCGCTTCCGGGTGCTGCGCGCCTTCAAGAACCGCTTCGGCGCGGTCAATGAGTTGGGCGTGTTCGCGATGGGCGACCGCGGCTTGCGCGAGGTACCCAATCCGTCAGCGATGTTCCTGTCGGGCACCCTGGCCGAAACGCCGGGCAGCGTGGTGATGGTCACCCGTGAAGGAACGCGGCCACTGCTGGTCGAGGTGCAGGCGCTGGTCGATCAGAGTTCGCTGTCGAACCCCCGGCGCGTGTCGCTGGGTCTGGAGCAGAACCGTCTGGCGATGCTGCTGGCGGTGCTGCATCGGCATGGCGGACTGGCGGTGTTCGACCAGGACGTGTTCGTCAACGTTGTGGGTGGAATCCGCGTGCAGGAAACCGCCGCCGACCTGCCGGTGCTGCTGGCGGTGCTGTCGTCCTACCGGAACCGTGCGCTCGCCGAGAAAACCGTCTCGTTCGGTGAGGTTGGCCTGTCTGGCGAGATCCGCCCCGTGCCCAATGGCGAGGAGCGCCTTCGCGAAGCCGCCAGCCATGGATTCCGGCGCGCCATCGTGCCGAAGGCGAACCTGCCGCGTCGTGGCAGCATCAAGGACATGGAAGTGGTGGGCGTCGAACGCCTGTCGCAGGCGCTGGAGGCAGCCGACTAGCCGCCGCGGCTGGCGTCGGGACGATGCATGCTCAGCCTGTTCCCAGCGCTGACAGTTCGCGGTTCAGGAGCTCGGCGTTTCCAAGATTCAGTTCGATGGTGCGTTTGAGTCGGAGGAAACTGTCAAGATCGATACGCTCGCAGTTGAAGCCGGCCACCCGGTTGTCCAGGCGGGCCAGACTGACGGCCATTGCGATCATGGGCCCGCCCTCGAGTCTCACGTCCAGCCGGTAGCGGCTGCCAATCAGGCCGTCGAAGCCTTGCGGCCGTGAGACCAGCGCGCCGCGGATGGCAAGGTCCATCAGCTGCGCCTGCCACATCGCCGAGCCCGAGTAGATCCGGACCAGGCCCTCGAGCGGGAAGCGACTGTGGCGGCGGCCGTTCTCGGCGGTGTCCGGCATCGGAGGAGCGTGACTCATGGGCGGGCGAGGATGAGTTCGAGAACCAGCTTGCTGCCGAAGAACGCCAGCAACAGCAGCGACATGGCAAGCAGGGTCAGACGAACGGCACGCTGTCCACGCCAGCCGAAGCGCTGGCGTCCGAACAGCAGCGCAGCCAGCACCGCCCAGGACAGCACGGACAGAACCGTCTTGTGGGCGAGATGCTGGGCGAGCAGGTCTTCGACGAACAGCACGCCGGTGATCAGGGTCAGGCCGAGCAGTACAAAGCATGCCCAGAGAAGGCGAAAGAGCAGCGCCTCGGTCTGGATCAGCGGAGGCAGACCGCGTGCGACGCCCGACGGACGGCGATTTCGCAATCCACGTTCCTGAACCCAAAGAAGGACGGCGAGCACCGCGCCCACGCTCAATGCTGCATAGGCAAGCAGCGCGGTCCAGGCGTGCAGCTGGATCTGCCAGTGCAGCGCTGCCGGCTCTTGCGCTGGCAGCAGCGCATGGGGCAGCAGCGCAACCGCCGCCAGCGGCATCACTACGACCTGCAGGGCGGTCACCCGTCGCAGCAGGCTGTCCGCCAGGGTCAGAACACCCATTCCCAAAGCAACGAGCGAGAGCGCCGCGAAGAAGTGCAGCTCGGGTCCGGACTGGCCCCAGGTGCGAAGCGCGTACCCGATGGCGTGCAGGTCGACGGCGAGCAGACCACAAACGAAGAGGGCTCGGGCAGATCCGGCGCGTTCCAGGCTGCGACTGCGCAGCGCCAGGCCGGCGGTCGCCAGATAGAGGCATGAGGCCAGCAGTTGGAGAGTCAGTGCGAGCATGGCCGGCAAGTGTGGCATAGGCGCTTGGGCAAGAATCAGCGTCATTCGCCGGGGCAGGCCGGGAGGAAGCGGCGGTGCTTGCGCCGGCTGCGTCCGCGGCGCGCTTGGCTATACTGCGAGGTCACTCCGCGAAGTCGACCGCCCCTATGTTCGAGTCCCTCAGTCAGCGTCTCTCAGCCACCGTCCAGCGCCTGCGTGGGCGTGGTCGCTTGTCAGAGGAGAACATCCGCGAAGCGCTGCGCGATGTGCGCATGGCCCTGCTTGAAGCGGATGTGGCGTTGCCGGTGGTGCAGGCCCTCATCCAGCGGGTCAAGGTGCGCGCAGTGGGGCAGGAGGTGGCGAGAAGCCTGACGCCGGGGCAGGCCCTGATCAAAGTTGTCCGCGACGAGTTGACGCTGGTGATGGGCGCGCAGAGCAGCGAGTTGAATCTCAATGTTCCGGCGCCCGCGGTCGTCCTGATGGCCGGCCTGCAGGGTGCGGGCAAGACCACCACAGTAGGCAAGCTGGCCAAGCATCTGAAGGAACGCCGGAAGAAGAAGGTGATGGTCGTGAGTTGCGACGTGTATCGCCCGGCGGCGATCCAGCAGCTGGAGACCTTGGCTGGACAGGTGGATGCACTGTTTCATCCGAGCACTCCAGAACAGACTCCCCGCCAGATCGCTCTTGCTGCCATCGATGCCGCGCGCAGGCAGTACGTCGACGTGCTACTGGTGGACACCGCTGGCCGATTGGCGATCGACGAAGCGATGATGGCGGAGATCAAGGATCTGCACGCCGCCATCAACCCGGTTGAAACGCTGTTCGTGGTGGACGCCATGACCGGCCAGGACGCCGCCAATACTGCCAAGGCGTTCAGCGAGGCGCTGCCCTTGACCGGCGTGGTGCTGACCAAGACTGACGGTGATGCGCGCGGCGGAGCGGCGCTGTCGGTGCGCTACATCACTGGTCGTCCGATCAAGTTCATTGGCGTGGGCGAAAAGCCCGACGGCCTCGACGTGTTCCATCCTGATCGTATCGCCAGCCGCATTCTCGACATGGGCGACGTGCTGTCGCTGGTTGAAGAGGTCGAGCGCAAGGTCGATCAGGAGAAGGTCGCCAAGTTCGCCGAGAAGGTCGCCAAGGGCAAGAAGTTCGACCTGAACGATATGCGCGACCAGCTGGAGCAGATGCAGAACATGGGCGGCCTTTCCAGCCTGCTCGACAAGCTGCCCGGCATGGGCGCGATCCCCGACCAGGTGAAGAGCAAGGTCAACGATCGCGAAGTCGTGCGCATGGTCGCGATCATCAGCTCGATGACGCCGAAGGAGCGCCGCTACCCGGCGACCCTGAATGGCTCGCGGCGAGCGCGCATCGCCCGTGGATCGGGCACCCAGCCTGCCGACGTCAACAAGCTGCTGAAGCAGTTTCAGCAGATGGAGAAAATGATGTCGAAACTGAGTTCGGGAGGCCTGAAGGGCATGATGCGCGGCATGAAAGGCATGCTGGGCGGGGCAGGGCCTGGCGGCATGCCGCTGCGCTGAGCTGGATACCCGGCCGGCCCCGATCCGTCCTGCCGCTTTGACTTCCGGCTGTAGCCGGTTATCATTGCGCGTTCACTTGGGCGCTTTGCGTCCGACCATCACTCAAGAACTACAGAGCAATCGACCATGGTCAAGATCCGTCTGACCCGCGGTGGCGCCAAGAAGCGCCCCTTCTATCACGTTGTCGTCACTGACGAGCGCAACAAGCGCGACGGTCGCGCCATCGAGCGCGTGGGTTTCTACAACCCCGTCGCCGCGGGCAATGACCTGCGTCTGCAGCTGGATGTCGCCCGCGTCGACCACTGGGTGGGCCACGGCGCGCAGATGAGCGAGAAGGTCCGCTCTCTGTACAAGGAAGCGAGCCGGCAGGCGGCAGCGGCCTGATCTGATCTCTCCGCGCGGCTTCGTTCTCGCGATGCAAACGAGCAGCGACAGCACGGAACTGCGCGTGCGGATGGGCAAGGTCGTGGGTGTCTTCGGGGTTCGCGGTTGGCTCAAGATCGAGTCCTACAGTGAACCGCGCGATCGAGTTTTTGCTTACCGCCCCTGGCTGATGGGGCGCGGAACAGCGCTGCGCGAGGTGGCTCCGCTAGCACTTCGCGAGCAGGGCAAGAACGTGGTCGTGCATTTGACCGGCTGCGACACGGTGGAGCATGCCCAGGCTTTCCTCGGCGAGGAGATCTGGGTACCGCGGTCAGCGCTGCCGCCGCCCGCACCCGGGGAGTACTACTGGGTGGACCTTGAAGGGCTGGTCGTCGTCACACTGGAGGGGGTCGTTCTCGGCCGCGTGTCGCACATGATCGCCACCGGCGCCAACGACGTGATGGTGATAGAGGGAGAGCGCGAACGCCTGCTCCCCTTTACACCCGGCCATGCGGTGCGATCGGTGGATCTGGCCGGTCGGCGGATCGTGGTCGATTGGGACCCCGAGTTCTAGAGCCCGGACATCCGGCATGGGGTAGCAGCGATGGGATCAACGGCGCTCCCTCGACTCGCTTCCTGGTGACTTGCAACCTTGGTTCGGCGTGCCTCGCGCTTTCGGGGGAATGTCTGGTCGGGGAGCCGCGGTCTGCGCATCCGTGACTTCGATCGAAGCCTGGCTCCAGGAGGCCGCATGCGCATTGATGTGCTAAGCCTTTTTCCTGAGTTTTTCGCCGCCAGCGCAGAGGTGGGCGTGGTGGGTCGGGCGATACGTCAGGGGTTATTGCAGTTGCACTGCCACAACCCTCGGGATTTCGCTGAAGACCGACATCGGCGAGTCGACGATCGCACTTTCGGTGGCGGTCCCGGTATGGTGATGCAGGTGGCACCCTTGAGGTCTGCACTCGCTGACGTGCGAGCGCGCTCGCCTGTGTCTGGGCTCACGGTTTACCTCAGTCCGCAGGGTGAGCGTCTCACCCAGCGGAGGGTTCGGGAGCTCGCGGGATCGGCGAGGCTGATTCTGCTCTGCGGCCGTTACGAAGGTATCGATGAGCGGCTGGTCGAGCGCGAGGTCGATCTGGAGCTGTCGATCGGCGACTACGTGTTGTCGGGCGGAGAGCTTGCCGCCGCCGTGCTCATCGACGCGGTCGGGCGTCTCCAGGAAGGCGCTCTCAACCGCAGCGAAAGCGCGAACCAGGACAGCTTCGAGGAGGGCGTACTCGATTGCCCGCACTACAGTCGGCCCGAGCGGGATGACTACGGCGCGGTTCCGCCAGTGCTGATGTCGGGCGATCACGCCGCGATCGATCGCTGGCGACGCAAGCAGTCGCTCGGGAGGACCTGGCTTCGCCGGCCGGACCTGCTGGCGAGGGTGCAACTCGGGGCGACGGATCGCCTCCTGCTGGAAGAATTCCGCCGGGAGCTGGCGGAGCAGAAAAATCATCCGCGCCCCTGACATCTGCTCAGGTTTCGCGCTACACTTGTCGACTAACTTTGCCGGTGGGTAGTGTCATGAGCAAGATCAACAAGAACATCATCGCCGAGTTCGAGGCTGCCCAGGCCGCGCGCCAGCTGCCCGATTTCGGCCCGGGCGACACCGTGATCGTCAATGTCAAGGTCAAGGAAGGCAACCGCGAGCGCGTCCAGGCCTACGAAGGCGTGGTCATTGCCAAGCGCAATCGTGGCCTCAACTCTGCGTTCACCGTGCGCAAGATTTCACACGGCACGGGCGTCGAGCGCGTCTTCCAGAGCCACAGCCCGCTGATCGACTCGGTGGAAGTGAAGCGCCGCGGCAAGGTCCGCGCCGCCAAGCTGTACTACCTGCGCGATCTGGAAGGCAAAGCAGCTCGAATCAAGGAAGATCTGGGCGCGCCGCGCTGAGTATCGTTCCGGCCCGACGTCCGGGTCACGCTGTGCCGAAGGCCTACTCCCCCGCGGGAGTGGGCTTTCTGCGTTTCGGGCCCGAATGCGCCCGGGCGAGTGCCACTTCCAAGTGCCTGCTTTCCGCGAAGCTTGCCTTCTTGCCTGAAGCGGCGGCAGCAACGCGCGATGGCCTGATCCATGTTCTCCGCGTCGGGCCCGCTTCCTGAACCAGGCCGCGCCCGGCATGACGCTCCGTTGTGCGCTGTCCGTTCGCCTGCTCCACGGCAGAAGGGATCCCGCGCAAGACTGGTGAACCGTGGCCAGACCCTCGACTGGTCTTTTTGCTTGTCTTGATGTCGGCAGAGCGCTCCGGAGTGACGGTCCGCCATTCAGTGTCGCGTGCAGCGATTCTGCCTGTGCGAGGCATTCGGTGGTTGAGAGGCAACGTCCATCGGCAGGCCCGATCACTTCAGCCTGCGTGTTCGGCCGGGGCGCGTCAGGCAAGGTGCTAGACTCCGCGCACATAGTGGGCTGAAGAGAGCTGATGCGATGATTCGAAACCTTCACTTTGCGTTGGGGCTCGTGGGACTGTTGGCGTCCGGCATCGCGTCTGCCAATGTCTGCGATGGTCGCCCCGCCGAACTCGCTCGCAACGTCCATGTGTCTGCTTGGGCCTCCGGTGACGAGGTCTACACCGAATCGACGCATTTG
>JBIJCA010000216.1:0-7938 GCA_044344935.1 Aquimonas sp. | reverse complement strand
CGACCGAGAGGTTGTCACTGAACGCAGTACTGCTCCGCCGACAGCTCGGTGCCTGTGGTCCGGCCGATGAATTCGCGGGCTATGTGCCCAAGACGGAGCATGACAACACTCCGTGGCGCTTCAACGCAGGAGAGGGCAAGCGGCTCAGCGCCGCCGAATTCGACGCTTGGATGAAGAGTCGCGGCGTGCGCGTGGCGCGCGGTCGAGGCGAAGCTGCAGCCAGCGAAGAGCCGGCAGTCGTGTCCCAATAGTGCGACCCCACATCGGTGGTTTCGAAGAGCCCGCGCAAGCGGGCTCTTTGCTTTTCAGCCTCGAGGCGGCTGGGTCGAATCGCGGACCACCAGATGCGGACTGACCGTGAATGCCGCTGGCGCCTCTCGTGCTTGCGGCCAGTCTTTGGCCAGCAACAAACCTGCGGCCTGTCTGCCCAGATCGCGGATTGGCAAGTGGATGGTGGTCAGCGGTGGCCACAGCTGACTTGCCAAGGGGCTGTCGTCGTAGCCGACGACCGACAGATCGCCGGGAATGGTCAGACCCATGCGCAGAGCCGCCTTGTAGACGCCAGCCGCCATCTCGTCGTTGCAGGCGAATATGGCGGTGGGACGCGGGGACTGTCGCAGCAGGGCCTCTGCACCCGCCACTCCGGATTCGAAGGTGTAGCCGCCTTCGTAGACATTCTCATCGGCGAGCTTGACGCCCCGCCGGGCGAGCCCCTCGATGAAGCCGCCACCGCGCTCGATCGAGCTGCGGTAGCGCTTGGGGCCGGTGATCAGACCGACGCGGCGATGCCCCAGCGACTCGAGATACTCCGCCACTTCACCGCCGGCGCGGCGGTCGTGCGTGAGCACCATCCGATTGGCCTCGTCGAGCGGTACCGAAGCGATGCGTGCATAACGTACGGCCAACTCCTGCAGCGCTTCCGCCAGGGCCTGGTCCTCGGAGACGCGCGGAATCAGGATGACTCCATAGAGCTTCTGCCGCTGAACGAAGCGCTTGATGCCTTCGATGTAGTCCGCTTGCTTGCTGTCGCAGGGATGCACGACCAACTCGAAGCCGGAGTCCCGCAGGGCATCCAGAGCCCCGTACTGCATGTTGACGATGTATTGCGCGGTCGGGTTGTCGAACACCAATCCGATCAGGAAGGAGTGGCGGAACGCAAGACCGCGCGCTTGCGGGTCTGGCGAATAGCCCAGCTCTGTCATCAGCGACTGCACCTTTTCGCGGGTCTCTGGGTGCACCAGCTCCGAGCCGTTGATGACCCGGGACACGGTTTTCTTGGACACCCCCGTCAGGCGTGCGATGTCATTGATGGTGGTCTTGCTGCTGCCCGCTTTCGGGCGCGTCGCTGCAGGACTCCCGCTCGAAGGCGGGCTCGGATCGGGTTTGGAGCTGCGGCGTGCGCTCATGCGTGGCCTGCGGTGGACAAGACACCCCGATTCTAGCCCCAAGCCAGAGTCTCGGCGCCGCTTACTTGAGCGCTGCCGGCAGCCAGAGAGACAGCGCGGGGAACAGCGCGACCAGCAGCAGCACCAGAGCCGCAGCGCCATAGAAGGGCCAAATCGTGCGCAAGGTCTTCGCCACTTCTATCCGACCGATCGCCGCGCCCACGAACAGCACGGAGCCCACCGGCGGCGTGATCAGGCCGATGCCGCCAGCGAGGATCATCACTACGCCGAAATGGATCGGGTCGATTCCGTAGGCGCGCGCGACCGGAAGGAAAATCGGAGTGCAGATCAGGATGAGCGGAGCGAGGTCCATGAAGGTGCCAAGCAACAGCAGGGCGATCACGATCATGAGCAGTACGGTCAGCGGTTCGCTTGCCATCGCCTGCAGCGCATTGACGGCGGCGGCCGGCACGCCAAGGTAGGCCAGCAGCCAGCCGAACACGCCCGCGGCCGCGATCACGAAAAGGATGCTCCCGGTCGTGCGCGCCGCATGCATGCAGGCATCAAGCAGCGCCGGGCCGCGCAAGGCGCGGTAGACGAGAACGGTCAACAGCAGTGCGTAGACGACGGCGATCGCCGCACTCTCCACTGCAGTGAAGATGCCCGCGCGAATGCCGACGAAGATCAGGATGACCAGTAGCAAGCCTGGCAATGCCGAGACCAGACGCAGCAGCACCATGCGGAAGCCGGGAAAGGCTTCCACGGCGTATCCGCGGCGTCTCGCGATGACCCAGCCAGTCACCATCATCATGAAGGTCATGAGCAGCGCCGGGACGATGCCCGCCGCAAACAGATCGGCGATCGACAGTCCTCCGCCCGCGGCTGCGGAGAACAGGATCAAATTGTGCGAGGGCGGAACGAGCAGGGCCACGAGTGCTGCGCTGACGCTCACGTTCACCGCGAAGTCGCGGTCGAATCCACGCTTCACCATCTGCGGGATCATTGCGCCGCCGACGGCGGACACGTCCGCGATGGCCGAGCCGGAAACACCGCCGAAGAACAGATTCGACAGGACGTTGACTTGGCCTAGCCCGCCGCGGATATGCCCGACGAGACTCCCTGCCAGCGCGATCAGCCGCTCGGAAATGCCGCCACGCAGCATGAGTTCACCAGTGAAGATGAACAGGGGAATCGCAATCAGGGAAATCGCGCCTGCGCCGGCAGCAAGCTGTTGAACCGCGAGAATCAGGGGCAGGTCGAGATGGAGCAGCACCACGATTGCGGCGGCTGCGAGTGCATAGGCAACCGGAACACCCGCCAAAAGCAGAAGCGCGAACGCGCCGAACAGAAGGGCAATGGCCATCACACGGTCTCCAAGGGCGCACGAACCAGCTGTGGCACGGCGAACAGGCTCATCAGGGCCCCGCCAAGCGCTAGTGGGAAGAATGCTGCGCTCTGTGGCAGGGGTGCCCCCGCCATGCGCACATCCAGCCCGTCGAGGCCAAGCTGCGCGCCGAACACGGCGATCAGTAGACCCACGGCGATGATGATCAACGCCGAGATCCGTGCGAAGAGACGCTGCCCTGCCTCGGGCAGGAGCAGCACCAGCAGCGGAAACTTGAAGTGGTTGCGTCCATGCACGCCCGCGGCAGCACCGAAGGCCAGCGTGGTGGTCAGGCAGATGAGGGTGACCGGCTCGGTCCAGCTGGGTGAGGCATTGAGGGCGTAACGCGCCAGGACCTGCCAGCCTTGCGCAACGACCATTCCGAACAGACCCAGTGCTGCGAGCACGGTGGAGGCGACTGCCAGGCGCTCAAGCCCGCGCTCGAAGGCGGGGAGTGGCTCGGAGCGAGTATTCATGCCTTGGCCTCGGCTTCGATGCGATCGACCAGCGGCGCAACCTCCGGGTGCGTGCGGTGATTCGCCAGTACGTCAGCTGTAGCTGTACGGAATGCATCGAGATCGACTGCGTTGATCTGCACGCCTGCAGCGGTGACGGCTTCCCGCGCGCGCGCTTCGCTGGCGTCCCAGTGGCTGCGCATCACCGCCACGGAACGTCGCGCAAGCTCACGAAGCAGGCGCTGGTCCTCCTGATTGAGCTGGTCGAATTTGCGCTTCGACATCACCAGAATGTCTGGCGCGAACGAGTGCTGCGTTTCGGACCAGAACGGGGCGATTTCGAATTGGCGACTGCTGTGGAAGCTGCGGATGTTGTTCTCCGCGCCGTCGATCAGGCGCGTTTCCAGCGCAGAGAACACCTCGCCAAAGGGCAGAGGTGTGGGGTTCGCGCCAAGGCCGCGCATCGCATCGAGGAAGATGTCCGACGGCGGCACGCGCAGCTTCAACCCGCCGAGGTCTGCCGGAGTGCGCAGCGGGCCGCGCGTGTTGTAGACGCTGCGAGAGCCGCTGTCGTAGATCGCCAGACCGATCAGGCCGCGCGCTTCGAAGCCCTCCAGTATCCGTGCGCCGACATCGCCGTCGATGAGCGTCCGCAGGTGCTGGGTCGATCGGATGAGATAGGGCAGGCACAAAGCGATCGTGCGAGGAAAGGCATTGTTGAGTGCTCCCGAAAACACCCGGGTGATGTCGATCGCACCGAAGCGCGCCATGTTGATCTGATCGCTTTCGCGGCCGAGCTGGCCCGAGTGGTACACGCGCAGACGGAGACGCCCCGCGGTCTCGGCCTCCAGCTGCTGTCCGATCCAGCGTACGGCTTCGACGGTGGGATAGTCGCTGACGTGCACGTCGGTCGCGGTCAGCAACTGACCCGTGTCTGCCAGGGCGGGTGAGAGGCAGCCTGCGGCGGCGCTGACGCCAAGACCTGCGAGCAGCCGGCGGCGATGAAGATCCGTGGTCATGCGCGGATACCCAGTGGGTTCGGAAGCGAGGGCAGCGCATGCGCCTCCAGCGTTGCGCAGCCGTGGAAAACGAGCCGGGCGCGTTGACCGGCCAGGATGTCGTGGATGCCCGTGGCCGCGCCGGTCGATACGATCATGCCGGCCTTGAGCGACATCCCGCGTCGCGCGCCGCGATTGAGGGCGAAGGCCAGAGCTGCGAGTGGGCCACCGGGCAGACTCGAGGCGCCGCCCTGGCCCACCAAGCCGCCTTCTACCCAGGTTTCGCAGGTGAAGCCCGACCACTCCTGGTTTCGCCAGTCCGCGATGGCGGGGCCGAGGAAAACCCCCGCGTTGTTACCGAAGTCCGAGACGACCACCGCTGGGCCAAGCTCGTTGATGGTGAGCAGCGGACTGCCGGCCAGTTCGATGCCAACGCGCAGTTCGCCGACAAGTTCCGACGCAGACTGAGGGTCGTGATCGACGCGTTCGGGATCGGCATCGGCACCGAGCACGAACACATATTCGGCCTCGACGGCGGCGAAGCCGCCGTCGATCACCCGCAGTTCGGCCGACTGGCCCGGCTCAAGCGTCTTGAGCTGATGTGCGAACACGGGGCCCATGAGCCGGTCTTCGCCCATCCGCTCCAGCCAGGCGTCCGGAATGCGCCCGACCTTCCAACCCGCCACGATGTCTGGCCAGAGCGCTATCGCCGCATCCTGGCGTGCATAGGCGGCGTCAAGGCTCTCCGGCAGCGCACCCGGATAGGCTGGCAAGGCCTGGGCGGCGAGACGCGCGGACACGAAACGGGAGGCAATCTCAAGGCTCAGCGAAGGGGATTCGAAGTGCACGGTTTCGGGGTTCACTGGGTGCTCCGTGGACGGCCGATCGCAGCGCCGGCAGGCGCGCGATCGGGCTGGGATGTTGTATAAGGGAAACCGGTGTCATTTACAACGAGCGCTGCAACAGCGCCATGCTTTCCGAAGGGAGGATTCCATCGATGAGAACCAGAAATTTCCGGCCCCGGGGCCATGGATGTGTCGCGGCCCTGCTGGGCGTCTGCCTGCTGATTGTGTCCGTGCTGGCGCTCGCGGAAGCGCCGAGTCCCGCGTTTCCCGGCGCTCAGGGATGGGCCGCACATACGCCGGGCGGGCGAGACGGGCGGATCCTGCGCGTCACCACGCTGGCGGCCGAAGGCCCGGGATCGTTGATCGAAGCGCTGCGCACGCCCGGGCCGCGCATTGTCGTGTTCGAAGTGGCGGGTGTGATCGACTTCGGTTTGCGTGAGATTCGCATCGAACAGCCCTTTCTGACCATCGCAGGACAGACCGCGCCTTCGCCGGGCATCACCATCATTCGCGGCGGCTTGACCATTGCCACCCACGACGTGGTCGTGCGGCATCTGCGCATCCGACCGGGGGAGGGTCGGTTGAAGAAGAGTGCCGGCTTTGACATCGACGCCATCACCACAATCGGCGGCGCTTACGATGTAATCATCGACCACAACTCGATGACCTGGGCGACCGACGAGAACCTGTCCTCGTCGGGCACACGCTTCGTCGGTGAGACGCCAGAGGAGTGGCGCCACAACGTCAGCCGCCGCATCACCTTCAGCAACAACCTGCTGGCCGAGGGCTTGTCCCGCTCGACCCATGCGAAAGGCGAACACAGCAAGGGCAGCCTGATTCACGACAACGTCAACGACATCCTGATCGTCGGCAACCTGTATGCCCACAACTACGAGCGCAGCCCGCTGTTCAAGGGCGGAGCGCGCGGCCAGCTGATCAACAACCTGATCTACGACCCCGGCCAGCGTGCCGTGCACTACAACCTGATTGCCGAGGAATGGGTGGGTCGCGAGTACCAGCTGGGCAAACTCGCCCTGCGCGGCAACGTGCTGCGCGGCGGGCCTTCGACCGAGCCGCTGGCTTTCTTCATGCTGGGCGGTTCCGGCGATGTCGAGTTGTTCATGGACGACACCGTCGCCGTGGACCGTGTCGGCCAGCCGCTGCCACTGCTGGGGCGCTACACCACAGGCCGCGCGCGCATCATCGAAACCAGGCGCGCGCCGGAACTGCCGTTCGGCGTGAACCTGCTGCCCGCGATCGACGTGCAGGACTCGGTGATCGAAAAGGCTGGGGCGCGCCCCTGGGATCGTGATGACATCGATCGCCGCATCGTTGCCAACGTCATCGAAGGCCGCGGCGCGATCATCGACAGCGAGAACGAAGTCGGCGGCTACCCGGTGGTGCCCGAAGTCCGTGCACCCTTCGTCGAAGCCGACTGGGACCTCGGCACCCTGGAGCCGCTGAAGCCCCTGCCGCGTCGGCCGCCACCGCGCTGAGGCACTGTCCGGGCGCTTCGCTGTCTGCGTAGCGTCCGGCGCAGGTCGAGCGTGAGGCTTGCGTTTCAATGGCCCTCCCGCTGCAGATGCCGGGCAAGCGGATGCGCCTGCTCGCGCAGGGCTGCAGCGACTTCCGTGGCCACCGCAGCGGCGCCTGCGGGCGAGAAATGGGTGTCGTCCTGCAGGCCGCCCGGGTAGTTCGGATGTGCGTCCGCCGGCAGATGCAGGAAGAGGTGTTTCGATGCATCCGCACCCGCCCGCTTCAGCAGCGCTTCGCTGAGGCGTTCGGCGTCAATCATCGGCACCTCAAGTTCGAGAGCCAGCGCGCGCACCGCATCGGGGTAGGCGCCGTGGCTGGGCTGCGGATGTCCCGCCTCGTCGAAGCGTCGGCGCGCGACAGGCGTCAGCAGCAGCGGCTGCAGCCCCGCCGCTCGCGCTTCGCGAACGAATCGTTGGAAATTCCCCCGGTAATCAGGCAGCGGCGTGTAGCGGTCGGGCTTGTTCTCCGATGCATCGTTATGGCCGAACTGCAGGAACACGTGATCACCCGGGGCCGCGCTCTTCAGCAAGGCTGCCCATCGGCCTTCTTCGATGAAGGTCCGCGTGCTGCGGCCGTTGCGCGCGTGGTTGATGATCAGCACCGAGCCGGGCTCGAACAGTCCTGCCAGAGCCTCGCCCCAACCGGTCTCGGGGCGCTTCTCGGGCCGTTTGTCCGACATCGTCGAATCACCGGCGAGGTGCAGGCGAAGGGGCACACTGTCGGCGCTGACGCGCGGCGCCGGGGCCATGCAGGCGGCAACGATCAGCAGGGCTCGCAGGCTTCGAAGCATCCGGAATCTCCCGATGGGCGCAGCGAAAAGGCGTCGCTGCGAGGGTTCCTGTAGCGGGCCCTTCCGCTTGGGCGCGCCGATGGGCGCCGTCGCAAAAACCCGAAAAGAAAAGGGCCACCGCGAGGCGGCGGCCCATTGGCCCGCCCGGACGGGGAAGGCCGGGCTGTAAATCGCGTCGGTAGAGCAGGGCAGGGCACTCGCGTGTCATGCGTGCCGCTCTCACCCGGGGAGGGAGACGCGAATCGCCGAACCGGCGGGCAGAGGCCTTCAGGCGTGCCCGCCGTGCAGACACCCGGCCGGGGAGACGTCCGACCGGATGCATTCTGTCGCCTCAAGCTCAGAACTTCACGCGCACGCCGAGGATGTAGACGCGGCCAGTCTGGTGGTAGACGCTGACGCGGTCGCCCACCGAATCTACCCACTGATCGTTCCACTCGTTGGTGAGATTGAGCCCTTCCAGGGTGAACTCGACCTGGTCGTTGAGCTTGTACGAAGCCGACATGTCGACCGTGGTGGTGCCCTTGGTGCCTTCGACGTCGTTGCCG
>JBIJCA010000136.1:0-11391 GCA_044344935.1 Aquimonas sp. | reverse complement strand
TGCCGTCGCGGCCTGGCACGTTGGTCAGGTAGTCGTCACGGTTCGACACCCGGACGCGGGCACCGATGCGCTCGTCCTCGTAGTAGAGGGTTGCGTTGTACGCGTTCTTCGACAGGCCGGTGAGATTTTCGCGAGCGGCAAGCGCCCCGGTGGCCGTGAGGTAGTCGATGGTCGACTCGACGTTCGTATGGTTCAGCTGGATGCCGGTGTTGCTAAGCAGGCCTGGCAGACCACTGAAGGGCTTCTGGAAGGAGATCTCATAGCCCTTGAGGGGGCCACCCGGCGAATTGACCGGGAAGGTGAACTCCCAGCTGTCCTGAGGCGAGGTGTTGGCCGGACGCAGGCTTTCGGGAATTCCGAAGGGGTTGTCGCCAAACAGTCCGGTCTGGCGGGTGTTCTGCACGAAACTGTCGATGTCCTTGTAGAACAGCGCCAAGGACAGCAGCGACTCTTCCGCGAAGTACCACTCCAGGCCGAGGTCATACGTAGTGGCCCTGAACGGGTTCAGCAGCGGGTTCTGGCCGTTGATGCCGCGCGCCGAGCCGGACACGGTGATGTTGACACCGGGGCTGAGGTTGCCGAGGCCCGGACGCGACATCACCTTCGCGGCACCGAAGCGCAGCAGCAGCTCGTCGGTCAGCTCCCAGCTCAGATTCATCGCCGGCAGAGTGTCGTTGTAGGAGCGGTCGACCGTGATCAGGGTGGGAGCACCGGCGACCAGGCCGATGCCCGTCGAGCTCTGATCGGTCTTGACATAGCGCACCCCGAAGCCACCCGAGAAATTGCGGCCCATCAGTTCGGTGTTGAAGTCCGCCTGCACGTAGCTGCCCAGCGACTCCTCGGTCACGGTGCCGTTGTTGCCGCGCGCGGGGTCGGTTGAGAGGGCGAAGGTGCCGCAACGGCAGTAGATGTCGAACAGGTTTGCGAATGCGTCGACGTTGGGGATGAGCCAGGTGTTCGGCGTGTTCGCGTTTAGCCCGGCGAAGGAGATCGTGCGCGTCAGATTCGCCAGTGTGGTGCCGGCTGGCAGGGCCGGCACTGCTGTTTCCGAAGTGCGGCGCAGCTCGGTGGTGGTGAAGCCGTAGTCCTTCCAGCTCATGCCGCCGCGGAACGACCAGGTGTAGCTGGCGTCCCAGGTCAGATCGAAGCGCAGGGTCTCGAAATCGTTGTCGGCGGTCTGCGGACGCAGGCGGATCTCGGAGCCCTGACTGTTCGGAGCAGTATTGAGCCAGCCCCAGTTGGCCGGGTCGGTGACATCGAAGCCGTAGTCGATGGTCGGCAGGCGGTCATTGCCGCGGTAGTCCCAGCGGTAGCCAGTGGAGTTGGCCCGATCCAGCGTGATGGTGGTCTGGATGGGGTTGCGGAAGCGCGAGGTCGAGGTGCCATAGGCGGCGTCGAGACGCAGGTTGTCGCTGAAGTTGTGGCCGAGTTCGAGGTTGTACTGATTGAAGCGGGTGGTCAGCTCGTCGTAGCGCGACTCGGCGCGCAGGTCCACATTGTCGAACAGGCCGTAGACGAGATTGCCACGACTGTCGACTGCGCCTTCGCGCACGATCGTCTGCGGTTTGCCGTTGCCGGCCCGCGAGAAGCTTTGCGCCTGCAGGAAGTTCTCGCTGCGGGTGACATCGAACTTCGCATGCAGCAGATCGAAGTTCAGTTGGGTGTCGTCGCTGACCTGCCACTGCAGGGCCAGGGTCGCGCCCAGTCGTTCCTGGCTGTGCTCGAGCACGCCGTAGCGCGGCAGACGCGGGTGGAACACGCTGGCCTGGCGCGCGTCGGGAAACGGGGAGGCGGCATTGAAGTTGCCGTTCGCCGTGGCTGGGCTCCAGCGCACCGTGCTGTGGCCCTCCTCAATCAGGTCGCGCTCGCTCTGCGCGACCGAGAGCAGAGCGCCGAAGCGACCGTCGCCCCAGGTGTTGCTGATCAGTGCCGCGGTGCGCGGGTTCACGTCACCCGAAAGGTCGCCGTAGCTGGCCTGGCCGGAGGCGACCGCGGTGAAGCCGTCATAGTCGAAAGGCCGCGCCGTGCGCAGATCGACCGTGGCGCCGAGCGAGCCTTCGTCGACATCCGCCGAACTGGTCTTGCGGACGGTGATGCTGTTGAAGAGATCGGAGGCGAAGACGTTGAAGTCGAAGCCGCGACCGCGGTTTGCGCCACCCGAAGAATCGGTGCCGCCGCCGGTGGCCAGCGCCTCCATTCCATTGATGCGGATGCGGGTGAACTGCGGGCCCAGGCCGCGCACCGAGATGTTGCGACCTTCGCCCGCATCGCGGGTGATCGCAACGCCGGGGATGCGCTGCAGTGACTCCGCGAGGTTCAGGTCCGGAAATTTGCCGATGTCCTCGGCGACGATCACGTCGACCTGGCCGACCTCGGCGCGCTTGAGGTCCAGTGCCTTGTTCAGGCTGGCCCGGTAGCTGACCACGATCTGGTCGAGTTCGGTGGCTTCTTCGCGAGAGGCGGTGCTTGCTTCATCCTGTGCCAGCAGCATGGCCGGCAGGCTCATCAGGATGGCGGCTGACAGCTTGGCCAAGGCCAAGCGACGATTCCCCTGGGCATTCTTGATCACGAAACTCCCTCCGCTTTGCGGGCTCCGGCAGCTTGGGCCGTCGCGCTTGATGTCTTTGACACCGGTAGCATCTGGCGTGCGAAGATGGCCGTGACACCGGTGGACAGCAGGCTAACAAGCATCGCGCTGCAGCAACAAGCGGGCGACGCTGCGGGGTTGCAAGGGCCGCGCGATGGGTTTCAACGCGCTGAATACAAAGAATAAGTTTCTGTTCTGGAGAGGGAAGCATGAACGACGCCCTTATGTTGCACAGCACCATGCGCTTTGCGGAGGTCCCGTGAGCGCCCAAATCTACTGCCTGGGCGAGCTCCTGCTGCGACTTTCCGCCCCGGCGAACGAACGGCTGCTGCAGACGCCCCGCCTCGAGGTGCAGGTCGGAGGCGCCGAAGCCAACGTGGCTGCGGCTCTCGCTCAGTTCGGCCACCCTGTGGCGCTGCTGGGCACCGTCGCCGCCAATCCGCTCGGTGAGGCCGCGCTTGGCGAACTTCGGCGATTCGGGGTCGATACCTCACGCGTCCGCCGCAGTGATGGCCGCATGGGCGTCTACTACTTCGAGCAGGGTGCCATTCGACGCGCCAGTGAGGTCGTGTACGACCGTGCACACTCGGCCTTCGCGCTGGCGCGCGCAAGCGACTACGACTGGCCCCGGTTGCTCGCCGGCGGCGGCCGACTGCATCTCTCGGGCGTCATGCCGGCGCTGGGCGCCGAGTGCGCCCGCAGCGCTATCGCAGCGGCCCGCGCCGCCGGAGAAATGGGGCTTCGCGTGTCCTTCGACGGCAACTTCCGCGGCAAGCTCTGGGAGGCCTGGGGCGGCGACGCTCCGTCCTTGCTGAAGCCGCTGATGGCCAGCGCTGACGTGCTGTTCGCCAATCATCGGGACATCGAGCTGGTGCTGGGCGAGCGCTTCGAGGGCCTGAACCCGCGCGCGGCGTTCCGTGCCGCGGCCGAGGCAGCATTCACCGCGTTTCCCCTGCTGCAGCATTTCAGCGCCACCCAGCGGATCTCCGGCGGCGTGCAGCGGCAGGAACTGGGGGCTCTGATGGCCCTGCGCGACGGCCGGCTGATCGAATCGGCGCCCTATCCGCTGGAGGGCATCGTCGATCGCATCGGCGGTGGCGATGCCTTCGCTGCGGGCCTCCTGCACGGTCTGCATTCGGGCATGGACGCGCAGGCGGCGCTCGACTTCGCGCTGGCCAGCGGCGCCTTCAAGCACACGGTGCCGGGTGACATCAGCCGCTGCAGCGTGGTCGAGATCGAAGCCTGGCGCGCCGCTGAAGGGGCCGACGTGCGGCGATGAGCCGTGCCAGGGCGTCGCTCGCGGCCGCACTGTCCAAGACCGCAGAACAGCCCGCAGTCACCTTTCGTCACCAGACCAGATCGTCGGGAACTTGGAAGCGGCTGTAGTGCTCGTCGTCAGACCCCGATTCTGGGGTCTGATGCGGGCTCTGCGAATGGTCTACGCAGATCACCCCTGGGTCGATGCCGCGCAGGCGTTCGCCGATGTCGCGGGCGACCAGGGCATAGGACTCGCCGAGGCTTGCGATCACCAGCGCCCCGCGGCCCAGCAGCGGGCGTTGCGCTGCACCAATCCTCAGGCTGCGGATCAGCCCAGCATGTTCGAAGCGATAGTCGCCATCATCTCCGTTCTTCACCAGATGCGCTTCGATGATCTGCCGCACCTGCGCCGCCCGCTCCGCCGCTTCGCGCTCGCTGCGGCGCTGTGACTCGAGAGCGCGATCGCGCTCCGCCCGCTCCAGCCGCAATCGCTCCGCGTCGACGGCATCGGCTTCTTCGCTGGATGTCGGCGCCCCCTTGCCGGTGCGCGCCTTCTGCTGCTGGCGGACCACTTGGTCGAGCTTGTTCTTGTTGACCAGGCCGGCCTTGAGCAGCTGTTCCTGCAGTGGGTTGCGCGCCATCAGTCGTCCTTGCGGGTGAACTTGTCGAGCAGGCCCATGCCAATGGCCGAGACCACGAACGTCAGATGGATGATGACGTACCACAGCAGCTTGTCGTTGTCGGTGCGATGGGTGTCCATGAACACCTTGAGCAGGTGGATCGAGCTGATCGCGACGATCGAGGAAGCCACCTTGTTCTTAAGGCTTGTGTAGTCCATCTTGCCGAGCCAGCCGAGCTTGTCGCCCTCGTCGGCCGAGTCCAGCTGCGACACGAAACTCTCATAGCTCGACAGCATCACCATCACCAGCAGGCCGCCCACCAAGGCGAGGTCGATGAGAGACAGCACCACGAGGATCAGGTCCGCCTCGGTCTTCTCGAATACCGACGGCAGCAGGTAGAAGAGCTCCTGGAAGAACTTGAGGCCCAAGGCCAGCACGGCCAGCGACAGGCCGAGGTAGATGGGTGCTAGCAGCCAGCGAGCGGCGTACAGGCTGCGTTCGATAACGCGCTCAAGCATGGTCCGTGGACTTCGCAGGGTGAACACTGGGGGCGCGCACGATAGCAGGCCCGGGTAACAGCGGGTGCAGGCACCCCGCTCTTGCGGTACAGCGCGATGACCTCGCGGTGGCGGTTTGTCTTCTGTGACCAGCCGATACGCGAACGGCCCGGTTGGTCGGGCCGTTCGCGTTTCAGCGCTGCTTGCGTTGCACGCCTACCAGATCGCCACCCGCTCCTCGCCCTCGCGGCGCATGCGGTCGCCAGGCTGGCAGCCGAAGGCCTCGTGGAAGGTCGGCATGTTGGAGGGAGCGCCGACCGCGCGGAACATGCCCGGCGCGTGCGGCCCGTTGGTGATCTGCAGCTTCATCGCCTCGGTGGTGAAGCCGCGGCGCCACACGGTGGCCCAGTTCAGGAAGAAGCGTTGGCTCTGCGACAGGCCCTCGACCATCGGGTCGGTGTAGCCCTCGCCCTGGGCGCGACGCATCGCCGCGTAGGCAACAGTGAGACCGCCCAGGTCGGCGATGTTCTCGCCCAGCGCCAGCCGGCCGTTGACGTTCAGGCCGGGCAGGGCCTCGTAGGCATTGAACTGGGCGACCAGGCGGTCGGTGCGGGCGTTGAAGCGCTCGCGGTCCTCGTCGCTCCACCAGTTGGCGAAGTTGCCGACCGCGTCGAACTTGCTGCCCTGGTCGTCGTAGCCGTGCAGCATCTCGTGACCGATCACCGCGCCAATGCCGCCGTAGTTGAGTGCGTCGTCGGCGTTCGGATCGAAGAAGGGCGGCTGCAGGATTGCGGCCGGGAACACGATCTCGTTGGCCGAGGCGCGGTAGTACGCATTGACCATCTGCGGGCTCATGCCCCACTCGCTGCGATCGACCGGCTTGCCGATCTTGTCGAGCATGAAACGGTAGTTGAAGGCCGCCGCGGCCTCGAGGTTGGCGACATAGCTGTCGCCAGTCACCTGCAGGCCGTCCCAGCTGCGCCAGACATCCGGATAACCGATCTTGGGCGTGAAGCTGGCCCATTTCTCCAGCGCCTTGGTCTTGGTGTCATCGCCCATCCACTCGAGGTTCTGCAGGCGCTCTTTCAGGGCCTCGGAGAGGTTCGACACCAGCTGCTGCATCTTGGCCTTGGATTCCGGCGGGAAGGCCACGGCGACGTAGAGCTGGCCGAGCGCCTCGCCCATGCTGCCGTTGACCGCGCCCAGCACGCGCTTCCAACGCTCCTGCTGCTCCTGCTGGCCGCGCAGCGTCTTCGAACGCCTTGCCGAGGTAAGGGGCGGCATCGTTCAGGGCGCGGAAGCGCAGCCACGTCTGCCATTGCTGCACCGGAACCTCGACCAGCATGCGATCGAACTCTCGGAAGAAGTCCGGCATCGCCAGCGAGAACATCTCCGGTCGGGTCACGCCCAGCGTGTCGAAGAAGGCGCCCCAGGGAAAACTCGGCGTGACCGCATCGGCTTCGGCGAGCGAGACCGGGTTGTAGCGGGTGGCCGGGTCGCGCAGGCTCACGCGGTCCATCGAGGCTTTCGCGAGCAGGGTTTCGAACTCCAGGACCTGCTGGGCCTGTGCCTGGGCGCTGGCGGCATCAGCGCCAGCCAGCTGCAGTAGGGTGCTGGCGTAGGTCAGCAGCGCCTCGCGCGCGCCGACGAAGTCCTCGCGGTCTTCCAAGTAATAGCTGCGCTCGGGCAGGGACAGACCGCCCTGGCTGGTGAAGCCGATAACCATCTCGGAGTTCTTCAGATCGGCATTGGCATAGAAGCCGAACAGTGGGCCCTGGCCGACCGCATAGGCATCACGCAGGTAGGCAGCGATGCTGGCGGCATCGCTGATCGCGTCGATCTTCGCCAGACGCGGTTTCAGCGGGTCGATGCCGGCGGCCTCGATCGCCGCTTCATCCATGCCGCTGCCGAAGAAGTCGCCGACTTTCTGCTCGATGCTGCCGGGGGCTGCGTTCGATTTCGCGGCGGCCTGCACGATCGCGTGCTGGATCTCCAGCGAGCGTTCGCTGAGCACTTCGAAGCTGCCCCAGCTGCTGCGGTCGGAGGGCACTGGGTTGGCGGCCAGCCAGGTCTGGTTGGTGTGCAGGTTGAGGTCGGTGCAGGCGCTCACGTCCGGGCTCAGATCGGCGGCCTGGAAGCGGACAGGCTGGGTCTTGATCGCGCCCATGTCGATGGCGATCGGCTGTGGCGCCGCGGGTGCACTGGCGGCGGGCGTTGCCTCGGCCACAGGTGCGGCGGGCGCGCCGTCGCCGCTCGGGGCCGAGCAGGCGGCAAGCGCGGTGAGGATGGCTGCGGACAGCAGCGAGCGGAAGGGCAGGGTCACGTGGGGCTCCTCGGGCGCGGGCCCGGAGTTCGGGTCCGGAAATCGGACAGGTGGGCCGCGCACCCTAATCCGGGAGCGCTCGCCAGGGATGTGGCGGGAGTCACGCGTGAACAGCGCAGGAACACGGCATCGGCCGCGCTTTCGCCACCCCCCTAGTCAGCCACCCTGAGTTGGCCGCACTCTTTGCTCCAGCGCGCGGCCGGCACTGCGCCGCGCGCCGCGCCGCCCCCGGCGCAGATCAGTGCTGAAGCATCAGCGCTACCCGGCGCGGGAGAGTCCGTGATCCACCCCAGTTCGGAGCTTCGTTTCATCTCGGCCGAAATCGGCTATGGCGTGTTCGCCACCGAGTTCATTCCGCGCGGCACCTTTCTCTGGGTGCTGGACGCATTCGATCGGATCCTCAAGGTCGAAGAGCGCGATGCACTGCCGCCGCTGCTTCGCCAGCAGGTCGACCGCTACGCCTACCAGGCGGCGGACGGCGACTTCGTGTTCTGCTGGGACTTCGGTCGCTACATGAACCACTCCTGCGCACCGGCCAGTCGCGGCATCGGCGACGCCTTCGAGATCGCCGTGCGCGACATCCAGCCCGGCGAGGAGCTGACCTGTGAGTACGGCACGCTCAATCTGGTCGAGCCGATGCCCTGCGGCTGCGGTGCGCTGAGCTGTCGCGGGCTCATCCAGCGCGACGACGCCGAACGCTACTACGAGCGCTGGGATGCCGAAGCGCGCGCCGCCTTCGAGCTCGCCGGCAAAGTGCCGCAGCCGCTGCTGCCCTATGCCAAGGCGGGCCCTCGTGACCTTCCGCTGCTGGCGGCGCTGCGCTCGGGCAGTGACGTCGACGTGCCCTCGGCCCGCGCCTATCACGTGCCGGCGGAGGAGGGGCAGAGCCGATGATGCATCCGCATACGCGACTCGCACCGATCAACGACGTGGTGGGCGAGGGTGTGATCGCCACCCGGCGCATCCCGCGCGGCAGCCTGGTCTGGGTGCTGGATGCGCTCGACCAGGCCATCCCCGAGTCCGAAATCGCCCATCTTCCGGCCTGCTGGTCATCGCTGGTCGACCGTTGGACCTTCAGCGACGGCCGCCGTCATCGCATGCTGCTCTGGGACCACGGCCGCTACGTCAACCACAGCTGCGCGCCCAACTGCGGTGGCACCGAATTCGGTTTCGAGATCGCGCTGCGCGACATCGAAGCCGGCGAACAGCTGAGCAACGACTACGCCACGCTCTTCATGGGCCCGAGCGAGGCCTTCGACTGCGAGTGCGGCGCGCCGAACTGCCGCGGCGTGATCGATCACCGTCAGGTGCCGGAGGCCGTGTCTGCGGTGCGCCGCGCGCTGACCCAGGCGCTGGACTTCATCGAGTCCGCGCCGCAGCCGCTGTGGCCCCTGCTCGATCCGCAGCGCCTGCAGTCGGCGCGGCTCAGCCTGCGCCAGAGTCTGGCCGACGTGCTGCATTCCAGAGGCCCGCGCCGCCGCCGCGCCGTCAGCGGCTGAGGCCTGCAGCCCGTCCCAAAGGCGGCCCATAGGGTGGGTCTTGACCCACCGGCTCGCCACGGATGTGGTCATCGCGAACCGGTTTCGGTTGTGCGTTCGATGTTGCGGCGCGCGGTGCGTGGCCGGCGTGCAAGCGACGGTGGGTCAAGACCCACCCTATGGGTCGTGATGGCATGCCGAGGAAGGCCAGCGACCCGATGGCATAGGGTGGGCCCTGGCCCACCCAAGCTCGACGCTGGCTGCCCCGATCAGCCAGCGCCGACGCGACCGACGAGCTGCTGACGCGGCTGTGTCCGCAGGTCAAGCCGGCGGGTGTGGTGGCTTGACGGTAAAGGGGCGCCGCCCTCTCCGGCACCTCCGGCACCCTGAGCAAGGTCTTGAGTGCGGAAGGTTGGCGCGGTGCGGCGAGCAGTTCGGTGTTGAACACACTGGCCGGCCAGGCCGGCAGCCGTCTGGCCGGCCTCGACACCAGCTTCAGCTGGCGCAGCGTGGCGGCCAATGCGGTGGCTGCAGGCATCAGCAGCAGCGTCACCAGCCGCCTCAGCCAAGGCCTGAAGCTCGACCTCACCAACGAGCCCGGCCAGCTCGGTCTGGATCTGCTGGGCACCGCGGTCGGCGGCGTGGTCAGCCTACGTACTCGGCGTGCGGCGGGCATCGACCAGCGCGTTGACTACGGCCAGGTGGCGGTGGATGCGTTTGGCAATGCCATCGCCAATGCGCTGACGGGCGAGCACTCGCGGCGGGCAACAAGCGCTGCGTGGCGGCAGCTTGGCCTCGACCCCAGCGCCCCCTTGCCTGACGGTGCCGTCGGGCGAACCCGCGATGGCGGCATTCGCTGGGCGACCGGTGCGATCACCTATCCCACGGGTGGCGGGCTCGCAGGCGTCTCGCAGCTGCAGGCGGGCCTCCTGGAAGGCTTTCAGGAACAGAACATCGCCGCCGACCTTCTGGCGGATATCGAACGCCTGAGAATTCGCAATCCCAACCAGGCTTCGTTCCGGACTGGCGTCCTGCCTCATCTGCACAACCGCTTCGTTGACTACGTGGCGTCCAACGCGATCCTGTTCGGCGACTTGGCTTCCGGTTTTGCTCCGAACCTCGACCTCAGGACTCTGCTGGCCACCCAAGATGGCGACGACGAGTTCAGCGTGCTTCGCCGGGCCGGTGTCAGCAGCGCAGACCTGCAGGGCTTGAGCGCGCAAGACGCGCTCAATCGCGTGCGTCGTGGCCTGCTGGGCAGCATCGCCGCCGCGATCGACCCCGCCGAGGGCGGCCTGCTGCAGCGCACGCGCTCGACGGCCCTGGGCAGCTACGACGGGGACGCGGTCGCCTTTCTCAGCCTGTTCTCAGGCGGCGACTACCGCCCAGGCGAGACCAGCCTGGCGGCGGACATCGCGGTGAACGTGCCCTTGCTCGGCGCCGCTGTCGGTGCGGGCCAGGCCTATGACCTGAACCGCGACATCCGCGTGCTCGACATGATGCGGTCGGTCGGCATGGTCTCCGGCAACACCCACGCGCGCGCCCAAAGCATGGCTCGCTTCAACGACTACTCAGCGAGAAAGGACGGCCTGCTCTCGCTTGCTGGCCCCGGCAAGCTGGTGGCGCTCCTACAGGGGCTCGACTTCGCATCCACGCCGGGCACCGCCGAGTCCGCCATCGGCCCGAAGCTGAGCCGCGCGATGTCGCGGCAGATGACGCTGGACCAGTACCTGAAGGGCGAAATCCAGAGCCTGTTCCACCTCGACCACTTTGCGCGCGGCAACCTGTTCGAGGACTATGTGCTGCGACATGTGCCGGGCGCCCAGCGCTTCGGCAACTTCCCGGTGATCGACTGGTTTGACAAGAGCAAGGGCCTTGCACTGAGTGTGAAGTCCGTGGACCTGCAGGCGGTGTCGAGGCTGGATCCGCAGCGACTGGAGGATCTGCTCAAGGGCTACGTCGACAAGCTGGCTGGCTTCAAGGGCGACTCAAAGAACGTGACTGTTGGTGGCGTGCAACGCCGAATCACCGTGCGCGGAGATGAGATTATGCAACGACAGCTAATGATCGGTCTCGAGACGGGTACTGGCTCCCCAGCGCAGCTGGCGGTTCTGCACAATCTGCAAACGTATGCAGCAACACTCAATCCAGCCGTCAACGTGCTGTTCTCCAACGTGAGGTGATTCCTTGTGAGTGAATATCTCGACAGGTCCGGCGTCTCAGTCTATCTGGATTCGGAGACAGTCCATGTCTTCTCAGAAGCCGGAATGGGCATGGGAACCACTGAGGTTGGCTTAGTTGATTCAGTGGATATGTCAGCAGAAGACGCACTTGACCGTTTGGGGAGAGGGCTGCTCGAAGCGCTCGCGCGCTTTGTTCCTAACATTGATCCAGCGGAAATCAACCAGCGCGCCACACACACGGTTCAAGGCGTGCTTGGGGTTCGGAACAACGAACTGGCAAAGGTGCTCAGGCGAGTGGGGAACGCCTATCTTGGTTTCGATGCGAGCGGCCCGGAGTTCTACGTGGGAGCCTGGATACACCGCTCTCGTGGCGGTAGCACTCCCCTGCTGGAGCGAAGCATCCGACTACCAAGCACAGCGACTCACGAAGAACTCGGCCGAGTCAT